>CAWUII010000012.1:0-41226 GCA_963922575.1 uncultured Opitutia bacterium
CTCGGAAGGGCTCAAAAATCGTAAATCTCATCGCCAGGTAACCTACAAGCGCCGCAACTAAAACATAGCTGAAAAATCAACTATTTTAGGAATAGCCTCATAAAGTTACAGAATCGTATGAGACACCTTCTGATTTTGGGCAAATGTCGGACGTTTTTTGAGGTGCCTATGATTTGCAATGCACGAAGTCCGTTGTGGGGTGCTGTGGGGAATATTTTTTGATTAAAAATTAAATAAAAAACTTAAATAAATACATAAGTATATTATTAAAAGAAACTTATGTATTTTTATAAAAATTGAGTACCAGAGAAAATTGCTTGACTAGTGGGGCGAAATGGGGTGATTTGGGGGTCTTTGGTTTAATTTAGTCGATATGAGCATATTCAAAACAGGGGGATTTATTGGCGAGTTTCGTCATAGTCTAGACGACAAAGGTCGTCTGACGATTCCCTCTGCCTGGCGTCCGGACAAAGATGGCAAAGATAACTACTTTTTGGCGCTTCCTAGTGTGGAAGAAGGTGCTTCTGCTTACGTTACGGTTTATCCGCCTAAAATGATCCAAAGGTTGGAAGAACGTATTTCTCAGATCAGCATGGGCGATGTCGAAGGCCAACGGATGGTCGCTGAATTAATGTCGATGGCGCACAGCTTCAGTTGTGACAAGCAGGGGCGCATCAATCTGAGCGCCAAGCTGGCTGACCATGCCCGGATAAAGAAAAGTACCGTTTTGCTGGGCAAAATGTCCACTTTTAGCATTTACAGCGAAGAACTTTACAATGCTTGCCAGGAGTCTGGCCCAAGTGATCCGACCATCCGCGCGGCAGTTTTCAAACGCTTTGAACTATAAATAACCTAAATAATAAATTATGAATACATTAACTAAACCAATTCTTCAGAAAAGTATCAAAGGTTTCCTTCATGTGAGTCACTTGCGTCGTAAGCGTCTTATTGAATGTAAGCACGAGCAACCGTTGGATCGTCCTTTGGCGAAAGTGGATGCTGTTCAAGACTCTGCACCGGAGATAAAAAGTCCGTCTATGAAAAGGCGACCTCTTCCACCGGCCAAACCACCTGTGCGATTTGCGAGAGCCTAAGCTTGGAAAAACGAACATTTCTTTCCGAACTTTAAAATAGCCTTAATGTACGCTGCTGCTGATGGCATTTCAGGGTTTGCCGATGCCGGCAAACACGTTCCGGTCTTACTCAACGAGACGCGTGAGCTTTTGTCTGCTCGGGCAGGCGGAAAACTACTTGATGCGACTTTTGGTGGTGGTGGACACAGCAGGGCGTTACTGGAAGCTGATGAAGCCGCTATTGTTGTCGCTCTCGACTGCGATCCACAGGCGCAGGAGCGAGCTCGTGCGGTACATGATGAGTTTGGCGATCGTTTCCGTTTTTACTCGATGAATTTTGCAAATCTATGTGACTTGGAAGAGAGCGAATTTGACGGCATTTTATTTGATTTCGGCCTTTCGTCCTTTCAGTTAGATCAGCCGGAACGCGGATTTTCATTTCGCTTTGATGCGCCGGTCGATATGCGAATGAATCCCGAGCAGGGGATGAGTGCGGCAGAGTTTCTGGAGACGTGTGATGAGGAAGCGCTTATCCGTGCAGTTCGTAACTACGGTGAGGAAAAAAAATGGCGACGCGTCGTCAAAGCAATTATGGATGCTCGCGGCACAGGTCGTCTGCAGCGCACCGCCTCATTTGCAGCTTTGATTACTGAAGCCATTGGGATGAATTCACGCGGGCAAAAAGGCATCCATCCTGCCACACGCACTTTTCAGGGCATTCGTATCGAAATCAACGGTGAACTAAATGCGATCGAGCAAGCTTTGCCTGTCGCCTTTGATCGTCTGCTGCCGCAAGGCGTACTTGCAGCCATCAGTTTTCACTCACTTGAAGATCGGATTGTAAAACGTTTTTGCCGCAGAGTTTCAGGTCGTCCTGAACATGCAAATGACTCACGTACTGCCGATGAGCGCACGGTTAAGGCAGCAATGGTTTCGACTCGTCCCATTCGTCCAACTGAAGAAGAGACAAGGATAAATCCACGAAGTCGAAGCGCTCGTATGCGCGCTGTTCGAAAACTTTCCAGCAATCAACTCAAACTATGAACCAACTCTCTCAAAAAAATAGATCATACATTTTCTGTCTGATCATTGCTATGATCGTGGTAACCGTTTTTAGCGGATTTGCTATCGTCTGGATGCAACAGCAGATCTCTCGAACTGCACAGCGAAGCCAACAGGTTGAGTCCGAAATAACTGAAATCAATCGCAGGCTAAGCTATGTCAACGAGAAGATAGCCACCATCCATCAGCCCATCGTGCTGCAGTCAAAAGTTGCCAGTACATTGCGACCGTCGCTTGAAAATCAAATTGTTTGGGTGCGTGAACGCAAGGCTACAAGTGGTCGCACCTACGCGACGATCTTACCTTATTCGAGGTCCTCAGACTTGGCGCTTATGAACCTAGCAGGTCAACCCTGATTGATTCAACCCGGCAAATTAATGAAAATAACTTCAAACTATTATCGCGGACGAAAGGTCAGCTTTATCCGGTTCGAGTTAGATGAACAAACGAATTTTTGTGAGCCTGCAAATATGCAAAGAACCTTCAGTCTATTGAAGCCGCTGCGACCGTCGGAGCATACCTTGAAAAGTCTGGCTCAGCATTATGAAACGATTCGGAGGAGTGTCCGTGCAGCTTAAACTTTTCTTGTTATGAGCAAAGCATTTGTCTCCACTGCACGATTATCACTGGTGCTCATCGCGATCGGATGTGCATTCTGTGTCTTGATAGGGCGGCTGTTTTATCTTCATGTCTGGCAGCATGATGAGCTCCTGGAGCATGCCCAAAACAATCGTAAAATGGTGCAGGTGGTCAAAGCTCGCCGTGGCGATATTGTTGACCGTCGGGGAAATCTGTTGGCAACCATGCATACGCGGATTGATCTAGGTATTGACCCGAATGTCGTGGTTGAAGAGGATCGCCCCAAGCTGGACGAGCTTGCTGAAATAATTGGTCAGCCGCTGTCTGAAATTGAAACGGCATTTGATACAAAGACTCGAACGCGCTCTCAGGATAAAGGAGGAGTCAGTCTGATCCGGTGGGCATCTTTGGCCAAGGGACTGGATGAGTCGACCTACGAAGCCGTCGAACAACTGGGTATTAAAGGTGTATACGGAAACCGCAAGTACAGCCGAACTTATCCCGGCGGCTTTTTGGCGGCTCATGTGCTGGGATTTATCAATCACGAGGAAACGCCGGTGACCGGCGTAGAGCGTTTTTTTGACTATTATCTGCGAGGTCAGGATGGCTGGAGAGAAACCGAGCGCGATGGACGTCGTCGTGAACTGGCGCAGTTTCGTGAACGTCAGGTAGAGTCTTTTAACGGATTGAATGTTGCTCTGACGATTGATCAGATGATCCAGCATATTGTTGAAAATGAAATTGCAAATGTAGTCGGCGAGTATAATCCCGAGAGCGTTAGTGTCATTGTTAGTGAGCCTGCAACCGGTGCCGTTCTGGCAATGGCCAATTATCCAACGTATGATCCAAACGAATTCTTTAATTTTGAGAAATATCCGGTTGAGTTTCAGCGCAACCGGGCATTGACGGATCTTATTGAGCCGGGCTCTACCTTTAAGATCGTCCCAGCGGCTGCTGTTTTAAATGAAGGCATTGTCGCCCTATCCGAAATTTTTGAGACTGGATACGATCGTGTCAGCTACAAGGGACGTTCACTTCGATTGCCGGCGGATCATCATACTTATGAAAAACTTTCCATGTACGACATTGTTGTAAAGTCGAGTAACCGTGGAGCCGCCCACCTTGGGCTCAAGCTTGGCGAGCAACGTTTGTACGACTATGCACATGCATTTGGTTTTGGTGAAAAAACAGGACTTGATCTTGGCGGCGAAGTTTCCGGCACCCTGCACCCGGTTAACAAATGGGATGGTCTGACGATTACGCGTTTACCGATGGGGCATGCGGTTAGTGCAACGCCTATGCAAGTCCACTCAGCGATGTCTGTCATTGCAAACAAGGGTGTCCTGATGGAGCCTTTGATTGCACAGCACGTGTATGACGATGATGGCGATGAGGTCGTTACATTCATGCCGAAGGCAAAGCGTCGTGTCATTTCTGCGGAAGTTGCCGAAAAAGTTACTGATATGTTAGTCGATGTCGTTGGTAAAGACGGTACGGCAAAAAAAGCTGCCATCGAAAACTATGCTGTCGCCGGAAAGACCGGGACAACCCAGAAAATAGTCGACGGGCGTTACTCGCGTCAGCACCATGTGGCCTCGTTTAGTGGATTTTTTCCAGCGCATAAACCAGCGTTGGTGATCACCGTTATTGTCAACGAACCTCATCTAGAAGGAGTCGGCTACGGCGGTTCTGTTGCCGCACCCGCTTTTCGAAACATCGCCGAAGCTTGTATCAGCTATTTGGGTATTCGTCCTGCCGATTCAGAACCTTCTTTCTTTGTGGTCAATTACCCTCGCTAAAACGAAAAGTTACGAGCTTCAAATTATAGATTATTTCATTTGCTTCCACCGCAGAGTGTACAAAACCATACAGATTAACAATAAATACGCGACAGCCATGAGTTGGACGGTTCAGAAGTTATTTAAAACGATTGATTCGATTTCTACAAAAGGCAGTGGCACGAACACAGTTACCTGTCTGATTACGGACAGTCGACGTGTGGTCCCAGGCGCTTTGTTTTTTGCCATTGGCGGATTGCGTACGGATGGCAATCTGTACGCAGAAGAAGCGGTCGATCGTGGGGCGGTTGCCGTAGTTACTGAAAAGAACCTTGGGGCGCATTTTCCGGCTGATTTCATTCAGGTTGCAGATGTGCGCAAAACACTCGCGTTGATTGCACGTCGTTTTTATGGAAATCCAGATGAAAAATTACACCTTGCAGGCATAACGGGCACCAATGGTAAAACAACGGTTTCCATGCTGACACAATATCTAATCGGTGGTGCTGATCTGGTCGGGCTGCTGGGTACGATCCGTTACGATATTGGTAAGCGAACACTGCCCGCTTTCAGAACAACACCTGAATCCGTTGATGTTTATTCACTACTGCATCAAATGGTAGAGAGTGGCTGCAAAAAAGCAGTTATGGAGATCAGTTCGCACGGCATCCACCAGAAGCGTTCCTATGGGCTTGATTTAGATGTCGCAGCATTTCTCAACCTTACGCAGGATCATATCGATTATCACAAGACGATGGATGCTTACTATGAGGCAAAACGAGCGTTATTTAATGGTCAGAACGGATGTAAGCCTAAATTTTCCGTAATTAATGCGGATTGTAACTATGGTATACGTTTGTACAATGACCTGCCTGAAGATTTGAAAAAAATTACTTTTGGATTAAGCGCGGACGCGATGATGCGTGCACAGAATCTTCAATTATTTTCCGACCGTACTAAGTTTAACTTAAACTGGCAGGGCAAACAGTATGCAGTCGTTTCACCCTTGCTTGGACGTTATAACGTGAGCAACTTGCTGGCAGCGTTTTCAATAGCCTACGCCATGGGTTTTGAAATTCAATTACTGATTGATCGTCTGGCTGACTTTCCACAGGTGCCGGGACGTATGGAGGGTATTCACGAAGGTCAGGATTACAGTGTACTGGTCGATTATGCCCATACGGATGAT
Source organism: uncultured Opitutia bacterium (assembly GCA_963922575.1). GTDB lineage: Bacteria > Verrucomicrobiota > Verrucomicrobiia > Opitutales > Coraliomargaritaceae > Lentimonas. The sequence goes on from CAWUII010000012.1 coordinate 5,682, forward strand.
GCCTTGAAAAAAGCCTGTGAAATAGCTCGGGAAATCACTGATGGCAGGCTAATTGTTGTGTTTGGCTGTGGTGGTGATCGGGATCGAAGCAAACGCGCGCTCATGTTGCGCGCTGCATTGGAGGGCTCTGACCTGGTTTTTGTAACCTCGGATAATCCACGCTCTGAGTCCTTGGAACAGATCTTTGACGATATGCGTGTTGCTTGCAGACCTGAGGATATGCAATGCGTACAGTTTATTGAAGATCGCAATCGAGCCATTTCTCTTGCAATGGATGCGGCAGTCTCTGGTGATTGTGTGTTGATCGCGGGTAAGGGGCATGAAACGTTTCAGGAGTTTGATGGAAGGGTAGTGCCTTTTGACGACCGACAGGTTGCTCGCGAGCTGATAAAACTCAAATCACTAACCAGATAATAATTTAGTAAGTGCACTATGGATCAGTTTGACTCGGAACAAGTAGCTTTTTGGTCTGGAGGTGTCTGGCAAGATGCCAAAATGCCCGAATCAATCACCGGATTCTGCTTTGATGCTAGGGTTGTAAAGCCCGGCGAGTGCTTTGTTGCACTAAGCTGCGGTGCTCGCGACGGCCACGAATTTGTGCAACAGGCCTATGGTAACGGAGCTGGTTCGCTTTTGCTGGAGCGGCCGCAAACGGTATCACTTCCCCAGTTGATTGTCCGCGATTCCCTGTCAGCTATGGGTGCAATTGCATCTAAAATACGTAGGCAGTTCTCCGGCACTGTTGTCGGTGTTACGGGAAGCTGCGGAAAAACATCGACCAAGGAAATGCTACGGATGCTTTTAGGAGATGAGGAGACGCATGCGACTCCCGGCAATTGGAACAATCTGATTGGCGTGCCAATGACTTTATTCGGGCTGAATGAGCAGCAACATAAGTTTGCCGTGATTGAAGCCGGAATTAACCAGCCCGGTGAAATGTCTGAGCTGGGCTCAATTATCCAGGCGGATCTGACGATTATCACAAACATTGGCCCTGCTCATCTTGAATTGCTTGGTTCCATCGAGAATATAGCAGCAGAAAAATCAATGCTGGCTAAACATTCAAAAGCAAATGCTCCTGTTATCATTCCGAACGCTTCAGTCGACTACCCAGCGTTTGCAAAGTATGCCGACCGAGCAATTATTATTGCCGCAGAAGATGAGGAGATCCACGGGAAACCGCGGCAGGTTATTCGCTACGATCTAAAGGTTTCCGGTTTAGGGATTAGTACTTTATCGTTGCGTGATGGTACTACCGTGGAGGACTTTGAAATTCGTAGCCCAAGCCAGGGTATCTGTACTAATGCAGCGTTGGTAATCACTGTTGCGAGGCACTTTGGCGTATCCGACTCGGAAATTAAAAAGCGATTGCGGGAATGGTCGCCTGCTTCAAAGCGTGGACGGATCGAAAAACACGGCGAACAGACCATTTACATTGATTGCTACAATGCGAATCCTGCTTCCATGGGCGATGCACTTGCAGCGTTTTGCCGATCAATGCCTTCCGATGAGCCACGTTGCTATGTGCTGGGTGCTATGAATGAGCTTGGCGAGAATGCGGTGGAGATGCATCGGAAAATTGGGCAAAAACTTGAATTGCGCAGAGAGGACCGAGTTTTCCTTGTTGGGCCGGAGGCATTGACTCAGGGTTATGTCGAAGGTCTTGTACAGCAGGGGGTAGATCTGAAAAAAGTTGAGTCCGTAACCGATGCTGAAAGCATTAAGTCCGTGGTTGCTAACTTTTCAGGAAGCATCTTTCTGAAAGGGAGCCGGTCATATCAGCTAGAAAAGATTTTTTAAATTATGCTTAGTTACCTTGCCGATTTGAAGGCTTCTTGTGAAGCGCTGCATGTTTTCGAGTCACTTGTTTTTCGTGCTCTATTTGCTGGAGTGACTGCTTTGATTCTTGGATTTCTAATTGCACCCAAACTGTTCTCAAAGCTTCGATTGTTGAAAGCAAGTCAATCGTTGCGTACCAAGGAAGAAGTTGGCGCGCTTGCTGATTTGCATGCGTCAAAATCTCAGACGCCGACGATGGGTGGATTGATGGTCACTATTTCAGCGACTGTAAGCGTGTTATTATGGGCGCGTCCCAATGTTTATGTGTACACCTGCCTGCTGGTCTACCTTGGGCTTACTTGTATTGGTTTTTTGGATGATTACTTAAAGGTGACCAAGAAAAACAGTGCAGGCCTTCCCGGACGTCAAAAGTTATTTGGCCAGGTTTTGTTGGCCAGTATAGTCTTAATGTTGCTGGCGGCATTTCCGGAATCCTCGGCAGACCTGTGCGAGTTGTGGGTTCCTTTTTACGGTAAAGCGCTGTGGTTGCAACTGCCGCTATTTCTTGTGATACCTTTCTTTTTTGTCATCCTTGTCGGATCCAGTAATGCGGTCAATCTTACGGATGGTGTAGATGGACTCGCAATCGGTTGCACAATTACAACAATGATCGCACTGGCAATCATGTCTTTTGTTGCCGGTGTACCGAAGGCCGCTGCCGCTTGCTCAGTCAGTCATGTTCCCGGAACGGGTGAGTTGGCCGTTGTCTGTTGTGCGGTTTTAGGGGCAAGCATTGTGTTTCTCTGGTATAATGCACATCCGGCTGAGGTTTTTATGGGTGACACCGGTTCGCTGGCGCTGGGTGGTTTGATCGGTACGATTGCATTTATGATTCACCAGCCGTTTGCATTGGTCATCATCGGTGGTGTTTTTGTGATGGAAGCCGGTTCGGTTATCCTACAAGTTGGTTCTTATAAATTGCGCAAAAAACGCATTTTTAAAATGTCGCCAATCCATCATCATTTTGAGCTTTTGGGCTGGCACGAAAATAGAGTAGTCGTTCGTTTTTGGATACTTTCTTTTATTTTCGCGATTGCGGGTTTGGCAACACTTGCTTTTTAGTATTGTAAATATCTACAAAGTTCATGCGAAAACGTCGATTTAACCTCACTTCAAGACCATGAAAGTACAGCGCACAGCGATGGTGTTGATCGTCGTCTTTTTGATTTTCTATCTTTTGTATGTGGGTCAGGCGCTTTTGCTGCCACTTGTGATTGCTGGAGCCGTTGCTTATCTAATAAATATTCTGGCACATACGATTTGTATGGTTCGCTTTAAAAGTGTTTCCATCCCGCATTCTATAGCGATGGTTGTTGCCATTGCAGTGATTCTTACATCGCTGGGTTTGATCATACAATTGATCACTGTAAATATCGCCAGTGTGATCACTGAAGTGCCCAAGTATCAGCAAAATATGATCGCTCTGATTGAAAAGGGTTATCATCTGGCTGGCATTGAAGAAGCACCGAATATTCGACAAATTTTAAGCAGCATCGATTTTCGAACTTATCTGCAGAACTTTGGCGGAACGGTGAGTTCTCTGGTAAGCCGAACAGGGATTATATTTGTGTACCTTCTTTTTTTACTGATTGAGCAGCGTACTTTTTCGAGTAAGATTCGCGCATTAGTTAGTGATCCGGAACGTTTGGAAGATGTTTTCGCACTTATTGAAAAAATTCGTTCCGACATACGGACATACATTGGAATCAAGGTACTTACGAGTACGGCAACGGCATTGCTGAGTTATCTGGTGCTCCATCTGGTTGGTGTAGACTTTGCAAGTTTCTGGGCGGTGCTGATATTTCTGCTTAATTTTATTCCCACTATTGGCTCAATCATTGCAACCGCTTTTCCTTCGATCCTGACTCTGGTGCAATTTGATACGCTGGGTCCATTTATCATAACCGCTTCGGTGCTCACCGTTATACAGTTTTGTGTCGGTAGTTTGCTAGAGCCTCGATTCATGGGAAGCCGTCTTAATCTTAGCCCAATTGTTATTCTGCTTTCGCTGGGTCTGTGGGGTTCGATCTGGGGCATCCCCGGGATGTTTCTCTGCGTGCCGATAACTGTGATTATCGTTATTATTTGCTCCTACTTTCCAAAAACACGGCCGGTAGCTATATTACTATCCGGCAATGGAGAGTTAACCATAGGTCCCAGGAATTCCCGTGGCGAATGATGTTCGGTTTGCGAGCTTTGCTTTTACCTCGGCGTTTGGGTATATCGTTAAAACTTTAATTCGGAAGTTAGAAGTCAGGAGTTGGTTCCTCGCTATTTTCTGTGGAAGGACAGTTGATCTAAAAACTTCATTTTGGTGTAGCCACGACACTCCCTTCGACAGTCTCAGGCCCTGAGCTTGTCGAAATTGCGTCGCGTAAGCCTGAGCATTCAAACGTTCGTGCGGCGCGGGGACGCCCCTGCGCTACCATTTTGGATAAGAATCATGTGTCCATATAATTAAATACTTGTAACTACTCAGCTCTTTAACCGATTTGTAATCAAATCGTCCGCAAAAGAGTAATCATGAGAGGATAGGCTCGTTTTGCATCGCCTTTTGCAAGGCTTTAAACACTCCCTGTTTTTGCTTGATACAGGTAGAGATGTAAGAGCGGATCGTTGTAAAGAGTCCGGCTCCTTTCCAGGAGCGAAAACAACCGGAGATTTTCTGTTTAACTTTGGCCATGCGCACATCCTGTTCGGCCTGGTTATTCGTGAACGGTATTTCGGGGTATTCAATAAATGCCAGAACACTACTTCGATGTTTATCCAGGCGCTCCAATAGATTGAGCTCTTTCGGTTTGGCTCGACGGCCCCGCCGTTTGAGCGTTTTTTCCGGCTTATAGTCGATCTCAAGTCTGCCTTCCCCGAGGATTTTCAAGTATGCAGCCTGCCACTGCTCAAAAGAGCTTGCCAGAGGATCTTCGCAGGCGTGCAGCAACAGAGTTTTCATCTTCGCTGCCCATGAATACGTTTCTTCAAAGAAGGTCAGTTCACGAACAATGTGCTGATTACACATGGCGTGTTGACACAACAATTTAAAGTACGCAGGCCAAAAATCATGTACCAGCCATCCGGTGTAGCCCTCCAGAATGCCCACGCGCTCAAGGGCTTCATAGCCACGTTTTGCGTCTATGTGGTACAGCGTTCGTTTTGCATTGGAAAGACTGTGTAACCACACCGTTTTGCCATCTACACGCATCCCCGTTTCATCGGCGTGTAAAACTGCCTCATCGGCGAGTTGCTCGCCGGTGATCTGCATGAATGCTTCCAGATTCTGCGCACAGCGCTCACGTGCCGCAACAATAGTTGCTTCGCTGACGCTGTAGCCGAACAGATCGGCGCACATGCTTCGAATGCGCCTGAGCGGGATCATCTGATAGTCGCTTAAATACACCAACCATGCCTGAAAGCGAAAACCGTATTGAACCGCATTGTCCACCCCCTTAGGGAAGTCGGCATGTATTTGCTTTCCGTTATCCAAACGATAAATCTGAGCAATGTATTCAGTGACCTCTAATTTGGGACTGGGCAGGTCAAAGACCTGACGCTTGATGGTTCCGACAATCTGCTCTTCACCCAAAACGGTGCCACTGTCCGGACAGACTTCAAGTTTCAGTTCATGGCTTTGATCGGGATTCTGTACCTGTTCGAGTGTTTTGCCCTCATGGCCGGGCTGTCCGCCACGGGTGCGCCCGCTTTTCTTTCTCAAACTTTTTGGTGAGGGCTTGTTCAGTCCATCGCTCGAAGGCGGTTTTGAACTGTTGCGGCTGTTCATCTTAAGCCTGGCTTCCAATTGCTCGATCCGCTTCTCCAGATTCAGTATCAAATCGACCACCGCATCGGGATTGGAGCGCATTGCTTCTTTAAGTTGCTCGCGCCGTGTTTGCTGATGACTGCTTTCCACGGGGAAGATTTAATAGATTTATCTCACTTGACTTGGCAAGGCTAAAAAATCTAGCTTCTGAGGCCTGAGTAGTTACAAATACTTAGCTATAAAATCAGACCCAAATCTTATTATTGTTCAGGGGTGTAGGGAATAAAGCGCATAAGCCCTTTTACTTTCAGTTCCATGTGCTCTTGGTTTTGAGGGATGAACCATTGGCCGTCAGCGCGTTTTTTGAGTCGTCCGTGATAGTGTTGGCCCCAGGTTCCCAAAGTTATCAGTCCGGTGCGATCAGACCGAATAAAGACAGCGGCATGATCACCGAGAAACTCGCCAGTTATCTTATCTTTGGGGTCGACGACTAGATAGCCAGAGCGGAAGCCTTTTGTCGTGTCCAGACAATCGCTGATTTTGAGGGGTACATCAATGATATCAGTGTGAATCCGCAAGGCGCCCTTCGAACGATCTTTTACGATAGAGTCCATTACAATGGCAGTATCCAGGCCTAGGGTGCCGAGTTCTTCTGTTCGCATCCTTCCAGCCTGTTTAGCCAGACGTAAATCTATTTCAATAAACGACTTTAGCTTGTACTTGCGCAGATTTGCATCTCGAAAATATGGATCAATCAGACCGAACTTTTCATACCAGATCAAGATGCTCAGCATTGCGGTCGGGCCGCAACCACTTTCAGGAATAGGGTAATGGGTCTGGTCTTCAGACAGTATGCTTAAACGATTCAGCGGATTGGGATTTATCTGTTCGGTGCCGTTGGTGGTCTGTAAAAGGTATTCAGTCGTTTTACCTTCCTTCCGGGAGATTATGGTTTGGAATTCGCGTACTTCTGAAAAAAGTGAGTGGGCAGAAAGCATCGCAACCAGATAAATTGCACTGCGTAAATATGTTTTAGATAGTATAGAGAACATACAGCTTTTAAATTTTAGAGATTTTTCCAAAGTCAATTCCACCCAAATCAACTCACACAACAATATTTTGATTGTCTACGCTAACTAAGAAAGTATAAAAATGAAGTGGTTAAAATTAGTTAATCTTAAACTCTAATCATGAAATTCATACACTACTCATTTACGTTTATTCTTCTAGTACTAACGTGTTCTCTTGTAAGTGCGCAGGGCAGTAAATTTGTTCTCTTGGGCAACGGCGAAGAAGTGCCGCCCGAGAAGAAGACGGTGCGTCCGCTGACAGCTCCGTACTTGCATGAGGATGCATTGATCACCACTGATGTGCGCTTTTTCTTCCTACACCACGAATTTAGCGAATTAGAGGGTGCTTTAGACGTTTACGCATTGCAGTTACGTTTAGCGGTTACCGAGAACATTCAGTTGGTTGCATACAAAGATGGTTATTCACAATTTTCTGACGATAACGGTTTGGGCGCGGACGATGGTTGGAATGATATTGGTCTGGGTGTCAAGTGGGCGCTGTTTCAGGATGTCGGCTCGCAGTTCTTCATCTCCATAGGCGCTGGATACGAGTTTGGAGTGGGGGATGATCAGGTACTTCAAGATACGGATGAGTACCGTCTATGGGCTTCGGTGAACAAAGGCTTTGGTCGGTTGCATCTGGGTGTGACAGGCAACTATCTCGTAGCGGGAGATGGTAAAATAGACAATACCGCTGGAAATTCAGATATGCTTACTTTGCACTTTCATGCGGATTACTATGTGACTGAATGGTTCAGCCCTGTTGTCGAGCTCAATGGTTACTTCGTCCAGGAAGCGAATAGTAGCATCACCAACATTGATTTTTCAGGTGTTGATGCGGTTAGCATCAATGGTGGCGAGGACAATGACACGGTAACCTACGCGCTTGGCTTTGAGTTACGTCCATTCGATGAATCGCTGGGCTTGCGCGCAGCTTACGAATCGCAGCTAAATGACAACGAGGAAAGCCTGTTTGGTTATCGCTGGACAATTTCCGGGGTTTATGAGTTCTAGAGCGATTTGAATTTTCTCAGAATCAAAAGGATATACCTATTTGTTCGATGGTGTATCCTTTTTCTTTTAAAAGAGCGATCAGGCCTTTCTTGCCGGCCATATGGGCAGCTCCGACCAAAACAAATTCAGTCTCTGGCGTAAGCATAATTTCTTCCAAGTAATTGAGCCAAGCTCGGTTGCGCTTAGTCAGTACTTTTTTGTAGAGTTTTGGGTAATCCCGAATGCCGCTTACGAAGTTTTTATTGATCGCTTTAAGATCTCCTTTTCTCCATGAAGCTACGAGCGGATCGAAATTTTCCTGTAAATTTTCAATATCCTTAAGTCCGTAGGCAATCATTTTGTTTTCAATGCCTTCACCAAGAGATGAAATTAGATCAATTTGAAATTCAGCCGTTTCAAGAGCCAACACTTCCTTTTTGTCTTTGAGCGCTCGTCGATGGAAGTAAATGTCAACGCCTTCTTCAGTAACCCCAAATCGGTCCAGTTCCTTAACCATCAGCATCATAATAACCATACTGGGTTTGGTCTTGCGGAGTACTTCTATAGAAAAGCCAGATTGCTCACATTTTTCAGCAAGTGCCTTGTAATGCTTCTTTGAAAGTATGTTTTTCAAATCACGCTTCCCTGTATAGCTTGCAGCTTTGAGAATCTCAACGGTGAAATTCGGGTCGTTTGCCAGGGAAGGGTCCATTTCGAAAACCACGGTATCCGACAGAAGATAAGCCAGTTCAAATTCAGCCGGCAAAGGATAGTCGGATGGGCGCAACGCATAACAGGTGCCGCCAAGGTAGAAAGATTGCCCGTCTTTAGCCACTCTCCAGACTGAGCTTTCTGCAAAAAGAGAGCAAAGTGGTAATGCAAGTAATGGGATTATATATCTTAACATAATTAAAGTGCTATAGGGCTTATTTGTCTTTATCAAGTTAAGTTATCAACAACGCTCAGTATCCACAGTTCGGAGCCAGCCAGCGTTCGGTCTCTTCCAAGCTTTGGTTTTTGCGAGTGGAATAGTCTTCAAACTGATCTTTGCCTAATGGGCCGACGTGAAAATATTTTGCTTCGGGATGCGCAAAGTAGAGTCCACTGACACAGCTCCCGGGTGACATGGCAAAGTTCTCTGTCAATGTTGCACCCGTGTTTTTCTCGGCTTCAAGGAGTTCCCAAATGGCCGTTTTTTCGGTGTGATCCGGTGTTGCCGGATAGCCGGAGGCCGGACGAATTCCGCGATACTTTTCTTTGATCAATTCTTCGCTGCTCAGGTTTTCGTCAGCAGCGTAGCCCCAGAGTTCCTTGCGAACACGCTCGTGAGTGTATTCGGCAAGTGCTTCGGCAAAACGATCGCCGATGGCTTTTACCATGATAGCGGTGTAGTCGTCATGCGCGGCTTCAAATTCTTTAGCAAAGACATCGACGCCTTGTATGCAGGTGACAAAGGCGCCGCAGGCATCTCTACGAGCAGTTTCTTTGGGAGCAATAAAGTCAGCGGGCGCATAGTAGATCTCGCTGTCAGTTTTGCGTTTCTGTTGACGCAAGGTGTGAAGCGTCCCAATTGTTTCGTCGTTGGGTCCGTAAAGCTCAATATCATCGCCGATGGCGTTTGCCGGCCAGAGTCCAACGACGCTGCGGGCGCGGAAACGTTTTTCCTCAACGATTTGTTTGAGTAATGCCTGTGCGTCTTTGTAGATGGTTCGGGCCTGTTCTCCGTACTTTTCATGTTTGAGGATTTTAGGATATACGCCTTTGAGTTCCCAGGTCCAGAAGAGGGGAGAGTAGTCAAAATACTTTACCAATGTTTCAAGCGGAATGTGATCATCTACTGTTACACCGGTTACATTCGGCGTCTTGAGTTCAGCATTCATCCAGTCGCAGGTAAAGCGTCTTGAGCGAGCTTCTTCGAGCGGGAGCAAGTCTTTGTTCGCATTGGCCTTGGCAAAGCGTTCACGCTGTTTGACATTTTCAGCCTCGACTTCGGTGACGTAGGCATCGCGTGTTTTTGGATTGAGCAGACTGTTGCAGACTTCGGTCACCAAGGAAGCGTCGCCAACGCGTACAACCGGCTGGTCGTAGTGAGGTGCTATCTTGATCGCGGTGTGCGCTTTACTGGTGGTTGCGCCGCCAATCAGAAGTGGCTGAGTGAAGCCGCGCTTTTTCATTTCCTTGGCGTTGTAGATCATTTCATCCAGAGACGGCGTGATGAGTCCGGAAAGGCCGATGATGTCAGCGCCCCATTTTTGAGCTTCTTTTAAGATGGCGTCGCAAGAGACCATCACGCCAAGGTCTTTGACTTCGTAATTATTGCAGGCCAGTACGACTGCGACGATGTTTTTGCCGATGTCGTGGACGTCGCCTTTTACAGTTGCGATGAGGAATTTGCCTGCGCTTGAGCTAGCACTTGCGTCTGTTTTCTCAGCGTCCATGTAAGGTAGCAGGTAGGCGACAGCGCGTTTCATAACGCGGGCACTTTTCACGACTTGAGGAAGGAACATTTCGCCGGCACCAAAGAGTTTCCCGACCACTTTCATACCGTCCATCAGCGGACCTTCGATGACTTCGAGCGGTTTGCTGTATTTCAGACGCGCTTCTTCGGTGTCGGCGTCGACGTGCGCGACGATACCTTTGACAAGTGCGTGAGAGAGGCGTTCTTCGACGGTGCCGTTTCGCCAGTCGTTGGTTATGTTAGCCGTTTTTTTTTCCGCTTCGGCAGGAATGGCACCCGAGCCGGAAGATAGGAACTTTTCCAGAATTTCGGGATTATTTTCCTTAGTGGCGCGTTCGAACAGCGTGCGCAATACATTCATGCCCTCAAGCATAGCAGCGTTAATGCGTTCTTCAGGTGTGCCTTTGCCGAGGGTGACGGTGCCATTTTTAATCGCTTCGGCTAAGTCGATGAGTTTTTCGGTTGCTTGCTCATTGCGATTTAGAAGCACGTCTTCGACTAGAGCCTTCAGGGCGGGGTCGATCTCGGCATAGTCCATGAGCATGCCAGGATTAACGATGGCCATATCTAGTCCGGCCTTAATGCCGTGATGGATGAAGGCAGCGTGCATGGCTTCACGGATCGGGTTATTTCCGCGAAATGAAAACGAAATATTTGAAAGACCGCCGCTAGTCCGAACTCCAGGGCAGCGCTGTTTGACCTCACGTACGGCCTCAATGAAATCTACAGCGTAGTTGTTGTGCTCCTCCATGCCAGTTGCGACGGTGAGGATGTTGAGGTCGAAGATAATGTCCTGCGGGTCCATGCCGACTTCATCGGTCAGGATTTTGTAGGAGCGCTCAGCGATACTAATCTTGTCTTCCTTAGTTGCAGCCTGACCTTTTTCGTCAAAAGCCATGACGATAACGGATGCGCCATAACGCATGATTTTTTTTGCCTGTGCCCGAAATTCATCTTCACCACCTTTAAGGCTGATCGAGTTAACGATGCATTTGCCCTGTACGCACTTAAGACCCGCTTCGATGACCGACCATTTGGAACTGTCGATCATGATGGGTACTTTGCAGATGTCCGGTTCGGCGGCGACGAGGTTGAGAAAGCGCGTCATGCAAGCTTCACCATCGAGCATACCTTCATCGAAGTTGACATCGATGATCTGTGCACCTTTTTCGACTTGTGAGAGTGCGACAGCAAGTGCGCCAGTGAAGTCGTCGGCTTTGATGAGTTTCTTAAAACGTGGAGAGCCGGTGACGTTCGAACGCTCACCGACATAGATGAATTCGGTTTCACCTTGGACAATGTTGAGGGCTTCCAGTCCGCTGAGACGTTGAGCAGGAGCGATGATGGGTACCGGTCGCGGCTTGTGCTTGCTTACTTCACGTATAACTGCACGCAGATGATCCGGTGTCGTGCCGCAACAACCTCCAACCATGTTGACCAAGCCATCCTTTGCAAAGCTGCCAACCGCGCCGCCGGTATGTTCCGGTGTTTCGTCGTAGCCGGTTGCTGACAGAGGATTGGGGAGTCCGGCATTTGGGTAGACGTGTACATAGGTATCAGCCACGCGGGAAAGCTCCTGAAGAAAAGGTTTCATCAAGTCGGCTCCAAGTGCACAATTTAAACCGACGCAAAACGGTTTCGCATGGCGAATCGAGTTCCAAAACCCTTCAACCGTTTGACCCGATAATGTGCGGCCGGACTGATCGGTGATGGTTACCGAGACGATGACCGGCAGGCGTTCCTCCTGCGTATCGAAGAAATCTTCGATTGCATGCAGACAGGCCTTGAGATTAAGCGTGTCGAAAACGGTTTCCGGCAGTAGCAAATCGACGCCACCGGCGACCAGGGCGTCCACTTGTTCATAGTAGGCTTTATAAAGTTCGTCGTAGCTGGTTGCCCGGTATTCAGGTCGATTGACATCCGGCGAGAGCGAGCAGGTGCGGTTAGTAGGACCGATTGCACCGGCAACAAATACCGGACGATCGTGTTCCTTAGCAAACGCATCGGCGACACGTCGGGCGAGCCTGGCGGATTCAATGTTGAGTTCGCGAACGCGGTCTTCCAGTTCGTAGTCAGCCTGGGCAATTGTTGTGCCCGAGAAGGTATTGGTCTCAATAATATCGACACCCGCTTCTAGAAATTCCCGATGAATTGCTTCGATGATGTCCGGACGTGTCAGACTGAGTAGATCATTATTGCCCTTGAGTTCTTTCTTTACGTCCTTGAGCGAATCATTGCGAAAGTCCTCCTCTTCCAGTTTGTACTGCTGGATCATGGTGCCCATCGCACCGTCCAGAGAGACGATACGCTGTGCGAAGAGGTCTGCCAGAAGCTGACCCTTTTGGGTCAAAGGTTTACTGTCATAGAAAGCATTCATTAAATTAAATATCAACGTATCTTCATATTTTGATATGTATCAAGTGTGAAATTAAGATTTGTTTGACACTAAATCAATGGCGTTAGTGGTAAATGTACATCGAAAAAATAGACTTATGCATCGTCTTGAAAACCACGAATAGACAATTAATCCTAAAAAACGTAGTTAGACCCACGGATGCTTCGCTGAGCTTGAAAGGAGTTGTCACCTTCGAATCAGGTAGTAGCGCCCCGTCTTTTTATAGATTAGGAATCCAGGAAAGCGCCCATCGATGCTACTTCGATTCGCTCACGCAGAGCAATCTTGTCGGTGCGTGGTTTTTTGCGTCAGGAGTTCCAGAGAGGTTGGATGATCCGGTGGTTCGGATATTTTGTCTCCGGCAGTGTTTGAAGGTTAGCGCCCTGTTTTCTTAATAGTTTTGCAAAGCCGCCAATGCCGTCACAGTCGCAGTGTGAGATAAAAGACCAATCAACTTCTTCTGTGTTGGCTGGTTTCCGGCCGTAGCGAATGCCCATGAAGTCACCGCTCGCCTCTGATGCCAGAAACCATTCTGCGGCGATATTTTTTGCAGGCATTAATTGAGCTGTCATAGTGGTTTTTCCCAAAAAAAGCCCGCAGTTGAGAGCGGGCTTTGTGGAATTAAAGTCAACAGAGGGTTAGCTCTTTATTTCGCGATGCAAGGTATGACGCTGCAGGTATTTGTTGTACTTTTTCTTTTCGATGCGATCGGGCTGCTTCTTTTTGTCACGTGTAGTCATATAGCGAGAGACAGGCTTGCCCTCGTCGCGTGCTACAGTGCATTCAAGTATTACGTTTTCTCTTGGCATAACTAATTGGGCATTAAATTTAGAAAAAGTAGATAAAAATGGATGTTTGCCGCTTTAAGGCAACCTTTTTTTTGCAAGTGATTTTGAGGTGCAATTTTAAAAAGTAGCAAAAGGTTTGTAATACAATTAACCTGGGATCGCCAGACTCCTGTCTGGCAGCGCTTCGGATGGGCTGCAATGGAATCGTCGGTTTTATTGCCTAAAACATCACCCCGGGAGCTAACTCTGACACTGCCAATGCGGAGATTGGCGTTCCCGGGCATCTGATCACCCAATCGGTACGATATAGCTAAGCCTATAATTACTTGTACAGATCGCATTCAGGTAGCGCAGCACCGACCCCGGTGCGCACCCGCGTCGCGTAAGCCTGAGCATTCAAACGTTCGTGCGGCGCAGGGACGCGCCTGCGCTACCATTTTGGATAAGAATCATGTGTCCAGATGATTACATACTTAGCTATAGTTTGCTACAAATCAAAATTACAGCCATCTTGAGGTTTTAGAAATTTGAGTGGCTGCTTCATCTGAAGAGCAATACAGGAACTTTTACCGTGCGGATCATAGCAGTTGTAGTGCTGCCAACAATCAGGTGGCGTATGTGTGAATGTCCGTAGGCGCCCATTACGAGAAGGTCGATCTGTTCTTCATCGACTGTACGTGCAATGACGGTTTCAGGCTCCCCTTCCTGGATCCGGGCAATCGTCTCGAAGCCAGCATTGCTCAATGACTTTTGCGCTTCATCAATAGCTGTCTTAAGCTTTGTAGTGCTTTTGCCAACGCTGAGCAGATGGCATTGCATCCCTTTCAGGAGCGGACTTTTAACGGCGTACTCAACTGCTTTTCTGGAACTGACGCCTCCGTCAAAGGCCAGTACGAAACGCTCCATTTTTGTAAATTCACGCGAGGCCACCAGGACGGGATGTACGCAGCTGCGGACAACGCGCTCAAGATTGTGTCCGAGGTGACCGGTGGCAAAGTCGGCGTGGGTCCCGCGTTTTCCGATGACAACGAGTTCTGCGTCGTGTTCATAGTTCTCGATCAAGTCACTGATACGACCGTGTTTCTGGTCTGCAAGTACATCCTGTATGCCAGCTCCGTGAAGCTGATTTACTGCGTCTTCAAGAATGACTTCACCATGCTTGCGAGCGACTTTTGCCCGGGCAGCCTCGAGGTTGACGATTTCAGAGAGCAGGGCGCTTTGGGCACCCAGTCCAATTTGGCCGCTGTTATCGATTTTGACCGGATCTTCGTGGTGCGGATCCAGCATGTGCAGTACGTGTACGGAGGCAGATAGTTTGGATGCAGCCCAGGCTGTGTGTTTGTAAACGCTGGATGCATAGATGGATCCGTCGGTGCAGGCAAGTATGGTTGGCATGGTATCGTGGAAGGAGTTAGGATTTAGAAGTTAGGTCTAATGACTGCTGGTTCCGTTTTCTGCTTCTGGTTTATCGTATTTGGCAACTTTGAGGATGAGTGTCTGGCTGGCTTCATTAACACCAAACAATTCAACTTCTGTACCTTCACGGCGAAATTTCAAGACAACTCGGTCCAGCGCATGAATGGCTGACAGATCCCAGAAGTGTGCGTTTGAGACATCGATACGAACTTTATCAATCACTTCGCGAAAATCAAACGCTTCGGCAAAGCTGATGGCGGAGACAAAGAAGAGCTGACCATTTACTGTGTAGGTGCGCTCTTTTCTGGAAATCTCCAGAGACGATTTGATGTCGAGTTGTCCAGATACTTTGTATGCGAAAAATAATGCACTCAGTAAGACGCCAACACCGACACCGTAGGCCAGATTGTGACTGAGGACGGTAGTGAGCACCGTTGCTATCATTACGCTGCTGGACGTGCGGTGATGCACGCGCAGGTCTTTTATGGACGACCAGCTGAATGTGCCGATGGACACCATAATCATCACTGCGACCAGTGCAGCCATTGGAATTTGCCGGACCAAGTCACCCATGAGAACGATCAGAATCAGCAAAATAATACCCGCCGCAAAGGTCGAAAGGCGCCCGCGACCACCGGACTTAACATTGATTACCGACTGGCCAATCATTGCGCAGCCTGCCATGCCGCCGAAAAAGCCCGATACGATATTGGCAATGCCCTGACCGGTGCATTCTTTATTTTTGTTACTCGAACTGTCTGTAAAATCATCGATGATAGTTGAAGTCATTAACGATTCCAGCAGTCCAACGATTGCAAGTGAGAGCGCAAATGGCAGGATGATTCCCAATGTCTCGAGATTTAAGGGTACGTCCGGTAGTAGGAAGACTGGTAACGTCGAAGGTAGATCACCCATGTCTCCGACCGTTTTCAGTGTTGTGTCGAGTCCCATGAACATAGAAAATCCGGTCAGTGTAACAATGCAGACCAAGGGTGACGGAACGGTAGTGGTAATCCTTGGCAGTCCGTAAATAATTGCCAGTCCAGCGGCAACCATACCATACATGAGCAGTCCTTGATTGTGAAACTGAGGCAACTGCGCCATGAAAATAATAATTGCGAGGGCGTTGACAAATCCAGTCACAACCGATCTTGAGACAAAGCGCATCAGATCGCCCAGCTTTAGAAAGCCTGCAACAATTTGCAGTATTCCCGTGAGCACCGTCGCAGGCAGTAAATATTCCAATCCATGATCGCGCACAAGAGCAACCAGCAAAACAGCCATTGCCCCGGTCGCTGCCGAAATCATTCCGGATCGACCGCCGACAAATGCAATCACTACAGCGATACAGAATGAAGCGTACAGCCCCACCTTAGGATCAACTCCGGCAATGATGGAAAAAGCGATTGCCTCCGGGATTAGCGCTAGAGCCACCACCATACCGGCGATCACATCACGACGCGGATTTGAAAACCACTCCTGGAAATATTTGTTCTGTTGCATAGTCCGGTTAAAAAATAAAATTACCAACGCTGACTTACGTTGGCGGAAAAAGGATGCAGCAAGACAAAGCGGGTGCTATGGTTCAAGTAGAAGTTTTAATTTTATGCGAACAGATAAGCATTTTTCAGGTAATGTAAAAATAGAGCTTGGCGAGATTGTTTATTGCCGTACCCATGACAGCACGTTTTTGTTGTTATTTTCATGAGTAAGAAAGATCTTAAAGTTTCTATTGGTACCGATCATGCGGGCTTTCCACTAAAAGCGCCGATTATTCAGTTCCTGCGCGAGCGCGGTTGCGAAGTTATTGATTATGGCTGCGATTCTGCTGAGCCCTGTGATTATCCCGACTTTATTCGTCCTGCGGCGCAGGCGGTCGCTTCGGGCGAAGCGGATTGCGGTATTGTGCTCGGTGGCAGTGGTAATGGTGAAGCAATTGTCGCAAACAAAGTTCGGGGAGTGCGTTGCGGACTTTGCTGGAACGAGTGGTCTGCGCAAATGACCAAGGTGCACAATAATGCGAATTGTATTGCGATTGGTTCGCGTACGGTAAACGAGGCAATGGCGCTGAAAATGATTGGC
The DNA here is from genome assembly GCA_963922575.1 of uncultured Opitutia bacterium. GTDB lineage: Bacteria > Verrucomicrobiota > Verrucomicrobiia > Opitutales > Coraliomargaritaceae > Lentimonas. Next base: position 22,477 of record CAWUII010000012.1, read on the forward strand.
ATCTGGCTGGATGCTGAATTTGAAGGAGGGCGTCATGCAATCCGCGTTGAAAAGATTGAAGACTAAATTTTACCCTCCAAGTTAAAGTCACAGCTTGAAACTTTGTATAGCTGTGCTCATTTAACTATATTCTAAAACTATTTAACCGACGTAATATTATATTTATGACAAAAGAAAAAAACGAAAATGGCGAAAAGGATTACAAATCAAAAATCCAGGAGTCCTTTCTTGAAGAACGTAAGATCTTCCTATGGGGAGAGGTTTCCGACAAGTCAGCGCGCGACATTACCGAGAAGCTACTTTATCTGGAATCAGAATCTCCCGGTAAAGAGATCACATTTTACATCAACACGCCCGGCGGCTCGATTACGGCTGGCATGGCAGTTTACGATACGATGAAACTGATCAGTTCACCGATCAAGGTTGTGGTCACCGGTATGGCGGCTAGCATGGGGTCGATTTTGCTCTGTGGAGCCGATAAGGGTAAGCGTTACCTGTATCCACATTCACGGGTGCTTATCCACCAGCCACTTATTTCAGGTCAAATGGTCGCTGTTGCTGTGGACATTCACATCCAAGCCCAAGAGATGGAGCGTCTGCGGGACGAGTTGAATGCGATACTGGCTGCAAGTTCCGGTCAAAAGCTTGAGAAAATACAGAACGACACAGATCGGGATTTCTATATGACTGCAAAAGAAGCAATTGCCTACGGACTTGCGGATGCGATTGTCGACAAAATCTAGTCAGGCGAGCGTCGTGTCTGCGACGCTTTTTTAAGGAAAACAAAAAAAGCCGCTCTTTAAAAGTAGAGCGGCTTTTGTTTTTAAAGACTTTAAGACAACTTCTTATTTAAGCAGCCTTGGCAGCATTCGCTTCCTTTGCTTTGCCAATTAGCACTTCAAATGCTTTTGCATCGTGGATGGCTAACTCAGAGAGTTGCTTGCGGTTCATCTGTATGCCAACCAAACCAAGTCCATGCATAAAACGGCTGTAGTTGATGTCGTGGGCTCGGCATGCGATATTGATACGAGTGATCCAAAGCTTGCGGAAATCCGACTTTTTCTTGCGCCGGTCGCGGTAGGCAAATTGTTCGGCACGATCGACGGCTTCCGTCGCGTAGCGAAACAGGCGTGATTTATTACCGAAGTAGCCTTTAGCTTTTTTCAGTACTTTTTTGCGACGTCTTAAAGTAGACGGACCATTGGTTGTTCTAGGCATGTTTAGTTCCTCTTTTGTTCATTGTCAGGTCGCCCGATTAGTGTTACCTGCTTAATGATGGTTAATAAATTGACTTAGGCAAATGGTAGGGCGCGAATCAAATTTGCTCGTTGACCTTTTGCAACCAGCTTACTGGTGCCCGCACGACGACGGCTTTTCTTGCTTTTACTGCTAAGCATATGGCGAAATCCGGGAGTACGGCGCAGGAGCTTTCCGGTTCCTGTCTTTTTGAAGCGTTTAGCTATGGATTTGCGTGTTTTTCTCATAAGAAATAGGGTTGAACGGAAGAAAACACAGGTTGCAGGGATTGTTGTAAAGGACAAAATTAAGGAAATTTCAAGTACTCTACACGGGGGTGTAATTTTGATTTGTAGCAAACTATCGTACCGATTGGGTGATCGGGAACGCTAATCTCCGCATTGGCAGTGTCAGAGTTAGCTCTCTGGGTGGATGTGTTATAGGCAGTTCGCCCGACGATGCCATTGCCGGGCCAACTGTATTACAAACATTTTGCTACTTTTTTAAAGCATACCCTTCATGAGATCGAACATTGGTTAGTAAATTTTTCGGCGCAAAGTTATTTTCGGCTTTCCTGTGGGGCATTATTTGTTCCATATAGACAAATAGCTTTTTAGAACCTAACAAAAAACCAGAATTTTATGATACGTGCAACCGGTCATTTGGCATTAATGATTATCCATGAGTTGGGTGAAATTAGTGTGTTTGGTGGCAGTGCCTTATCTCGTTTTTTAATGCAACGACATCGTCTGGCAAAGCTTGTGTCGGCAATTCATGAGATTGGAGTTCGTTGCTTTGCGATTGTTGCCATTGTGGGGCTGTTTACCGGTCTGGTCATGGGGCTGCAACTTTATTACACCTTGGTCAAATTCGGTGCCGAGTCGGCGCTGGGCACGGCAGTCGCGCTTTCACTGATCCGTGAGCTGGGGCCGGTTTTGACCGCTTTAATGATTGTTGGCCAGGCGGGGTCGGCGCTGGCGTCTGAATTGGGGATTCAACGCAATGATGAGCAGATTGACGCCCTGCAGACGATGAGCATTGATCCGCTGGGATACCTCGTGGGGCCGCGATTACTGGCGGCGCTAATCTGTTTTCCAATGCTTACCGCTGTATTTGATCTGATCGGTATTTTCGGTGGTTACGTCACCGGTTGCCTGCTTTTGAATGTCGATTCGGGCATCTATTGGAATCGTGTTTTTGAGAGCGTAGGCTGGTTTGATGTGCAGGGTGGACTTATCAAGTCCTTTGTTTTCGGTCTCGTGACGATCATGATTTGCGCCTATCGCGGATTTAATACTCATCGCAAGGCTTCGTTTCCCGGTGTGCGCGGTGTCAGTGAGTCAGCGACCCGGGCCGTTGTCTGGTCGAGCGTTATGGTGCTTGCCTTGGATTATCTAATTACTTCCTTTCTTCTGTGATGAATGACCAGTCATTTTTAAAGATCAATGGTTTAAAAAAGCACTTTGGTGACAAACGAGTGCTGGATGGGATTGATCTAAGAGTTGCTCGCTCTGCGGTGACAACAATTATCGGCAAGAGCGGGACTGGTAAATCGGTGTTGCTTAAATGTATTGCCGGCCTGTTGGCTCCGGACACTGGAGAAATCGAATTGGACGGGCATAAGATCGTATCGGGAAGCCAGTCAAAAAAATCAAAAACGGTGCGGTTCAGTTATATGTTTCAGAACAATGCTCTGTTCGACTCAATGACCGCTGCGGAAAATGTTGCACTACCGCTACTTGAATCCTCTAATCAGAGCAAATCCGAAATACAGACGCGCGTCATGGAAATTTTGGAGCAGCTGGAACTGGCGGACTCCGCTCAGCGCTATCCTGGAGAGTTGTCTGGAGGTATGAAAAAGCGTGTCGCGCTCGCTCGTGCGCTCATCACCAATCCGCAAATTGTCTTGTTTGATGAGCCAACTACCGGACTCGATCCGGAGCGAAAATTCGGGGTATTTGAAATGATTGCAGATTACCGGGAACGATTTGATTTCACCGCTTTGCTGGTGAGTCACGACATACCGGAGGTGTTCGAAATTAGTGACTATGTAGCTTGGCTGGACCAAGGCACCATAAAATTTTTTGGTAAATCATCTGAAGTAACTACCGACGCTGACTCTGAGCTTGCAGAGTTTCTAGATAAAGCGAATTTTAAGTATGAAAAAAAGATACGAACAAACTAACCATGAATAACCGTAAGATTGAATTTTTAGTTGGCTGCTTCGTGCTCATTGGTCTGGGAGCCATCTCTTATCTGGCGATAAAAGTTGGAAGTGCGAGTGTTTTTGGAGGGGACAACTACACCCTGCAAGCACGCTTCAGTAGTACCAGCGGGGTCAATGTAGGCAGTCGTGTTGAAATTGCAGGCGTTCGAGTCGGGACGGTAAAGTCGATTGTTTTGAACGATAACTTTTACTCGATGGTCACCTTCGAGTTGCCAAATTCAATCCAGCTGCCTGACGATACGATTGTATCGATCAAGACATCTGGTCTGATCGGGGACCGGTTTTTGAACATATCACCCGGTGGTTCCGGCATCCCTCTGGAGGCCGGAGATTTGATTGTCGATACCGAATCGGCGCTGGACATTGAAGGCTTGATCAGTCGTTTTGCCTTTGGCGATCTTGACGGCAAGAAAGAATAACTGCTTACCACAAATCCGATGAAATTTAGAAGACTACTATGCTGGGTCACATTGCTGATGTTTGGAGTGTCTGTGTCTGCTCAGGTCGAGGAAGTTGCCAAGCTGAAATCTGCTACTAAGGACGCGATGGACATTCTCTATGAAGAGAATTACAAAGACTATAGCAAAGAGGAAAAGGCAGTAGAAGTTCGAGCGATCCTGGAGCGTGATTACGATTTGATGATACTTATACGCCGTACCATGGGTCGCAACTGGAAGCTACTCAGCACTTGGGAACAGTCGGAAGTGAAGGAGCTGGTCACAAAACTGATTGTGAAATCCTTTATTGAAGGTCTTCAGGGTCTTGGGCGGCCTACCATCGAATACAAAGAGATCACTCTGATAACCGATAAGCGTTTTGAAGTACAGACGGTAGTTCAGTTCACTGATGGCCGTGTATTTAATGTTTTGTTCAGGTTTGGGCGCCTGAAGACCGGATGGCAGATCTACGATATTGTGGCAGAAGACGTTAGTGTGGTTTCCAATTACCGTCAGCAGTTTGATGATCACTTTCACAGGGGAACCGGTGCTGAACTGATTGAGAAACTGAAGCAACTAGTTGAGGACAATCAAAGTGAGTAAAACAAGCTTTAGTCAACGTGCCCGAAGCGCACTGCTGCTCGCTTTCCTGTTCAACCTGGCTGCACTTGGTCTTTTTGCCAAGGAGAATGACTTCTTGTCAGAAGACGACCTGTATGGAGATTTCGAAGACGAATCAAAGATTGTCTGGGATCCCTTGCAGCCGGTCAACCGAGCAGTGTTCAAGTTCAACGACTTCATTTACGTCAATGTCGTTCGCCATATTGCCAATGGTTACACAGCAATAACACCGGACGTTGTAGAAAAAGGCGTTTCGAACTTCTTTCAGAATTTACAGTATCCGGTTCGCCTTACAGGAAATCTGCTTCAAGGGCGTTTGAAAGGTGCGCGGATTGAGACTGAACGCTTTCTGGTCGATTCAACATTGGGTGTTGTCGGCATCTACAAGGCATCCAATCATTTTGAGCGAATGCAACCGATCGCACCCGAAGACTTTGGTCAAGCGCTTGGTGCCTGGGGTATTGGCGGAGGACCCTATTTGGTTTTACCCCTTCTCGGGCCTTCCAATCTGCGTGATTTGATTGGTAGAGCCGGTGATCGGGTCGTCGACCCTCTGGCTGATCCATTCAATCTGATTGATGACTGGGAACCGCAATTGGTATTAGGCACGGCTGACTTCTTAAGCAACACCCCCAATATCATGCGGCTCTACATGAGAATAAAAGAGGAGGCCATCGATCCTTACAGCGCTATCAAGAGCGGCTATACAGAACGGCGCCGCTCCATGATTGAGGAGTGAGAATTGAAGAGTGAGGAATGAATTGCTGACTAGCAGCCGGCTACACATTTAAAGTCTGTCGCCATTTTGGCGGAGGTGAGTTTAGCCTTTAATCCGCTTAGATAGTGTTCTGCCGACTCGACTCGATTTCAACTGCCGAAATTTAGGATGGACGTTCTAACGCTCAGGCTCACACGACGCAGGTGCGCACCGAGGGCGACGCTACCCAACGCAACCGTCTTACTCTTCAAAAAAGCACACTAAATTGAGCACTACATGTAAGCAATGAGTTGCATTCAGCCCCAGTTTTTACTGTAAGTGATGGTATATGTCAGACACTAAGAATAAATCGGTCGACTTCATTCGTCAGATCATCGCTGCCGATGTTGCTGCCGGCAAACATGATGGACGCGTGCAGACCCGTTTCCCGCCGGAACCGAATGGTTATCTGCAAATTGGTCATGCAAAGGCAATCTGTCTCAATTTCAGTATTGCTGAAGAATTTGGAGGGCAGTGTAATCTGCGCTTTGATGACACCAATCCGGAGAAGGAAAGCGACGAGTTCGTTCGATCGATCCGGGAAGACATCGAATGGCTTGGTTTTAAATGGGCAAAAGTCTGCTTTGCCAGCGATTACTTTGAACAGCTTTTTGAGTGGGCCTTACAGTTGATAGAAGGCGGCCATGCCTATGTTGATGAGCTCTCCTCCGAAGCGATGCGTGACTACCGCGGTACTTTGAAAGAGCCCGGTCGTCCGAGTCCGTATCGTGACCGACCGGTTGAGGAAAGCCTGGATCTTTTTAAACGGATGCGAGCGGGGGAGTTTGCCGATGGTGAAAAGGTATTGCGGGCAAAGATCGATATGGCGCACCCGAACATGAACATGCGTGACCCGGTTATGTATCGTATTAAGCGCATACACCACCATCGAGTGGGGGACCAGTGGTGCATCTATCCCAGTTATGACTTTACACACGGGCAAAGTGATTCCATCGAAAAAATTACGCATTCACTCTGCTCACTTGAGTTTGAGGATCATCGTCCCCTGTACGACTGGTTTATCGAGAAGTTAGATATCTTTCCCTCGCGGCAGATCGAGTTTGCCCGTTTGAACCTGACCTACACGGTGGTGAGTAAGCGAAAACTACGTGAACTGGTGGAGGGCAATTACGTCGAAGGCTGGGATGATCCGCGAATGCCAACCCTTTCAGGAATGCGACGCAGAGGCTATCCGGCTGCGTCCATCCGTAAGTTTTGCGAGACGGTAGGCATTACCAAAGTAAACTCGGTCAGCGACGTTGCGCTGCTGGAACATGCTGTACGCGACGAATTAAACCGTACGGCGGTTCGTCGAATGGCAGTCTTTGACCGTCTTGAAATTGAACTGACGAATTGGCCCGAAGATAAAGTGATCGAAGTGGATGCGGTGAATAATCCCGAGGATGATTCCGCAGGTACGCGTAAGGTTCCATTTTCCAAGCATCTTTTCATTGAGCAGGATGACTTTAAAGAAGAGGCCAACCGCAAGTTCTTCCGTTTGAAAAAAGGTGGAGAAGTGCGTCTGCGCTACGCGTATATTATTCGCTGTGATGAGGTCGTCAAAGATGCCAGTGGCAAGATCGTCAAATTACTCTGTTCCGTGGATCACAATACCTTGAACCGTCAGCCCGAAGACCGGAAAGTGAAAGGTGTTATCCACTGGGTCAGTTCAGCTCATGGAGCAGAGCGGCCGGTACACCTGTTTGATCGATTGTTTATGGAAGAGCAGCCGGACGCGGACAAGTCAGTTTCATTTATTGATCATCTGAACCCGGACTCGCTACAGGAAACGTCTGTGTTCTGTGAGCCGAGCTTGCTGGAGATGCAACCCGGCGAAACGTGCCAGTTTGAGCGCATTGGTTACTTTTCCCTGGATAGCAAACTCTCCAAACCGGGTGTGCCAGTGTTCAATCGCACGGTTGCATTGCGTGATACCTGGTCAAAAATAGCTGGTAAAGCTACTTGAGCTTTTTGTGAAAGTGTACTTGTCTCGTGAGTGTTAATCAGTTGGACACCAAAGAGGATTGCAAGATGACTGAAAAAGAATGGGAACAACTTTGTGATCGATGCGGCAAGTGCTGCACGATCCGACCTACGATTTACATGTGCAAAGGCTACGATTGCAGCACCGGAAAATGTCGTGTCTACGAGAAACGTACGGAAACGTATCCCTGCAGTAATGTCACGCCTGAGAATACATTGGAGTTACATGCCAAGGGCGTTTTGCCCGATTCCTGTGCGTATGTCAGATATAAAAAAGGCCTGCCGCCGCTGGACTTTGTGCCGCCGATAAAGATGGTCCCGTATGAGATGGCTCCGCAATTTATAAAGGAAAGGTTCGATAACGAGACCAAGCGCTGGGTCTCTGCCTGAATAAGATGTGATTAGACTAATACGGTTCAGATACGCTTGACGGTAACTAAGGTCAAGTCGTCTGATTGTTTGGTTTTGTCTGAAAAAGCATGCACGTCTTTTACAATCTGATTCAGGATAACCCGTGCTTTGCGGCTGCCTTGTTTTCGCAGCACTTCCGTCAGTCGTTTTTCAGAGTACTCTTCACCTTTTTCATTGACGCTTTCCGTCACTCCATCGGTGTAGAGGATTAGCACGTCGTCTTTACGAAAGGGTACGGTTTTATCCTCAATGGTTACATCGAAAACGTCCGGTGGCACCATGCCCAGCGCCATTCCATTGGATTTGACGGTCTCGGTGCTCTGGGAAGGGTCATCGGTGCGATGATAAAAGAGAGGCAGCTCATGGCCGGCACGAGCAAAGGTGATGATGTCTTTTTCCTGATCAATGATTGCATAGACAACCGTTATAAACATGTCGGTTCGCATTGAGCTTTGCATGAGCCGGTTTACAGTCTTCAGCACTTCAGATGGTTTGTCTTCTTGTTTTGAAACATGACGTAGATTGGTCTGGCAGATCGCCATAAGAATAGAGGCGGAAATACCCTTGCCCGAAACATCGGCAATGGCCAGGCCTGTCCGATGGTCGTCAATTTCAAATACGTCATAGAGGTCACCGCCTACTTTTTGAGCAGCAGTGTAGTGAGCAGCAAAATCGAGCGTAGTCGATGCGGGAAAGGTGTGCGGTAGGAGCAGGCTTTGCACGTTGCCGGCGAGCTCAAGGTCCACATCCAGCTTATTTTTCTCAATCTGTAACTGCATTGCGTCGCTGTTATGGATCGCCAGTCCCATTTGTTCCGCCAGCGACTCAACCAGTGAAAAGTCTGTTTCGTTAAACGGGTACTCATCCGCAGGGTTGGTTACGGCAAGCACAGCAATCAGTGTGTCCTGGAAAAGCACTGGAGCGACTATGATGGAGCGGATCTTAAGTGCAGGATCTTTGTGTTGAACGACACGTGGGTCCTTGTGCGCATCGGCAATGAGTTCTGCCTGTTTGGACTGAGCTACCTGGCCGATCAGGCCTTCACCTATCTTGAATGTTTCGGAACGAAGTGTTTTCTCCAGAAGCTCTGCTCGGCGCACGTTTTTTGCTTTGAGTTCTTCGGGCAGTTCACGCTGTGGTGGGAAGAGGCCTTCGATGGCTACACCGCACAGACTGTTGTCTTCAAGCTTTTCAAAGATGCAGGCGCTCATTGCGCCAGTACTAAGTATTGCGGCTTGGAGCATGCGCTGAAACATAGCTGTGCGATCGTCGCCTTTTGCAACTGCTTCGACAATGTTATGCATGAACTCAACAACGATTTGCTTTTCCTGCTTCAGTATCTGTCGCTCTTCTTCAAGTATTTTCACCTGCCTGACCTTTCCGGTGTAGAATAACCACATGCCGAGAGTGCCGATCAGTACTCCAATGATAAAGAACATGAGCAGTATTTACGATTAACAGTAACGAGTGAGGATGTTCTCAGTCGGTGCCGTCATCTTCAGTCTGGTTTTTTAGGAAGGCAATGACATCCTGAAACTTGATTACATTATTTTCATTTGCCTGAACCAGATGTTCGTGTGCTTTGATCACTTCTTTGGCATCCGAAACTTCGACATTCTTGAGCGCAGAGAACTGCTCCTTCGTAGCGGCATTTTCGGTCATTGCCAGATCTTCGTCGATGGTCAAAATGTTCTGAAGCCCAAGGTTGTGAACCAGTTCGTTGTTACGTTCGCTTAATTTGCATAGTACGAGGATGCCGGCAGGCGACTGTTGGCGCAATTTGAGCGCTGTGCCCGTAAGGATGCCGAGAAAGGTACTGTCCATCCCCGTGCAGTTATGAAAATCAAGTACAATACGCCGGTTGCCTGAATCCACGGTCGTTTCGATGAACTCACGGAACGAATTGCAGTTCATATAATTGGCCTTGCCATTGATCCGCACGACAACGGGATCTGAATAAGCGCTGACCAAAAAGGTAGGTTGCTGTGGCTTATTCATATGATTTAGTCAGTCAGAAGCAGCGAGGGTTGTTTAGGATTCACTCACAATGTCGCGAAGGACATATTGGAGTATGCCACCGTGTCGGTAGTAATCCACTTCGATGTCGGTATCAATGCGTAGTATGAGTTCAACTTTCTGTTTGCTGCCATCTGACTTTTTAATCTCCATAGGTATGGTTTGGCCCGGTTTTAAGTCATTACTAAGACCTCGAATCGAGAAGGTTTCGTCACCTTTTAGCCCAAGTGTCTGATCATTGACTCCCTCGGTAAATTGCAGCGGAAGTACGCCCATGCCAATAAGATTGCTGCGGTGGATGCGCTCAAAACTCTTCGCGACCACTGCCCTTACACCAAGCAAGGCAGTGCCTTTTGCCGCCCAGTCGCGTGAACTGCCCATGCCGTAGTCTTCACCGGCAATGACAATCAGGTTTGTTTTGCGCTTCTTGTATTCCTGACAGGCGTCGTAGATGTCCATCGGTTTTCCTTCGGGCATCAGCTTTGTGTAACCACCTTCTTTGCCGTCCGCCATTTTGTTTTTAAAGCGAACATTAGCGAACGTGCCACGCGTCATGATACGGTCATTGCCACGACGAGAGCCAAAGCTGTTGAAGTCTTTTAGGCTTACATTGTTCTCAGCGAGAAAGCGGCCTGCCGGGCCGTCCTGCTTGATCGCTCCGGCCGGGGAAATGTGGTCGGTCGTAATGGAGTCGCCGACGATGGCCAGTGGTCGAAGATCCGTCAGGTCGGTTATATCATCCGTTTGCATATCAAAGCCTTCGAAGAAGGGAGGACTTTGTATGTAGGTAGACGACGAATCCCAATTATATATATCGCCCGTGGAGGACTGGATTGCATTCCACTCCGGGTTGGCTTCGCCCAGGTTGCCGTATTTGCTCTTAAACATTTCGGGCTTGAGTCCCGACAGTACGAGGCTGTGAATCTCTTCGCTGCTGGGCCATAGGTCTTTCAGGTAAACTGGCTTGCCCTCCGAGTCCTTGCCGATCGGATCGTTAAACAGGTCAATGGCAACGGTTCCGGCGAGTGCGTAGGCGACCACGAGGGGTGGCGACATCAGGAAGGAAGCCTTTAGTGCGCCATGGACGCGTGCTTCAAAGTTTCGGTTCCCTGAGAGCACGGATGCCCCAACCATGTTGCCGCTTTTCAGAGCATCTTCAATTGCCGGATCAAGCGGGCCTGAGTTGCCAATGCAGGTGGTGCAACCGTAGCCCACCAGGTTAAAGCCAAGCGCGTCGAGATCTTTCTGTAGTCCAGTTGCTTCAAGGTAGTCGGTCACCACGCGTGAGCCTGGTGCCAGCGATGTTTTCACGAGGTGATTGACGCTCAATCCTCTGGCAATTGCCTTACGTGCGACCAGGCCGGCAGCGACCATTACTGATGGGTTCGAAGTGTTGGTGCAGGAGGTTATGGCGGCGATCAGTACCTGGCCATGGGAAATTTCCGGAAGCTCGGTCTCAGCGACGGCGACCGGTGCTTCGCCTTTATCTCGCCCACCTGCAGCGACTGGTGCCGAGACGCGTACGCGTTTGCCGTGTTCTTTCTCAGTTATACCAAAGCCTCCTTCAGCAACTGGCATACTCAGCAGTTGCTTAAACCGGCCCTTGAGCGCAGTGACTTCAATACGGTCCTGCGGGCGTTTGGGGCCGGAGACCGATGGTACTACTGTGCCCAGGTCTAGCTCAAGATTTACCGAGTAATCGATCTCGCCCTTTTGTGGGATGCCGAACATGCCTTGCGCCTCGTAGTAGTCTTTGACCAACTTGATTTGAGCCTCGTCGCGACCGGTCAGCCGCATGTATTCCAGTGTCCGGTCGTCCACGGGAAAAAAGCCCATTGTGGCGCCGTATTCAGGGGCCATGTTGGCGACAGTCGCGCGATCTGCGAGACTAAGTCTGGCAGCGCCTTCACCGTAGAACTCTACGAATTTACCGACGACCTTTGCCGCCCGCAGCATTTCGGTGATGCGCAGTGTGAAATCGGTTGCGGTGGTGCCTTCCGGAAGTTCTCCGCTCAGATGCACGCCGACGACTTCTGGTGTCTGGAAGTAGACTGGCTGGCCGAGCATACCGGACTCGGCTTCAATCCCTCCGACGCCCCAACCAACGACGCCCAAGCCGTTGATCATGGTCGTGTGCGAGTCGGTACCCACGAGTGTGTCCGGGTAGAGAACACCGTCTTTTTCAAATACAACCTTGGCGAGGTATTCGAGGTTTACCTGGTGGACAATGCCGATCGCAGGGGGGACGACACTGAATGTTTCAAACGCTTGTTGGCCCCATTTCAGGAACTGATATCGCTCCTTGTTGCGGCTAAATTCGGTCTTCAGGTTTTCCAGAAACGCGTTGGCCGATCCGGAGCGATCGACTTGTACCGAGTGGTCGATAACGAGATCAACCGGCACCCGTGGTTCAATGATTGAAGGGTCTTTGTCGAGTGCGGTGACTGCGTCCCGCATGGCAGCTAGATCAACCAGTAATGGGACACCAGTAAAGTCCTGCAATACAACGCGTGAGACGAGGAATGGGACTTCCTTACTACTTTTTTGGGTGGCACTCCAGCCAGCAAGCGCGCGTACATCGTCTTCGAGGACTTTTTTGCCATCGCAATTGCGTAGTACCGACTCGAGTACGATGCGTATGCTGACGGGCAGTCGTGAGATGCCCTTGAGTCCGGCTTCTTTTTCAAGTGCTGGGAGGCTGTAGTATTTGGAGCCATTCAGCTCCCGGATGACTTTAAACGGATCGTTCATTATTGAGATGGGCGTGGATGATGATTCGGTTAGCTTTGCAGTGCAGCTTTGATGGCATCGAAGTCAGGCAGATCGTGTGGATCTTCCGAGGATTCGCTGTAGATGATGGTACCTGCTTCATCAATGACAAAAGCAGAACGCTTGGAAACACCTTTGAAGCCGAGGAGGTCTGCGTAGAGCACATCGTATGCAGCGGAGACTTCTTTGTTGAAATCACTCAGTAGCGGGAACTTTAGCTGATCCACCTGGGCCATCTGTTCCTGCGCAAATGGGCTGTCGATTGAGATCCCGAATACGGCCGCATTTAAGTCCGAGTATGTGTTCAGACTGTCACTTACATCACACATTTCTTTCATACATACGCTGGTGAAGGCGAATGGGAAGAACAGCAGTACGGTCTTTTGTTTGCCAAATTGGGCTTCCAGGGAAATATCCTGAAGGCCGTCAGCGTTCTTGGTTTTCAATGTAAATAGTGGTGCTTTGGTGCCTGTTTTGAGTGCCATGTCTTAGATGTTTAAATAGATTTAGCTGTGTTGATAAATAAAAAGGAAATAAACAGTGAACATAGCCAGATGTAAAGCGCGGGATGAAAGAAACTAAGCGTTGAGTTCACTTAACGAGGCAAATGACTTACTCAATCGGTTACATACGCTGCGTTACTTTTGCTAGTTGGTGTGATCTGTTAGATGCTGCGAGTGTCCTTCAGGTAATTTAAGGTACGCAAATACCAGATTGCGGAAACAGAAGCGCTGGTTGGTTCAGTGACATCCCTTAAGGAAGCAGACGCGTACAAAAAGCCGTGATCATTAAGAAAATGCTGAAGATTCTTCCAAAGCGCTTCGGCAGTTGCACGAAACAAAAGCGCATTTGGATGATTTGGAAATGTGTTTGAGAATTGGAGCAGTCCACAGATCAATCCGCAGGTGGCTTCTACATGCAATGCGCTTGAGTGTAATTCAGACTTTTCTATATATGGATCTTCGAAGCCATCTTCAAAGTAATGAGCGCCAAAGTACATTTTTCCATTAATCCTGAAGCCTTTTGTAAAATTTTTGATCGTGTAGACGAGGCTGTTGGAGAGCGCTTCAACTTGCTTGGGGTTTAATTCTTCGAGATTAAGCGCCAATGTGAACCACGAAGCATTGTCAATCGCAGTGTAAGGACTAGGTTCACCGGAAGCGGACCGTCCGGTGATGAAGCACTTTTTGTCTTCGTTGTAAAACTTCTCAAACATACTATCACGAAGCCTCAGGCGTATCGCATTCAATTCGTGATAGCTGTAGGGTGGTTCCTTTCTGAATAGTTTGCCGTAATTGGCCAAAGTATAGTTCAGTACTTTTAGTGCATCAATATTATGCTCCATCACAATATTCATTGCTCGAAATCTGCTTATCTTCTTATCATAGCCAGAAATCTGCTTGGGGCCATAACCCAGAAGTTCCAATATTTTGTTGTACGAATGGTTTGTTTCGTAAAATTCCTCGAGCACATTCAGTGTCCAGCCAGCGGTGATTAGTTGTGCGTTAGGGCCGTCCTGTTCCATAAGATACAGAATGCCCAGCAAGGCGTTTGCATAGAGTTCAGAAAACTTGACCCGAAATTTACTTTTCAGCTTTTGATAGTTTTCAGATGTTATGTATTCAGCAATTGCCAAAATCGCATGACAATTTGCACCAGTTACAAATCGGCAGTCCGTCCAATCGTCGCCATAATTACTTTGGTTTCTGGAGAAATTCCAACCAGCAAATACAATTTCACTCGGGTTTTCCGGATCCCTCGTGTACTGTGCATACTTCAGTAGCCAGAGCGCTCGATCATCTATGGTGGTGTCTCTATTTTGGATTGCGAGACTAAGTGCAATGCCGGCATCGTAAATCCATGTACGTTTATAGAGAACCAGTGGGCCATCAGCCTTTGGAGTGCCTGGTTTTGCATAGTAGCCTGCTTGCGTGCCAGCTTCCATGAAAACCAACGGGTTGCTGGTACTGCCAAAAAGTTGAGTAAAATCCTCCGCGTTGTTCGTATACAGTTTATCGATCAGTTCGTGAGCTCTTTTTATGTTTTGTGTTTCGATCGACCTTATTTCGACTGAACTGAAATCGAGTCCGCGACTATTCTTTTCAAGAATGACTTCTTGCTGATCTTTACCTAGAGAATTGTGGGCGAGTAAACAAACGTTCAGCAATGTAAACAGACTGCAGTAAAACACTGTAGTAAATGGGGGGAAATAGTGTGTTCGTCTCATGGGTTAAACTTGTAAAAATAGATAAATACAAAAAATCAAAACTCAAGATGGATAGGCTTTTATTGGTTTTGCATTGAAATGTAGCTATGCCTGCATTTTTAAACAAATCAAAGTGACAAAGAAACACGTTTTATACCTAACTGAGCGCAAAAAGTCATCTCTCTGGTTGCGCCGGCACTAACTTTTTGCATGTTTATTTCTACTGAAGATAACGATTTTTACTTTGGTAAATTGAGTAAATCTGTTTGCTCATTTAGAGGGAAATGAACGGAGCATTTCCCTCCAATTATCTATCTACCAAAGTAAAACGAAGAATCACGGGGTTTGTTTTAGGGCTGTATTATAGCCCAGCAGTGAGATCTTGAGTGAGCGTGCTTTTTTAATGATGGCAGGTTTATCGATTATAAGGACGCTGCCGTTTTCAAGGGCAGCAGTGCCGATACCAGCTTCGTGCATGACATCCAGAGTGCGTTCGCCAAAAACGGGTACATCAAAACGGTAGTCCTGCGCACGCTTGACTGTCTTTACAAAGATAAGGTCTTTTGTTTTGAAAGTACCGGCGCGCTGCAACATCGGATCGGTTCCCTCAAAGGCTTCGACTGCAAGTACTGTGCCATGACGGACTACAACTCCCTGCCCAATATCCAGATCAGCAATGCCCTTGGCGATATGAATGCCGTGTTCTACATCAGATGATTGAACCTTTAGCTTGCCGGGAGTCATCAGGCCGGTGTGCGCGATGTGATCATCAAGAAATGATCGAGCATCCAGAAGGGTGATCCCCACCGCCTCGATTTCACTTGCGATAGCACCAAAGATGGTCTCGGCGTTTTTGACTTTAAGACTGTTGAGGATTGCCAGAGCCTTCAGGTCCGGATGCAGGCCGCGAAACAAGCGTTTGGGTGTTATTTGTCCAGCCATCAGCGCGTATTTGCAGTCTAGTTTCTGGAGTGATTTCAGTAATTTTCCGAGTTGGCCGACTTTAATCTGAAGGTGTGTATCGGCAGGAACGGAGTCAATGAGCGACTGTTCAGTCTCACCGGCAAAGGAGATGATTCGAAGCGGCACTCCTGCGGCCCGTATACACTCGGCAGTCAATATCGGATAGCGACCTTTGCCGGCAATCAGCCCGATCGGCTGCGGTTCGAAATTGTCCGGTAGGAATTTGGAGTTAGAAGTAGCGGTCATTTTAAAAAGCTCAGTCAAAAGCCTCTTGCTCAAAAGATAGGGTCACGCGGAGATACTAAGACATATAGATTTGTTTAGAGTTTTCCATTGATGATTCTACTGATTTCATCCTCATTTATCTCCGTGTCACTGTGCCTCTGTATGAGTTTAGTATCTGTTTTGCCGGATAGTCACTAAACAGCAACAATATTGACAATCTTTCCCGGTACATAGATTTCGCGCTTGATGGACTTGCCTTCAAGGTGAGGCAGTAGTTTCTCATTTGATTTTGCAGCAGCGATGGCAGTTTCTTTGGACACGTTTGCAGGTAATTGTGCGTCACCGCGGTACTTGCCGTTAACCTGGAAAATTATCTTAATAGTATCTTCCTGTAATGTATCCGGGTCAAACTCAGGCCAGCCCGCATGGACAATGCTTTCCGAATGTCCGAGGAATTTCCAGAGTTCTTCGGCTATGTGAGGTGCCAGAGGCGCGAGCAGTTGAATAAAAGACTCAATGGCGGAGACGGTGAGCGCCTCTGCTTTTGCGAGTTGATTGACGCAGATCATCATCTGTGAAATCGCAGTGTTGAAGCTCAAACTTTCGTAGTCTTCACTCACTTTCTTGATCGTTGCATGCAGCGTGCGTTCAGTGGTGGCATCGAGTTCTGCAGCAGCGCCAACCTTGGTGTTTCTGGAACCGTCTTCCGCCACAACAAGACGCCAGACTTTGCGTAGAAAACGAGCAATCCCTTCAATCCCTTTTGTATTCCAGGGCTTCATCGCCTCAAGCGGTCCGAGAAACATCAGATAAAGGCGCAGTGCATCTGCGCCGTAATCCTTTATAATCGTTTCCGGGTTAACTACGTTACCGCGACTCTTAGACATTTTTTCCCCGTCTTCACCAAGAATGATTCCCTGGTGGAAGAGCTTTTTAAATGGTTCCGGCTGGCTGACGATATTCAGATCGTACAGCACATGATGCCAAAAGCGGGCGTAGAGGAGGTGAAGTACGGCGTGCTCCGCTCCGCCGATGTACAAATCCGGATAGCCCCAGTAGTTCTCTTTTTTCGGATCGATCAGTGCGTCTGCATTTTTCGGATCAATGTAGCGTAAGTAATACCAGCAGGAACCTGCCCACTGTGGCATCGTGTTTGTCTCCCGCATGGCAGGTATCCATCCTTCAACCGGTTCTGAGGCGATTTCACTGGTCTCTGGATTGAGAAACACGTGCAGCCAGTCTCCGGCTTTGAAGAGTGGACTTTGACCATCCGGCGATGGCTTATAGCTTTCAACTTTCGGTAGTGCCAGTGGCAATTCACTTTCCGGCAACGCAACTGCAAAGAGTATTTCTCCGTCCATCTGGCAGCTGACCGGCTGTTCGGGTTTGATCGCTGCGTTTAATTTTTTGTAATTCGACTCGCTGACCCAGACAATCGGGAAAGGTTCACCCCAGTAACGCTGGCGCGAAAAAAGCCAGTCACGCAGTTTGAAATTCACCGTGGCTTTTCCGCGATTCTCTGCTGCCAACTGATCGACAATTATCTTTTTTGCCGCCTCGGAGCTTTTGCCTGTCTGATCGCCGGAGTTGATTAAATCACCACTGCCAGTGTAGGCTTCAATTAGATTTCCGGAACTATCTTTCTTTGCCGAACCGTTGTCATTGATCACCTGCGTAATCTTCAGGTCAAAGGCCAGAGCAAATTCGAAATCGCGTGGGTCGTGGGCCGGGACTGCCATAATGGCTCCTGTGCCATAGGTCATCAATACGTAATCGGCGACCCAGATCGGAATTTCTTTGCCGTTTACCGGATTGATTGCCCGGGCGCCGGTCCAGACGCCTGTCTTTTCTTTGCTAAGCTCAGCGCGTTCCAAGTCTGACTTTTGTTTTGCCTTTTCAACGTATGAGTGGACGAGATCGCTCTGGGTTGCTATAGTCAGCGTTGCCAGCAGAGGATGTTCCGGGGCAATAACCATGTAAGTTGCGCCGTGAAGCGTGTCCGGTCGGGTTGTGAAAACCGTGAGCGCTGCGTCGTGACCGACAATGTCAAAGGTGATTTCTGCACCCTCGCTTCGACCGATCCAGTTTTCCTGCAGGCGTTTGGTCGAATCGGGCCAGTCAAGGTCCTTGAGGCCTTCAATGAGTCGGTCTGCATATCGAGTGATGCGAAGCACCCACTGACGTATCGGACGTCGTTCTACTGGGAAACTGCCACGCTCGGATCGCGGGCCATCCACAGTATTCAGCACTTCTTCATTGGCCAGTACCGTACCGAGTTCCGGACAAAACCAGACGGGTTTTTCATCCACATAAGCAAGTCCCTTTTTGAACAACTGTAAAAAGATCCACTGTGTCCATTTGTAATATCCGGGGTCCGTTGTGTTAATTTCACGCGACCAGTCGTAGGTAAAGCCGAGCTGGCGAAGCTGTGATTTGAAATTGGAAACATTTTGTTCGGTTGTCAGACGCGGGTGAGTGCCGGTCTTGATGGCATACTGCTCCGTTGGCAGGCCGAAGGCGTCCCATCCCATCGGATGTAGCACGTTAAAGCCCTGAGCTTTCTTGAAGCGCTTGAGCGCGTCGCTTGCAGTGTATCCTTCTGGATGACCGATATGCAGTCCAGACCCGGAGGGGTAGGGAAACATGTCGAGGACATAAAAGGTTTTAGCATCCTCGAAATCCTTCGCTGCGTAGGTCTTACTGCGTTCCCAGTAATCCTGCCACTCTGGCTCAATTTCGGAAAAGTTGTAATCGTGTGTCTGCATTGCCATCATAAATGAAGGCGCATATAGAGGATGAGCTTGCCGTCCGTCAATCTAAAGTACCCAGACCGGGGGTCGAACCCGGACGCCCGAAGGCACCAGATTTTGAGTCTGGCGCGTCTACCAATTCCGCCATC
>CAWUII010000013.1:0-39879 GCA_963922575.1 uncultured Opitutia bacterium
CAAGCGGCTCCACTCAGGAAGGCATTGATGAATAACTTGGATCTACTATAAGGATTAAAGGGTGATCGTGATTTAACAGAGAGTTGTGATTACTTAGATTTTTTGTCCAGGTAGTCCATCTGCTCTTCGCGCTGCTCGATCTCAGCTTCCCTTTGGGTTAGATGAGTTAGCCTTCCAACAAGCTCATTTTCGCATTCTTCAATGTATTTTTCGCGTTGGAGTAACATTTTTTTGGTTTCTTTAAACAAATCTTCTTGTTTGTCCTGCTGTGTTGAATCTTCCGACCTCGTTTCTGTAGTATTGGACTCAATTTTATTTGCTTTTTCATCAAGAGCTTCAGCGCGTTTGTTTAGATCGCTTTCACGTGCGGTAAGCTTTCTTTCCCTTTGCTCAAGAAGCTCTTCGCGGTTGATGATATCTGCCTGAAGATCAAGCAGGTATGTCTCGATTTTTTTTATCGAATCTTCACTGTTGGTAAGCGTTTCGTCATTTTTCTTGACGAGTGGCATGAGTGTTTCATGGCCGGGCGCTCTGGTTGCAAGCGCCATTGCGGCCTTTAGGCTAAGCCTTCTCTCGGGCCTTTTATTAGGCGGTGGGAATTCGGGAGTTTTGTTTTGATTCCAAGAAGAGTTTTCTGAGTCCATAATTATTCAGAGCTTTTAATTATAATTACCAAATGAGTTGGGAGCATTGTTCCGAAAAATTAAACTCTAATTTTAAACAAACCGCTGTATTTTGGGCGCTTATGTTTACTGATAAAGTTCGTTGCTTTTTACTGTGGAACGAAAATTGATTTGAAAGTGTCATTTTGTTGTAGTCATGCCGCTTTGTCGATGTGTTTTTTGAATCGGTAACAGAATAATATTTCGATTTATTTAACTCTAGCTAATATACAGCTATAACGTCTTTTGAAAAAAGAAAGATAGTTAATCGTTTAATCGGAGACGTAGAGTAAATCGCCTTCATCCACGTAGTTGAACAACTCAATGACCTTAGCATTGTACATTTCGATGCAACCGCCGCTGAAGGGTTGGCCGATCCGGTCTTCGTGATTGGTGCCATGTATGTAAACATAACGGTCATAGGTATCGCATCCTGGACCACTATTGTAACCTGGCTCTAATCCTCGCAGACGAATAATGCGTGTCGTGATCAGATTTTTCTGCTGTTCTTCTGCTTTGAACGTTGAAAAGTGTGATTGTGCGACTCTTCCTTTGAAGACCATTCCCTCTGGTTCGCCATCGCCGATTTTATCGGCCAGTGCGTGTAGTCCCAGCGGCGTACCAAAAGAATTTTCCACGCAGGATGGTGGATTCTTTGAGGTCGAGATTGAAAAGGTGCGCTGTAACTTGTCGGCCTGAATAAGTGCAAGTTCCTGATTTTGGATGGAGACAATTAACCGGCGTTCAGTTGGCGTGATTGACAAATCCATGCACCTTTGTTTTACACGCTCGTTTTCTTTTAAGTAATCAAATGGCATACAAAATAGGTATACTCGGAGCAACTGGAGCAGTTGGTCAAGAAATCATTCGTCTATTGCACGAACGCGCTTTTCCTATCAAAGAATTGCGTCTGCTCGCGTCTGCGCGTTCCGCAGGCAAAACGCAATCTTATGGCGACAAGACCTGGACAATCGAAGAAGCAAATCCGGACAGTTTTGAAGGTCTTGATGTGGCTATCTTCAGCGCTGGCGGTTCGCAGTCGCTCAAGTTCGCTCACGAGGCGGTTGCTCGCGGTTGTGTCGTTATCGACAACAGCTCGGCTTTTCGAATGGATCCCAAGGTGCCGCTAATTATCCCGGAGATCAATCCGGACGCTGTGGATGGTCACAAAGGCATTCTCGCAAATCCGAATTGCTCAACAGCAATTGCACTCATGGGGCTCTATCCGCTTCACCGAGCTTTTGGTCTTAAATCATTTATCGCGTCCACCTATCAGGCTGTCTCCGGTAGTGGAGCTGGCGGATTGATCGAACTCGAAACACAGGTACGCTCCTGGGTAAATAAAGAACCCATGCAAAAAGAGGTCTACCCGCACCAGATAGCCTTTAATCTGCTGCCACATGTCGATTCATTTCTTGAGGACGGTTATACAAAAGAGGAGATGAAGCTATTGAACGAAGGCCGCAAGATTTTGGGTCTGGACGACCTGCGCGTAACCTGCACCTGTGTGCGTGTACCGGTATTTCGGGCACATTCGATCTCAATCAGTGCGGAGTTTGAACGTCCCGTGAGTGTTGAGGCTGCGCGCGAAGCAATCCAAAACTTTGAAGGTGCCGATCTGGTTGACGAACCGGAAAATATGAAATACCCGATGCCAATCGACTACTCTGAAGTGGTCCCCTGCGGCATTGGTCGAATCCGCAGGGACAATGTCTTTGCAAACGGATTGGCCTTCTGGGTAACCGGCGACCAGCTGTGGAAAGGTGCTGCGCTCAATGCAATACAGATTGCTGAATTACTCCATGAACGTCGAACTCTTTGAACATCGAACTCGTCGAACATCGAACGTCGAACTTTGAACGTCGAACTTTGAATACAGGAATCTTTGTTACATCGCTTCCGATGCCGACCTTTAAATCACAGTCTATTTAGATTCTAAATGTTCGACGTTCGAAGAGTTCGATGTTCCTAGCGTCCGGGCTTCGCAGTCGAAAGGGCTTTGAACCGCATGACTTTGAATTCTCCCTTTGCGCGATTTTCCCCGTCATTAAGAAACGGCGAACGGTGTAGTTCGTTAATCGTTACGTAAATATAATTGTCAGTACCCACAGCGAAACCGTCGGGCCAGGAGAGTTCATCTTTTTTGAAAAGCGTCTTGTAGGTGCCATCCAGCTGGACGATGCCGATGGAATCGTCTGTGATGGAAGTGATGTAAACATTTCCTGAATCATCAATAGTAATCCCGTCGGAAATCGGCTTTTCCCCATAGCGTTCAACTTTTGCTTCCAGGTCAGAATCATCCAGTTTTGCATCGTTTAGGTACTCTGTGTTGATTCGGTAAATCGCAAGGCCGGACATGGCGCCCCAGTAAAGATAGTCATTTTCAGGATCAATGGTTATCGGATTTACGCCGAGCCGGGCGGGCGCCCCGTTCATTTCAACACATTTTCCATCGATCACCATGTTGATGTCCTCCGCGCTGGTGAATTTCGAACCCTCCAATACCCGACGTGCCTGACCAGTAGCGAGATCGACGACAATGATTGCCGCTGTTCCCGTGTCTGCGATGTAAATCGTGTTGTTCTTAAGATCAATCGCCAGATCGTTGAGAAAGGAGTGATCGGCGATCACTGGTTTGGCTAGATAAATAATACGATGTAATTGTTCAGACTTTGTGTCCCATCCAACAAGACGACCGGCGCGATCGGGTGAAGACGTGTCGAGCATCCATAAGATGCCATTCGGATCCACATTGATACCGAGGACACCGTATAATCCGTTCTTACCACGGTCACTTGTCGGTGTATAGGCCCATCCTTTGTTCGGATAGGGATTGGTTGAACCATCATCCAGAAGCTCAACCACTTTTATCGGGTGATTGTAAAATCCGTGAATACTCAAAAATATTCGGCCATCAGGTCCGATTGCAATATTGCCCGGTGGGGTTTCCGAGGGTAGTTTGATAACCAGCTCCAGTTTGTCAGCTCGTAAGTTTACAGAAAATCCTAATACGATTAATAGGGTTACAATTAAAATTTGGTAGGGTCGTCGTTGCATAGGAATTGTATAGATGTTTAATCTTGGCTTGAAATAAATGAAAAACATATAAACCATAAAGCATATTATGAGCAACAAAGCATTCAATTCCATTATCGATTCTGTGGGAAACACTCCACTGATAAAAATTAACCGCACAGCTGCAGACGTAGATGCAGATATCTATCTCAAGTGTGAACTCTTGAATCCACTCTCAAGCGTCAAGGATCGCATCGGCAAGGCAATGATCGAAGCCGCCGAGCGTGACGGCAAAATCAACAAAGACACTGTAGTCATCGAGCCGACCTCGGGTAATACCGGAATTGCGCTTGCTTTCGTCTGTGCGGCAAAAGGATACAAGCTGATTCTGACAATGCCGGAATCAATGTCGGTCGAGCGACGTGTTTTGCTACGTATGCTGGGAGCCGAGATCGTTCTTACGCCCGGGCCTAAAGGCATGGGTGGCGCTATTGCAAAAGCCACCGAATTGCTGGAGCAGTATGGTGATAATTCCTTTATGCCACAGCAGTTCGAAAATCCTGCAAATCCGGAAATTCATCGCAAGACAACTGCAGAAGAAATCTGGTCGGCAACCGGAGGCAAGATCGACGCCTTTGTCGCTGGTGTCGGTACCGGCGGCACCATTACCGGTGTTTCCGAAGTGATTAAATCGCGGACCAAATTGCTCAGCGTTGCTGTCGAACCCGAGGGTAGCCCGGTTCTTTCCGGTGGACAACCCGGTCCGCACAAAATTCAGGGCATCGGTGCCGGATTTATCCCTAAGAACTGCAATGTTGATATTATTGACGATATCATCAAAGTCTCGAATGAAAATGCTTTTGCAACCGCACAAAGACTAGCAGAAGAGGACGGAATTCTCGGCGGCATTTCCACCGGTGCCAACGTCTGGGCTGCTATGGAACTCGCAAAACGTCCTGAAATGGCTGGCAAAACTATTGTGACTATTGGTTGCAGCTGTGGTGAACGTTATATGAGCACGCCCCTTGCTGAGAAAGTGCGCGAAGAAGTGATCAACGCGACCGCTTGATCGTTTCTTCAGTGAACTGTTTTCATGCTCTAAGGTAGCGCGGTGCCTCCGGAACCGCACGGACGGGAAGCTGGTTCTCGCACGGAGATACAGAGGGAAATAATCAAAAACCTCTGTGACTCTGTCGTTCGGTGACGGACATGGAACAGTCCATTAGTTTGGCTGCCTCCACTGCAAAGCAGGCGCGTCGATGCAATTCACAGAATTCAGTGTTGATTGCTGCAAAATCAAATTACACCCTTTGCTAACATGCGCACACGTTTTCAGATTATATTTACCCTGAGCATTTACCTTTCGGTACTGCTTTCAGTAGCCTGTGCCGAGTTGGTGTGGCCGACCCCGAACCCGGCATTCCAAAACGGCGAATCTATCGAAACCTTTATCCAGCCGACGGCTTCCGGCAAAAAAGAGTCCGGTCTGTTCGGTTGTGTCCGCAACAATGGGTATCGCTTCCACGAAGGGTTAGACCTTTATCCAATTGATCGCGACCGGCGCAATGAGCCAACCGATTCCATCTTTGCCGTTCTGCCTGGCAAAGTAGTCTATGTAAACAAAGTCGCCGGACACAGCAGTTACGGACGTTACATTGCGATTCAGCACGATCAGGAGAGCCCCGCGTTCCATACTTTGTACGCACATCTGGCCAGCATTGACCCGGCAGTTGCCGTTGGCACACGCGTAACCGCAGGCATGCAAATTGGCATTATGGGTCGCTCGGCTTCGAAGCCGATACCACGTTCGCGGGCTCATCTGCATTTAGAGATGGGCTTTCGCCTGTCAGATTCGTTTCAAGACTGGTACGACCGTCAAAAATTCGGCAGTAAAAATCGCCACAACAATTGGAACGGTATGAATCTGTTGAGTATCAACCCTCTGGACTTTTACCAGAAGATGCGCAGCGGCAGGGTAAGCACGCTCCACGAATACCTGAAACAGATGCCTGCCTACGCACGCATCCGTGTCTACACACCAAACATCCCGGACTTTGTGCAACGATATCCGGCGCTGGTTACCCGACCGTATCAACCCTCGGATCTGGTTGCCTGGGACATTGCCTTTTCAAAATACGGAGTTCCCAAGGAGTGGACACCGCGCTTTGCCAGTGAAAATCTGAACGGGCAACCGGGCGATGTCACGATCCTAGCCTACAATCCTGAGCTTTTGAAAAAGCAGACCTGCCGACGAGTCCTTAACTTGAAAGGGACTAATCCCAGGATTTCGTCCGGCACACTGGCCACATTGAAAAAGCTGTTTGAATTTAAATGAGCTTGTTCTCAACGTTTATGCAACAACCACATCCAACTATTCTCGCACCCTCGATCCTGGCGGGTGACCACGCGGATTTGAAAGCGAGTCTGCATGCAATTGAGACAGCCGGTCCAGAGTGGGTGCATCTCGACATCATGGATGGCCATTTCGTGCCCAATCTGACTTTTGGGCCTCAGGTCGTAAAAGCGTTGCGGCCTCTATCCAGATTGTTTTTCGATGTACACCTGATGCTGGACAATCCGGATGCATTCATTGATCCCTTTGCCGATGCCGGCGCGGATCAGATCACTATACATGTCGAGCCGGAATATCCGATCCGTGAGACGCTCCGGCATATCGCCAGCCGCGGTTGTAAACGTGGGGTGGTGCTCAATCCGGATACGCCCGCAGACGCGGCAAAACCGTTTCTTTCCGAGTGTGATATTGTGCTGTTAATGACCGTCCAGCCCGGTTTTGGCGGACAAAGCTTTCGCCGGAATGTGCTGCCAAAGATTGAAACACTGGCGAAT
The DNA here is from genome assembly GCA_963922575.1 of uncultured Opitutia bacterium. Lineage (GTDB taxonomy): Bacteria > Verrucomicrobiota > Verrucomicrobiia > Opitutales > Coraliomargaritaceae > Lentimonas. The sequence continues at coordinate 6,525 of CAWUII010000013.1, forward strand.
TGGCGCGATGAACTAGGCCTCAACTATCGATTGGAAGTGGACGGCGGCATTGACCTGCAAACCGCGGCTGACTCTATTTCCTGTGGCGCCGATACACTGGTCGCCGGCACTTCGTTCTTTAACGCAGAGGATCGCGCAGCGTTTGCTTCATCAATCGTCAATAAAGTTACTTAATCTGTAGGACTCCCAGGAGCGCCGGCATCCTCGCTGGCAACAGTATAAAAGCCGACAGGGACGCCGGCGCTCCCAGTGGCACATGCACTTTAAAACAACTAATATAGATCCGGGCGCCGGTCCTTGAAGACAGTCATCTGTGCACGCGTCTTTGCGACGGTTTCAATATCGATGTCAACAACATGCAGGCCCTCGGATTCATCGGCTTCGAGCAAGCTATTGCCCCAGGGGTCAACAACCATCGAATGTCCGAAGTAGTGAATATCCCCGGTGTCTGCACCGTGGTGCTCGGTTCCGCATTGATTGGTGGCGACAACGTAAATCTGGTTTTCAATCGCTCGGGCCCGGATCAAGGTCTGCCAGTGTACCAGCCTGGGGTGTGGAAATGCCGAGGGCAGCGCCTGGATCACCGCACCTTGCAGGGCACACTGTCGGAACAGTTCGGGAAAACGAAGATCATAGCAAATGCTGCAACCGATGCGTCCCAGTTCCGTATCGCCAGTAACGATGGCAGTGCCTGCTTCCATATGTTTTTCCTCGTTGAAGAGTGTGAACAAGTGAGCCTTCCGATACTGTACCGCAAGTGCGCCCGACCGTTCAAAATAGTACAAAGTATTGGCCGGACGACCTGCAGCCGTTACTTCCAGAAACGATCCGCAAATCGCAAGGTCCAGCGTTTTCGCAATATCCGCAACAACCTCCCGATACCTGTCTGCCTCATCCAGCAGCAAAATATTTTTTTGCCAGTTGAATCCTGTGGTACACATTTCCGGCAGGAAGAGCGTTTGCGCGCCGCTCGCTTTTGATTCATCTGCAAACGCACGAATCTTCTTCAGGTTGGCAGAAGGATCTCCACGAACAACATCATACTGGGCAAGTGCTAGTTTCATACGCTGACAAAAAATTAAAATTGAGGGTGTCACTTGATACTGTGGCAATCAATACTGAATACGGTGAACTGTATTGTTTACTGGGAACACTGACGCTTCCCGTGTTCTAGGAATTGCACCCTTAAATCCGGATTGTGACAAAATAAAACTTGATTCAATGATTTTCAGTAGCATGTTTCCTACTTTACAAGTTTAGGACGGCTAGCTCAGTTGGTTAGAGCACCTCGTTTACACCGAGGGGGTCGTGGGTTCGAATCCCTCGCCGTCTACCATTTTCAGGCCTTAGTTGCTTGCCTTTTTATTATGCGTCACATCATCTCAATTCTAGTTGAAAACAAGTTCGGAGTGCTTGCCCGTATCGCTGGTATGTTTAGCGGTCGTGGTTTTAATATCGAAACACTGAATGTTGGACCTATGATGGATGAACGGTTTTCACGGATTACTGCTACGATTATCGGCGATGAGACTGCGCTTGATCAGGTAATCAAACAGGTGAACAAATTTGTGAATGTTCTGGAAGTTACGGAATTCTCAAGCGGTCAGGCAACCGAGCGCGAACTGCTGATTTTGAAGGTAAAATCCATACCTGAAAAACGTGCGGAAATCATGCAGGTGTGTGACATTTTTCGTGCCAAGATTATCGATGTTGCTGCAGACTCGCTGAATATCGAAATGACCGGCAACAGTAGTAAAGTAAGAGCCTTTCTGAATCTGATTGACCCGTACGGAATCATCGAAATGGCACGTTCCGGAAATATTGCGTTGAAGCGCGGCTAAAAGTCGGCAAAGCCGACGTCAACATCGAACGTCTAACATTGAATATAAAACCTGCGCTAAACATGCACGGATTTCCTAATCTTAAACATAAATCCTAAACCTAATTTTAATCCTAATCTGTACCGAATTTGTTTCATGACAGGAGCAAGATTAGGATTCACAATTCACCACTCACAATTCAAAATTACAAACAACTATGCCTGCTAAAGTCTATACTGATAAAGATGCTGATCTGAAGCTCATCAAAAAGAAAACTCTCGCCATCATTGGCTACGGCTCACAAGGCCACGCTCATGCGCAAAACCTGAAAGACAGCGGATTGAACGTAATCATCGGTCTCTACAAAAAGAGCAAGTCCGTCAAAGTCGCTCAGGAACATGGGTTTGAAGTCTACGAGACTGCCGAAGCAGTGAAGAAAGCGGATGTTATTATGCTGGCGGTTCCAGATATGTTACAGGCTAAAGTCTATGAGGAAGACATTCTTCCCAACCTGACAAAAGGCAAGACACTGGCATTTACGCATGGGCTCGCAGTCCACTTCGGCCTGATTGAGGCGCCCAAGGGCATCGATGTGATCATGATTGCTCCCAAAGGGCCGGGTCACGTGGTTCGCAGCCAGTATGTTGAAGGCAAGGGTGTTCCATCGCTGATCGCAGTCAACAAAGGCTCTTCCAAAGCCGCCAAGGGCATTGCACTTGCATGGGCAAAGGGTATCGGTGGTACACGTGCAGGGGTTATAGAGACGACGTTCAAGGAAGAGTGTGAAACCGACCTTTTCGGCGAGCAGGCAGTCCTTTGCGGTGGTGCGTCAGCACTGGTACAAGCTGGCTTTGAAACTCTGGTCGAAGCTGGCTATCAGCCGGAAATGGCTTACTTTGAGTGTTTGCACGAACTCAAGCTGATTGTCGATCTAATGGTAGAATCCGGCATTTCCGGCATGCGTTTCTCTATCTCGGAAACTGCAGAGTGGGGCGATTACATTAGCGGACCACGCGTGATCAATGCGTCCTCTAAAAAGGCAATGAAAGCTATCCTCAAAGACATTCAGTCAGGTAAATTCACCAAAAACTGGGTTAAGGAATATCAGGAAGGTTGCCCGAACTACAAGCAGTTTAGAAAAGACGGTGAGGCACATCCGATCGAGAAAACAGGCAAGCGTTTGCGTGGTTTGATGCCTTGGGTTAAAAAACGCAACATCAAGGGCGCGCAGGCTTCATACAGTTGATTTAAAAGATAAAAATGCTCTTTTAGGGACCACAATTAACACGAACCTTATGCACTGCCAAAACAGAGATAAGATCAATTCGTGTTAGTTTGTGATTTGAACTACGTTGTTTAAGATTAATATGTCTAAGCCAACGTACATCGCGACCCGCAAGAGTCCACTGGCCCTGGTCCAGACTCAGGCCGTACTTGCGCATCTTCAGGCTGTCTTTCCCGAAGAGCCGTTTGAAGCATTGCCTTTGAGTACCAAGGTGGATGAACGGCTCAACTGGTCACTGGAGCAACGCGGTGGTATCGGTCTCTTCACTAAGGAACTTGAGGATGCCCTGCTGGATGGTCGCGCCACTCTGGCAGTGCATAGCGCTAAGGATTTACCAACAAAGTTCCAGTCAGACCTATGCATTGCCGGATACCTGCCACGCGCACGGGCAAATGATGTGCTGGTTCAGCGCACGGACGGGTCCGCTTTGAAAACCATCGCAACCAGCAGTCCGCGTCGTCGTGCTCAGGTAAACCTGTTCGAGCAACCAGCGGAGTGGACGATTATCCGCGGCAATGTCGAAACGCGTCTGCGTAAAATTGCGGAGAAAGAAGCCGATGCGACACTGCTTGCAGCTGCAGGACTGGAACGATTGGGAATCGCTTCGTTTGCAGGACTGAAGTTCGCCGAATTGCCGGTCGAGCAGGTAGTACCCGCTCCGGGTCAGGCGGCGATTGCAGTTCAGTGTCGTACTGCCGACCTGCCGAGTTACGAGCATCTTTTTTGTGAAGAGACAAAATTGGCGGTCTCTCTGGAGCGCGCTTTCCTGAGTCGCCTTGGGAGCGGTTGCCAGATACCAGTGGGTGCCTACTATGCGGAAGGCGTTTTTCATGTATTCCACCCTAAGACAGGTTATGCCGCCTTCGAGACAAAGCTGGATTCTTTGAAAGAGATCGACGCGATTCTCGATACAATTTTCAAGGAACTGAAATTCTGAGACTCTTTGAATATTGAACGTCGAACATTGAATGTTGTGGGCACGGATTCGTAAGGTAATTCAATGTTTGACGTTCAATGTTCAACGTTTGACGTTCATTCAACGATGATTTCTAAAAACAAAACAGGCACTGTTTACCTTGTTGGCGCCGGACCCGGTGATCTCGGTCTGATCACCGTGCGTGCCCGAGAACTGATCGAGTCTGCAGATGTCCTGGTTTATGACTATCTGGCCAATTCCAAATTACTCGACTGGACACGTGAAGACTGTGAAACGATTTACGTCGGTAAACAGTCGGGTCGTCACTCAATTCCGCAGGACGAGATTGAAGCGATACTTGTCGATCGCGCTCGAAAAGGTTTGTCAGTAGTTCGTTTGAAAGGGGGCGATCCCTTTGTCTTTGGCCGCGGGGGTGAAGAGGTTGAGCAACTGGAGCAGGACCGGATCCCATTCGAGATCGTTCCCGGGGTTACCGCTGCGCTGGCTGCCGCCGCATATGTGGGCATCCCGTTGACACATCGCGAGTACAGTTCCTCAATCACATTTCTTACCGGACACGAAAATCCGGAAAAACATACGCTCAGCATTGATTTCAGTACTTACGGTAAGACCACAGGCACACTTTGCATTTATATGGGCATCGGGCAGTTGCCGCGCATTATTGATGAGTTGAAAGCCGGTGGGATGCCCGGCGATCGACCGGTAGCTGTTGTCCAGTGGGCGACGTTAAATTGCCAGCAATCGCTCTTTTCGACCGTTGAGGCCGTTGTTGCCGATGTAGAAAGGGCGGATCTGGGCGCTCCGGCAGTAATTATCATTGGTGACGTCGTTGCCAGACGCTCTGAGAGGAAATGGTTTGAGGGTAGGCCATTGATGGGCAGACGAATTGTTGTTACCCGTGCACGTGAACAAGCCGGCAAGCTGACAACACTCTTGGAGAAAAAAGGCGCTGAAGTGCTTGAGTTGCCATTTATTAAGGTTGAACCCAATTTCGATGCTCAGCAACTGGGTGAAGTGCTTGCCGGAATTGCCACTTACGAATGGATTGTGTTTACCAGTACGAACGGTGTACGCTTTTTCTTTGATCTGTTTTACAAAGCATTCGACGATATTCGCTGCCTCGGACCAATGCGTATTGCAGCAGTCGGTGCAGCCACTGCCCGGGAAATTGAAAAGCACAAGCTTAAGGTCGATCTGGTTCCGGAACAGTCCAACGGCGATGCGCTTGCAGATGCATTCAAGGATGAGAGCATCGACAATATTCAGATGCTTGTCATTACCGGGAATCAAAACCGCGATGCTTTAGTTCAGCGTCTTGAAACCGAAGGGCAGGCCATTGTGGACACATTACCACTGTACAAAACCAGCAAGACCGAACTGAGTCAGCATCCCGCGGCTGTACAATTTTGTAAGGAGGGCGCCGATGCAGTTTTGTTTACCAGCTCCTCAACCGTTAAATCCTATATTGAACAGTCTGCGGCGCTCAAGCTTGAGCCGAATGCCACGAAACCCGTATTTGGTAGCATCGGTCCGCTCACGAGTACAACCTTGAAGAAATACAAGCGATCGGTTGATTTCGAATCGGAACAGGCGAGTCTAACTCACTTTGTGGAAGCGACTATTGAGGCTTTGCAATCAAAGTAGAAGCGGCATCTTGCCGCTTTATTTGAACGATTAAAACTAGGGTTACACAATTTGGTTAATAGCGTATCTAACTTAGTAAAAACAAATTAAATGCAAAATAGAAACTGTATCATATAAATTTTTGAATCACCTGTCGAATATCAATCCCACTGATCTGCCTCAGCTTGCAATTCACCCAAAACGAATTTGATGACTGCCTTTTCTGCATCCGTCCACCCAAGAAGTGGCCTTTTTCTATCGCGGATTTGTATGATTTTGTCAGAAAGATCGCTAAGTGCTTTAAAATAATTATACGTTTCTGTATCTTTTTCCAGATTTTCTTTAATTTTTATACGTCCTTCTTTAAGGATATCGCAGATTTTTGTGTTTTTGTCAATCTCCCCCATAGCCTTTGACATGCCAGTTTTTATAGCTCTTTTAGTATAGTTGTTTTTCCATGTTTGTCCATAACCACCTGTAAGAGCAGTTCCATTCTTTGGGTTCGATCTGAGATTAATTTTTTTACTTGGCATTATATTTTTGTTATTCGCGTAGTTTGAATGCTTTTATATCTAGTTGTTTTTAGTAACTAGTTATTAAAAAGTTGATTTAATTTCCATGGATAATCTTTCAAAATTTTAACTGCAGTCAATTTGAATCTGTCTCTTCATAATTACTTTCTATCTTAACCATAGCATGAATGGACTCATAGTGATCGCTTTTCTGCTTTTTATAGCAGATTGTGCAAGAGTTGTGATTGTAGTACCTATCGGAGCCATCTCCTGCGAAGCTCGCAGAGCGTACCGGGAACGTCACTGTCTCAGTTCTTGAGCTTGTCGAAACAGCACTACCTGCTACAACAGAGTATTCATTAGTGAGTAATTCAGGAGAACAGATACGAAAGCGATTGGAGGACGAGGCGAGGGAGCTTGGCTTTCATGACCTGGGTGTTGTTGCAGTACCTCTGGAGCTTAGACGCGATTACTACTCGAAATGGATTGCCGATGGAAAACACGGCACCATGTCCTGGATGGAGCGCAATAATGATCGCCGCATGCATCCCGAAGAGTTACTGCCTGAGGCAAAGAGCATTATCGTTCTGGCGTTGAACTACTATCAGCCGGATCTGGAACGTCCTTATCGGATCGCCAAATACGCGCTGGGAGACGACTACCACGGCTTTATGCTGCGTCGATTAAAGCGGCTTTGCCGGATCTTGCGCGACGAGTTTGGTGGTGATCAACGTCCCTATGTCGATACCGGCCCTTTGCTTGAGAAGCCTATTGCGGCGGCGGCGGGCCTTGGTTGGCAGGGCAAAAGCACCATCCTGATTGAGCCCAGACGCGGGACCTGGTCGTTTCTGGCAAATATTGTAACCACGCTTGAATTGCCAACCGATGAGCCGGTCAAAGATCGTTGCGGAAGCTGCACTCGGTGTATTGATGTCTGCCCGACGCAGGCGATCACAGCACCGTATCAATTGGACGCATCCAAATGCATTTCGTATCTGACTATCGAGCACAAAGGAGCCATACCCGAAAAATTCCGGAGCGCGATCGGCGATCGTCTCTATGGCTGTGATGAATGTCTGGATGTCTGTCCTTGGAATAAGTGGGCGATACCGACGCAGGAAGTGAAATTCAAGCCGCGTGAACTGCCGCCACTCAGGGAGATGCTTCTCTGGGACGAGTCGACCTTTGAGCAGACCATGATCGGTTCTCCAATGCGCAGACTCAAGTTGCCGCGTTTTCAGCGCAATATCTGCGTCGTTCTGGGAAATGTTGGAACAGCCAGGGACTTGCCTGCGTTGCAACAGATTGCCTCCGGAGAAAATTTGATGCTTGTAGAACATGCAATCTGGGCGATAAGAGAAATTAATAATCGGGAAGCTTACTGAAATTACTTATCAGATTCAGTATCTTAAACCCCTGATTTCTAACTCCTAACTTCCAGCTTCTAACTCCTTTTAAAATATCATGGATAAACAAACAATAGAATCGATTCTAAACAGTGTGGCCGCATACGGTATCAAAGTAATTGCCGCCATTGTAATCCTCGTCGTCGGCATATGGCTGGCCCGACGTGTAGAATCCTTATTCGCAAAAACACTGATCAAAAAAGAAATTGACGCAACTCTGGTCAAATTTTTCGCAAATATACTGCATGGTGCCATCGTTGTATTTGTTGTTGTTGCTGCCATTAGCAAACTGGGTATCGAAACTACATCCTTTGCGGCCGTTGTCGCTTCCGCAGGTCTGGCAATCGGCCTGGCATTGCAGGGATCGCTTTCAAACTTTGCTGCAGGTGTACTCTTGATTCTGTTCAAACCGTTCAAAGTAGGAGATGCGATCAAAGCCGGTGGCGAAATGGGTGCCGTTGTTGAAATCGGTCTTCTGGCGACCGAACTGAAGTCATTTGACAACATAAAACTGGTCATGCCGAATTCTACCATCATGAGCGGCGCTATTACCAACTTCTCAGCAAATCCAACCCGTCGGATCGATATGCTAATCGGTGTAGGCTACGGAGATGATCTGAACAAAGCCCGGCAAATTATTCTCGATCTGATAAAAGCCGACGAGCGCATCCTCCAAGAACCCGAGCCACAGGTGCTCGTATCGAATCTGGGCGAGAGTAGTGTGGACTTTGTCGTGCGCCCATGGGTGAATTCACCCGACTTCTGGGCTACCAAGTGTGACCTGACACAAAAGATAAAAGAAAAGTTTGATGAAGAAGGAATCAATATTCCATTCCCACAACGCGACGTGCACCTTATTCAGGAGAAAGTATCCTGATCCAGAAAGTCGCAGCCAGGTTCTTCGCTATTTTAATTGAATGCATTGGAGGTAGGGCAGCACTGCCTCTGTGCGCACTTTTGCGTAAGTGTTTGCCAGAGCGTTGGAGCATTTACGCGATGCCAGAGGCACGCGCCTCTGGTCTTTTGCTTGTCGAAACAGCGCTGCCTTTCGTGGTTATTTATTTCCTATATGGACCAGTTGCAAAGAGTGATTGTCATTTGTTATCTTTTTACAAATATCTGTGCTAAACAAAAATTAACTATGTTTGAACGCTTTCATTCCATTTTAGCAATTGCCATCGCAATCGGTTTTCTCACCTGCACAACTTTGCAGGGCAAAACGACGACTACAAAACCGGTTGTTGATTCCTATAAAAAGCAGGAACAGACGCTTTCCAAAAAACGTTTTGAACAAAAGAAGTGGTCTGGCAGTCAACAATCAGATCTGACTGAAAAAAAAATCTCGTTTGAACACTGGAACAAAAGCTACTCATCCCTCGGTTCCAAAAAGCAGGATTATTCTTTGGAAAAAGTCAGCGACCGAAAGCGCTTTAAAACCGGAATGTTCAACCTTTCTAAAAAGAACAAAGACATTGAGCTCTCGAAGTGGCAAGGCTCTATGGCCGATTTGGAATCCAAGGCGCAAATCAGCACCGACACCAATGCGCAGATTTTTCAAGACAAGCGCATGTATCAAATGATGCTCCAACGAGCCGAAAATTTTAAAGAGACTGGAGAGACTCTATCGCTGCGTGACATAAATCGCTTTCAATTTCGCAAAAACCGGGCCGATGGTGATGTTCCCTCTACAAAAGCCGGCTCTGGTAACGAAGATCAATAGTTCTCAAACCTTCAGCAGCACGCGTGTCTCCGGCATCGAATAGATACTGCGCTCCCAGTTTTCCTATTCTAGATTGTTCAACAATGTAGAATTAAGCAGTCAACGATCCGGATCTTATCTGCAAATTGATTCAATCGTTTGCAATACTAATGGTTGGTACTTTGATTGCCGCCTTTTTTTATTATGTCTTGGTACAGTACAACTGAAATTTTAAGTGAAGCAGATCGCAAAAAAGGTCTTCGCTTTATGACCTTGGATGGACTGTGTTCACACACGATGATAATGCTGGTCACCGGAGCCTTTCTTCCGGGAATGGCAGTTGCTTTGAATGCCAGTAACTTTGTTATTGGTCTGCTGGGAAGCTTGGCTCCGATGAGTCAGATGGTGCAGATGCCTGCCATCTGGATCGTTGAAAAGGTCGGTCTTCGAAAACTGGTTACTGTTGTTTTTGCCATGATCTCACGCGTCACGCTAGTCATGGCAGCATTGGTTCCGTTCATCAATGTCGCCCATCAATCCTACCTTTTTCTCGGTTTGATGTCGGCCTTTTTTATATTTGGTGCCATCGCCGGATGCTCCTGGAACTCGTGGATCAAAGATATTGTCCCCGGTGAGACACTGGGCGCTTATTTTTCACAGCGTTTGTCGCGTGCAACACAGATGGGTGTTGTGCTCAGCATCATTGCAGCTTTCGGAATAGACAGCCTTGCTGCCGCAATTGGTAACCTGGAGCGCTCTTATGGCATTATCTTTCTAGTTGCCGCCATTATTGGTATCATTGGAGCGAAATTGCTGATGCACGTCCCTGAACCGCAAATGACCAGGACTGCAAATGATAAGTGGTTAATGCTATTGCTCGAACCTTTGAAGGACAAAAATTTTCGACGGTTACTAGTGTTCTCTGCCAGCTGGAGCTTTTCGGTCATCATGTCAGCCGTTTTCATGGCAGTTTACATGCTCGAACGCATTGGTCTGTCGATGGCTACGGTTGTGATGCTGGGAGTACTTAGTCAGATAACTAATATTTTCTTTTTCAGGATATGGGGAGCAATTGCAGACCGATACAGTAATAAAAGTGTACTACGTGTATCCGTACCTTTGTTTATCGTGGTGATACTCATGTATCCTTTTACGACGATGCCCGAAAAATATTTTCTGTCGATTCCCTTGCTGGTGCTTATACATATACTGGGTGGAATTTCTTCAGCTGGTTTCAATCTGTGCGCAGCCAACATTGCTATAAAACTTGCTCCTGAAGGTAATGCCACTTCCTACCTGGCAACGAACGCTTTTTGCAGCGGGATTACGGCAGCCATCGCGCCTATTATCGGTGGTATCATCGGCAGCTTCTTTGCAGTTCGTGAGATAAGCATAAAGTTATTCTACAACTCGGACATTTCAGTCGCTGACAAAGTTTTCAGTATTCCTGCACTCAATTTCAGGGGACTTGATTTCGTGTTTTTTACTGCTGCCCTGTTTGGATTATATGCAATTCGACGCCTCTCACTGGTTGAAGAAGCTGGAACTATAGGTGAAAAAGAAGTACGTGAACAGATTTATCAGTCCATGCGTACAAGACTGGGCAATGCTTATGGCATTTCCTCAGGCATGCGTCGTATCCCTATGTTCCCTATTGAATTACTCAAGAAAACCAAGGGTGCTGCTGCGTTCTACCGTAAAAAACGAAGCAGTCCCAATCAGACGAATACGGATCAATCCGAGGAGCAGGAATAAAGATTGCGTAGTATGTCGCTTGAAAGATCATCCTAAATATTCGAGCCCTTAAAATGACTCCTAGTGTTCACAACGGACGGACTACATTCCACCTGTGGGCGCCTCGTGAAGACTCGGTAACGCTGCGATTGTTAGACGAATCGAGACGACCGACCGACTCCGTTATGGAAAACGAGGGTGGCGGTTATCATTCACTAAATCTTCCATGTAACCATGGGCAGCTTTACCAGTATGTCCTGGACGGCAGACCCTTGCCGGACCCAGCTTCTGCCTTTCAGCCGGAGGGTGTTCATGGTCCTTCCATGGTTGTCGATTTCGAGTTTCCGGACAACGACAGGATCGACTGGAGTGGAGTGCCCAAAGACGACCTGATTCTTTACGAACTTCACATCGGAACTTTCACATCTGAAGGTACGTATACTGCCGCCATCGAAAGACTGGATCATTTGGTGGCGCTGGGCATCACTGCGATCGAACTCATGCCACTGGCAGAATGCCCGGGTCGCTGGAACTGGGGCTACGACGGCGTCTGCCTTTATGCGCCCAGCCACAATTACGGAAGTCCTGCTGAACTACAGGCATTTGTCCAGGCCTGCCATCAGTGCGGGTTGGCGGTCATACTCGATGTGGTCTACAACCATCTGGGTCCGGAAGGTAACTATCTCAAACAATTTGGTCCTTATTTTGGTAATGAATCCACTCCGTGGGGAACTTCACCGGCGGTCTCTGGAAAAGCCCAAAGACAGGTGCGCGACTTTTTCATCAACAACGCGTTGCACTGGGTTGAACACTACGGATTCGACGGCCTGCGCCTAGATGCAATCACGGCAATTCGAGATCTTGAGTCCGTACACCTCGCAAATGAAATTGCCCGTAAACTTCGCGAGTGTTCCCAAAAGTTAAATCGCAAGATACATGTAATTGGTGAAACTAACTGCTACCATCCTGAATTTCTTGCTGAACTAAAAAGTGGCCCTGGACTGGATGCACTCTGGGTCGACGATATTGCAAACGCCCTGGGTAAGTGTATCGGTGTTCCCGACGCTTCAAAATTGTGCGTCTTCCGCGGATTTCCGGATGTGTACAACGCACTTCGGCATGGGTATTTGTTTGGGCGACAGGCGGATGGCTCTCTGAGAAGGGTTTGGCCTGCGGATAGGATTCAATTGGAAGACACCGTCTGCTATCTGCAAAACCATGATATTGTCGGCAATCGCCCACATGGTAAACGCGTGCACCACTGGGCCAACCGCGAAATACAACGTGCCGCAATCGCCTTAATCGTTTTATATCCGGCCATACCACTCTTTTTTATGGGCGAAGAATTTGCTGCAAACACACCGTTCCTGTTCTTCACCGATTTCAGCGACCCGGAACTTTGCAAAAATGTCGAGCAGGGGCGTATGCGTGACTTTCGTCACATGAATTTAAAGGACACACTTTCACCAGTGTCCCCCGAAGCTTTCTTCAGCTCTAAGCTCCCTGAAGTAAGCCGCGGAGACAATGAAACTCTTGAGTGGTATCGCTTGTTAATTCGCATCCGCAAACGTTGGCGAAGCGATGGCTTTTTATCCACGAAAAATCTAACCGTCATCAAAGACGGCGGCAAACGCATCACACTCCAATATACCAAGGGCACTCAGGTCCGGTTTGTATCGACCGATCTCACTGCCAGGCTTACCACCTGTTTCGATCCGGATACTCGGGAGATACAACTCTGAATGGCGCAATCGAGTGTTCCCAAAAGTATTTCTAATTCGTGATTTATTGTTACGGCTAAATAAAAGCAAAAATTTATAGTTCTTCTGAAAATTCTATGTTGTCGTTGTCGATGAGCTCATCGACGTCTCCAATAGCCTATATTGTATCGGTTCAAAGAGGGGTGGTGCCTTATGTACAATTATACATATCCAAAGCATCCAATTTGCGATGGCTGCTGGCGCTAATATTGACATTTTCTCAACGTGAAGCTACATATTTGTCACATGTTTTTATTCATCGTTTTAATTCTTGGAGCCATTAGCGGTTTGGCTGGTGCCTTTGCAATGACAGAATTCATGCTCAAAGTAAGCTCCGCCCACAGCAAACGAGTTGACATGGTAAGAGCACTTGGAAGCTTTTTTACCCGCAAGTCGGAAGGTGCACAGGAACTGGGTAAAAAAATCCATGCCTTGTCAGGACTTTTCTTTGGGGTGATTTATTTCGTGATCATGTATCTGATCGGAGGGCTCAACTTCCCGTACGCGATTTTCCTGGGCCTTGGCTTTGGGTTTTTTCATGGGTTGACCATGAGTTACGTCCTTATGTTCTATGCCAGCGAAAAACATCCGATCGAGGAATATCGTAAAGCAACTCTGGAGCAGGGCTTACTACACTTGGTCGGGCATGTTATTTTTGGAATTGTCGTTGGCCTGATGGGAGCCCTGTTGTCGCTGGCTTTTTAACCCGGATTAAGCAGATGCTTCTTCCGGAACCAGCTTGAAATATCTCATGCCCTCAAGCACGCCGCTGGTTGCATGATTCTCTGCAAAATAACACGGACCGGTTTTTTCCTTCTCTTTTAAAAGTCTGCTGACTTCTGAACGCAGGCGATCTGTCGCGTTACCTACCAATATTGAGGCGTAACCATCGATTAGGGCAGCCAAGTCATTTCCGGAATCCCCGGCGTAAACGATCTGATCATGCTTTAGTTCAAGCAACTCGCCTAACCAGTTTAAGGCATGAGCCTTGTCGACTCCAGCGGGTAGTATGTCGATCAGTCCACGCTTACTAAAGGGATCTACACTACCAAGACATGAGTAGGGTAGTGATTCCTGCTGCTGGATTTCATTTATCTGATCGAGCAATTCGTGCAATTCACCTTCCTCGCACCAGTAACTTATCTTGAAGACAGACTGATTTTTTTCGGGTTGCAGCCTCAGATTCTTCAGATGCTTGAAAGTGGAATCAATTACATCGTGATCGATTCCACCACAGCTTTCGTTTAGTTTATCATGATAAGCAGACACAGTGGAAAAGGAATCATGTGACTTTTCATAAATTGAAGTACCTACGTTACAAATAATCCAGTCTGGCTCGGGAAGCAGATGCTGTTTCATTGCGTCCAGCACCGATTCAAAGCTTCTGCCGGTAGCGAAAATGAGCTTAAACTTATGAATTTCACGCAGCTTGCTTAGTTGGATCAGATCATTTCTGTTTTGCTCCATGTTGTGTAGAGGTATCAGCGTACCATCGAGATCACTGACCAAAACATTGGGATTATCTGGAAATTTGCTATTTTGTGTTTTCTGCATTAATATCTGATTTTAATAATTTAAGGTAATTTAGGTTTATAGCTTGTTTTAAATAATCTAGTAATTGGTAAGTTGGTTGATGTCCTAAAGTACCTTTAACAAAATCTGCAAAAATATCGAATCCAGTTATCAAAAGAATCAAAAGAATAAAAAACATAATTTTCGGTGAAGCACTTTATGATTGCTTTTCAAATGGCGAAGAAGTGCCTGGAGGCGCGCCTTTTAATGTCGCTTGGGGCTTATGTGGACTGGGCCATACAGTCAGTCTTGTAAGCGCTGTAGGAGACGATGGATCAGGTAAATCACTGCATCGGCAAATTAGCAACTGGGGTCTGGATGACGCATACTTGCAGATTAATTCACAATATCCGACAGGTAAGGTTACTGTCTCACTGTCTGGGGGCGAGGCACAGTACACGATACACAAACCGTGTGCCTGGGATTTTATTGAAGACCCTTCTCTGGAAGCATCCCAGTTGCTGTACCATGGGTCGTTGGCTTTGAGAAATCCTGTTTCTCGTTCGAGCTTTGAAGCGCTTGCAAAACGCTCCAGAAGTGCGATACGGTTCTTTGATATAAATTTACGCGCACCCCATTATGAACTTGATCAGGTCAAGCGGTGGATGCGTGGAGCTGATTGGGTAAAACTGAATCTGGACGAACTTCAAGAAGTAACCGGCCTACCAAACATAGAAATAAGCAACGCCAGAGGAATCCTCGCTCAACTCAAATCCGACTTCGAAATCGACAATGTACTACTTACCGGCGGTGAAAAAGGTGCTGTCATTCATGGCGCGAAAGAATATGTTTCAAAAATTCCGGCTTTGTCACCCAGTCCGATGATCGATACGGTTGGTGCCGGTGACGGATTTACTGCAACCACCCTCTGCGGCATCCTCAGGGCGTATTCACTGGAACAGATTATCCATAGGGCGAGTTCATTTGCTGCAAAGGTCTGTCAGATACAGGGTGCAATTAGTGAGGACAAAAGTTTTTACAAGATATGAAAGGAAATATGCAAGAAAACAAAAATGGTATACACATCGCTCTCCTGAGTCTTCACGGATTGATTCGCGGCGACAACCTTGAGCTTGGAAAAGACGAAGACACCGGGGGACAAATCCGCTATGTACTGGAATTGGCCCGCGCACTTGCCAAGGACGAAAGGGTCTCAAAGGTCGATCTGATTACACGGCAAGTCGTCGATAAACGTGTTTCCGAGGACTATGCAAAGCTCGTCGAGCCGATCGCCGAAAAAGCGTCTATTATTCGAATACCCTTTGGGCCCAAACGCTATCTGGGCAAAACGACGTTGTGGCCCTATATGGAGGTCTTTATTGATCAGTGCCTGCGCCATTTTAGGACCAATCAATCAGTACCTGATATTATTCACGGCCACTACGCAGATGCTGGATACGGTGGTGGTCAGCTTGCCCGCCTTCTCGGAGTGCCCTTCGTTTTTACCGGACACTCGCTGGGTCGTGTGAAGAAACAGCGGCTTATCGACTCGGGTGTTCCGGCAGAGAAAATTGAATCCAAATACAATATCGCACAACGCATTGAGGCCGAAGAGTTGGCTCTGGAGAACTGTTCACTTATTTGCACCAGCACCTATCAGGAAGTCAGTGAGCAGTATGAGATTTACGAGAATTACGTTCCCGAACGTATGGAAGTAATTCCGCCTGGCGTCGATCTGAGTGCTTTTCACCCGCCGGTTGAGAATAAAGCGACTACTGTCCTGGAGACAGAAATCAACTCCTTCCTGCACGATACAACCAAGCCGTTGATTGTTGCAATGGCGCGGCCGGATGAACGCAAAAACCTGGAAGGACTTGTCGAAGCCTACGGCGAGTCCAAACAACTGCAACGAGAGGCCAATCTGGTTTTGATCCTTGGCAGTCGCGACGATATTCGCGAAATGCCGTCCGGACAGAAAAAAGTGTTAATGAGAATTCTCACTTTGATCGACGTTTACGATTTGTACGGCAAAGTTGCCTACCCGAAGAAACACAAATCAGACGAAGTGCCGGCACTTTATAGAATTATTACCAAATCCCGGGGCGTATTTGTTAATCCTGCCCTCACGGAACCGTTTGGGTTGACTCTACTGGAAGCAGCCGCCAGCGGTTGTCCGATTGTAGCAACCAACGACGGAGGTCCGCGCGATATAATTGCAAATTGCCAAAACGGTCTTTTGGTCGATCCACTCGATAAAAAAGCAATCGAAAAAGCATTACTACGAGCACTGACCGAACCGGATGATTGGAAAGCCTGGTCAGCAGCCGGCATAAAAAATGTTTATACGCATTACTCATGGGAGCATCACACCGAACTCTACTTGAGAAATGTCGATGAACTGCTGAATAATTCTGCTGCAGGGCTATCGACAGAAACTTCCGGAAAAGATCGTAAACTGCATAAGATTGACCGGCTTATTGTTGCCGATATCGATAACACCCTGATCGGCGACGATGAGGCGATGAAAAACCTTTTCCAACTAATTGAACAAACGGAAGAAAATGTCGGTTTTGGCATCGCAACCGGCAGAAATTACAATGACGTTCTCAACCTGATTTCGGATCACAATATACCCCATCCAGAGATACTGATTACTTCAGCCGGCACCGAAATCTACTACGGTAAGAACCTCACCCCGGACAGAAGCTGGCGCAAGCATATCAACTACCGATGGGAACCTGAGCGCATACGAGAATTGATGGAAACAATAGACGGTCTGTTCCTGCAGGAAGAAAATGAGCAATCGACTTACAAGATCAGCTATAAAATAGATTTCTCGGTAGCGCCCAAACTATCCGTAATCCGAAAGGTTTTACGTGAAAAAGGTATCCGTGCCAAAGTGATCCTCTCATTGAATATGTTTCTGGACATTCTTCCGGTTCGCGCTGGCAGTGGACTTTGCATGCGTCACATGGCATTTAAGTGGGACTTTCCTCTTGAAAATATTTTAATCGCCGGCAATTCCGGAAACGACAGCGAAATGCTTGCTGGCAATACTCTGGGAGTGGTCGTCGGCAACTACAGTGTCGAGCTGGAGAAGCTGCGCGAATATCCACGCGTATATTTCGCCGATGCACATCACGCAGCCGGTATCATCGAGGGCATAGAATACTACGATTTCCTTGACACCATAACTATACCAAACGAGAAACCTGTGGAATAGGAATGGCCGATATTGACCCTGTTTACGAAGCACAAAGAACCTTAAAGAGACTTTGGCCTAAAATCCTGGTTTTTATCAAAAAATCCAGGCATTCGCGTTTTTCAAAAGAGCGGCTCGTTGAGATAATTGAAGCGCGTCTCGACGAGCACTGGCCTCGACTGTTCGAGCTGCTCTATCGTCTCTACGGCGCGAACTACGATTTCTTTTACTATCTGGAAGCGATACTCATCGCTGCAATCAAGTGCTGGCTTGAACGCCCGGATGCCATGTACGAGTTGGATATCCATCGGGAAAATGACCCCACCTGGTACCAGTCATCAAGGATGGTCGGAGGCTCTCTCTATGTGGACCTCTTTGACGGCAATTTGTCGCAACTGAAGAAGCGCATACCCTACCTGCAGGAACTGGGGCTGACCTATCTGCACCTGATGCCTTGTCTGGCAGCCCGGCCGGAGAATAGTGACGGTGGCTACGCTGTCAGTGATTACCGGTCCGTGGAGCCGCGTCTGGGTACAATGGATGAACTAAGAGACTTGGCCAAGGCGCTGCGTGAAGCAGGGATTTCGCTCGTTATCGACTTTGTCTTGAATCACACCTCGGATGATCACAAATGGGCAATTAAGGCACAGGAAGGTGATCGAGAATACCAGAATTTTTACTACACCTTTCCAGATCGTCAGATACCCGACCAATATGAGGTACATCTGCGGGAAATCTTCCCGACGATCCGTCGCGGCAACTTTACCTGGCATAGTGGAATGCAACGTTGGGTATGGACGACTTTTAACAGTTTTCAATGGGACTTGAACTACACGAATCCCGATGTATTTCGTGCCATGGTCACTGAAATGCTTTATCTGGCAAATGCGGGTGTTGAAATCCTGCGTTTGGATGCAGTTGCCTTTGTCTGGAAAAAGCTGGGTACCAACTGCGAAAATCTCCCTGAGGCGCACTGGGTCATACAAGCATTCAATGCAGTATGTCGAATCGCCGCACCTGGACTGGTTTTCAAGTCCGAAGCGATCGTCCATCCCGACGAAGTCGTTAAATACATCGACCCTCAAGAGTGCCAGCTCTCCTACAACCCATCGCTGATGGCCTTACTATGGGAGAGCATTGCCACCCGTGAGACCAAACTGCTTAAGCAATCACTCAGTCACCGCCATGCACTCAAACCAGACACAACGTGGGTGAACTATCTGCGTTGCCACGACGATGTCGGCTGGGCGTTTGCTGACGATGATGCCAGGCAAGTCGCCATTCACCCGGAAGGCCATCGCAATTTTCTGAATCAGTTTTACACCGGCCGCTTCCAGGGTTCCTTCGCAAAAGGCGTACCGTTTCAGTACAATGAGAAAACCGGAGACATGCGCGTTTCAGGTACAATGGCATCGCTTGCAGGGCTCGAACAGGCCGTCGAAGCAGATGATGAACTCTTTGAGGAAATGTCATTGCTGCGAATTCGCATGCTCTACGCCGTACTGTGCAGCATTGGAGGCGTCCCACTCATCTTCCTGGGCGAAGAATGGGGTCTGTTTAATGACTACTCCTACCTGAACGATCCGGATAAAAGAGATGACAGCCGCTGGATACATCGACTACAAATGGACTGGTCTCTATTGAAAAAGGGCCAGGCAAAGCCTTACCAGCAGCGTATTAATAAAGAACTTAAAGCTCTCTTTAGCCTGCGCAGAGAACTCACCGCACTTGCCGGCAAAAACATGGAGCTACTTCCCATCGCAGGCTCAAGCATACTGGCCTACCGACGATGGAACGAATCGGACTATCTGCTCGCAATCAACAACTTCTCCGAACACAACCAAACGATTGACCTGAAGCCCCTGCGCTCGCTCGGATTAGGACATTTCTTCGAAGACATGATCAGTGAAACCACCGTTTCATCCAAAGACGGCTTCACACTGAAACCCTATCAGTTCCTCTGGCTAACAAAAGGCTGAGCCGAAATTAACTTCGAGCCTATCCCAAAATAAAAATAAAAATAAAGTGTTATTTTGTATTTTTGTAGCGCGCGTGCCTCTGGCACCGCATAGAACGTCCCGAAGCGCACCTTAGCGATTCAAAAGCGCACCTTAGCAATGCAAAAGCGCACCTTAGCGATTCAAAAGCGCACCTTAGCGATACAAAAGCGCACCTTAGCGATGCAAATGCGTAATACCTGGGCCTGCCCTGCAAAGCTCTTTGAGCGTAGCGGGGTTAGGGCAAACATGCCCTGTAAACTATCACTCACAAATCCCAGCTTAATTTAAAAAACTGGCATGGGCGGAGGGATTCGAACCCCCGACCCTCGGATTAGAAATCCGATGCTCTATCCAACTGAGCTACGCCCACACATTGCCTGATTTAAAAGAATCATGAAGAAACGTTTTCCTCCTGCCAGTGCAACATAAATTCTTGTGCCCACCGTTTTGGCGTTAGACAAAATTTACAGGACGACCTGTTTTGAAATCCAATGAAAGCATGTATTCAACCTCGCTCGTTTCGTAGTTCCTAAAAAATTCTCAAAAAGTAGCTTAAAAACGGAGCGGGGAAGCGGCAAAAGCCGCGCCCCGCCTTTTCCTTGTTTACACAGTTAATAACTGTCCAAGCGTGATTCCTCACGCCAAAGAAACTAACTTGCAGACTTTAAAGAAATTCTCATATTTTAAACTATGTCAGAAATCATATTTGAAGTTATTGAAGACGAAATCGACGGCGGCTACTCTGCAAGTGCTTTGGGGTACGGCATTCATACAGACGGTGAGAGCCTCGAAGAGCTTCGCCAAAACGTTAAAGAGGCAGTTAGCTGCTACTTTGATGAAACAATGGAGCTTCCTAAAATGGTGTGTGCCCAGCATGGGCACGATGTAAATGTGGTTAAAGTCCACTATGGGGATTTTTTTAGGGCTATAAAATTGTGGTTGCCCAAGGTAAACCTGATCGTGGGTTAATTAAGGAACTGATGGAAAAAACTGCTTAACTGCATCTTAAAAGAAAGGCCTTATTGAGTGAAATGGGTACTATCGATAGGATGCCCCGGGGGCGTTTGACCGAAGAGTATCGTGAACGCAGAGTCGACGGAGAAGTCCGTCGACTCGGGCCCTACTACAAGTGTCAGGTTTGGGAAGACGGGCGCAAACCAGCCCCGGCGCGTCAAACCTTAAGAGGTGGTGAAGTGGCCTGAAAAAGCGAGACACGTAATGCTCTTATGTGTAGTTTAGTTGTTGTTAATGCAAGCCGAAAGGCTTGCTGGGTTGCCCCCATGGGGGCAAAAGTCTTCTTCGAACTCAGATGGGCTTTTGTAGCCCAGTGATGAATGTTTTCTGAAGCGGTTGTAGAACACTTCGACATATTCAAATACATTGGCTCGAAGCTCGGCTTCATCAGCAAAAATGTGGCCGCGTACCGAGCTGCTTTTGTACCTGCCGTAAAAGGATTCCATCGCTGCATTGTCATAGCAGTTTCCTTTGGCGCTCATGCTCGCTTTCATGGAAAATAAACCTAGTAACCTTTGATAGTTATGACTCGCATAGGTGCTGCCACGGTCGCTGTGATGAATCGTCCCTTCAGGCAGTTTTCCTCTGTGAAGTACAGCCGCTCTGAGTGCCTGACAGACCAGATCGGCATTATTGCTGGAGGATACGCTCCAGCCAATAATGCGCCGACTACAAAGGTCCATAACTGTTGCCAGGTACTGCCAGCCTTGATCGGTAAGCAAATAGGTCGTATCGGCTACCCACACTTGATTCAGGCCTGTGGGATTGCCCGTCTGCTTGAGCAAATTGGCACTGTAGCCAAACCGGTGATTACTCTGGGTTCCAAGCGGCTTGAAACTTCTTTTCTGCACACCGGCTATACCTGCCTGATTCATTAGACGAAGAGTACGGTCCCTGCCACAGTCCAGGCCTTCATCTTTTAGGTGATGATAGATTGGACGGTAGCCATAACGACCCTTTGCCTGCTTGTAGATACGCACGATATGCTCTTTGATTTTTGTATCTTCGATACTGCGCGCTGAAGGGCTGCGGGTCTTCCAGCGATAATAGCTGCTGCGCTTAAGCGCGAAAGCTTCGCACATCTCGTCAACCTCGTAGCGATCCTGATGATCCTTGATAAATCGGTATTTCATTCTTCGTCCCTGGCAAAATAGCCCACCGTTTTTTTTAATATCTCATTGATCCGTTGTTCACGGGCTAACTGCTTACGCACTTGGCTAAGCTCCTCGGCCAGCTCGGCAGCACTCAGTTCGCTTTCCTTGCTCTTTGTGCGCTTAGGTAGACGTATCGAAAGTGAACCTACCAGATCCTCCCCAACCGTTACCAATTGTGCAAACGCATCGTGATGATCAATCTTGTGCTTCCTTAACAGAGCCTCCAGTTGCGGACCCTCCGGCAGCAGTCCCTCAAAGACAGGTGGAAACTTCCTGAACTTGTAAGCTTCCTTGCGAACTGGAAGAGTCAACGATACCGGAAGACCCTCATAGCTATCTTCGTAAATAAATAACCACTGGCCGTCTCGCTCTTCCTGCAGGTATCCAGCTAATTCTCCGGACTGGTTAAACCTCCGCACTGCGGATAGAAATCGTTAAATCCTCGTTCACTGGGTCTCCTGCGGTGATTTCAGCCACTGTTCTACCAGAGGTCCTGTCGGTTTAAGTTCAATGTTAAGAATGCTCAAAACAGCCTCAACGTGCTTCCAGACTGTTCTGCCTTTGCCTGCCTCCAGGTCCTGAATCACAGACCGACTGACATGGGCCAACTCAGCCAGACCGACCTGAGTCAAACCAGCCTTTTTCCGGTGAAACGTTATCAGATTTCCAAGTTGTTCGCTACGCATATTCTATCAGGCAAAATTAATCGTTTTACGAGTACAGTTCACAACCTATAACAAAAATGCATGAGATAAGATGCATAATTACGTATTTAATCAAATTCAGTCCATTACATTACGATTTTTTGCGAAAACGCATGTTACAAAAGGCATAATTGTCTATTTGATGAAATTTCGACAAAGGGAATCGTTAAAATAACTGGCATGGATGTACAGGATACACAGGACATCTTAGTACCTTACTCTTAAAATTCGTGCATGTTTAATACAGATTTGTGCAGAAGGGTAGTGCAGGCGCGTCCTCGTGCCGCATGAACGCTTCAGCTAACACGACGCAGGTGCTCCGCGAGACGCGGCTACGCTACCTGAGACAGCATTCGACGTTCAATGTTCGACGTTTTTTTTGGTTCCGGCTCTGCCGAGTTAGGTTCAGATCGATTTTAAGATTCAGAAAAAAAAGTTAAAAAATTTTAAAAAAACTATTGACCTGACAAAAAAAAGGCACACATAAGCAAACCACTATTGCCTATTCTGCCCTAAATTTAACAGTAAATAGTAAAAATTTAGTTATAGATCATTTTGGCGCAATCAGGCACAGCACAGCAATCTCAGTTTGAGTTAGAAACGCTCGAGCCAAGAATTATGCTTTCAGGCGAAGGAGCTTCCGGTGCAGCAGCAGCTGCAACTACTCAAATAGTTGAGCAAAATTTTAATCAGGATCAATTAGCAGACAGTTCTTCGGATCTTATCTTTCAACCACAGTCTTTGACTCCTTTTGAGGCTATGGAAGAGGATGATTCCTCATCAGAAGAGTCTGACGCGCCGGGTGGGAAAGAGGATGTTGTCCTCTTGGATAGTGAACCAGATATTTTGGATCCTACACCTAATTTGGCAGAAGATGCCCTCGATTCTGACCTCCTGGAAAACAATGTTGAAGACCCCATTGAAGGGCAGCATCAGTTCGAAAGCGTCACTGCAACGACGGTAGATTTGACGGAATACGAGGTGTCTGCCGCCGCGGAAGAGACTTTTGGGATCGAGACTTCTGGAGATATCTCCAATCCGATTCCACAGCAATTGGTTGAAAGCAATGATGCCGCCAATGCTCCGCCGGTTATGCTGAACACCCTATCTTCTATCCTTGATTCTAACCCTAATTACCAAGGCTATGCAGTTCAGACAACAACTGATGGTAGCCTTGTCCTATCAGTTTCCGGAGAGATAAATCTCCGGGATTTAAACCTCGATTTTCTTTATGCACAAAGCGTCACCAGCCTGATCATCCAGGGCAGTGACGACACCGACGACACTTTGATCGTCGATCTTTTTCCGGGCGATATCCCCTTTAGTGTAATCTTTAACGGTGGCGATGGATTGGACACCCTCAAAGTCACTGCCGTTAACACCGACACCGACCAATCAGACACAGCTTTCGATGATGCAGGAGAGGGCAGTGAACCTCTGACGAGTCCTGCGACTAATACCATTTGGAACATAACAGGTACTGATGCCGGTGAGGTAGCCGGGATAGCCTTTAGCAATGTTGAGAACCTGTTGGGATCAGACGGAGATACTTTTGTCTTTGAATCGGCTGGCTCGATCAGCGGGAAAATCGATAGCGGCACAGGAACCGTTTTCATTAAAAGCGATTCCGAAAACGGTCCGACAAATGCGCCCCAAGACGGAGTGATTCGGGTGGGTAGCGAGCATAGTAGTCAGTCGGTCGAGATTGGCGATGCCGAGTCCACGACGATTTTGAATCAATCGTTGGTGATTTCCAATCCGGCGCCCGGCGGCGAGGTGTTTATTAATGGCGATATCGTTGGACTCGGTGAAGCTGGGCTGACCATCCTTGGATCCGGCCACACGACCACGATTGGAAATGGTACTCTCAATACTACGGGTGATGGCGAAGTCACAGGCAGTCCTGCGACAACGGCAGGGGATGGCACCACGACAGTCTCAACCGAATTTGGTATAACCATCGACGATAGCGTAATTATCAACGGCAATGTAATCATCGAATCACAGAAAGCTGCTGTGATTATTCAGAACCCAGGCACTATCGCGGGTAATGGTGATGCTACGCCCGACAACTTGACACTGAGAGCGCCTGAAGAAGATACTGTCATCGTAGTAAGGGGAGCCATAGGCGGTGGCGGATTAGCGGATTTGACGATTTTTGGGAACGGTGGAGTTAGGTTTGAGGATCAGATTACTTTAGATGGAGATTTAGCGATCAGAACTGATACCGGCATAGACGTTGTAAGCACAGACGTTGTAAGCACAGGTGATATCTACATTAACGCTAACGTCATCATTAGTGGAAATGTAACCTTCCGATCTACGGAAGGGAATATCATTATCACCAATCCAGGCACGATCGCTGGCAATGGCGACGCCACGCCGGATAATCTGACATTAAGCGCTCCCAATGGGAGCATTCAACTGAGTGGTGCAGTGGGCGGTAGCGGACTGAATAGTCTGAATAATCTGACGATTGATGGTGGCGGTAATGTTACCTTCGAAAAGCAGGTTTTCCTCAACGGACGTTTTAGCTTTGTAAACGGATCGCCGACGCTGACTGCGTTGGCCGGCATCAGTGACAATATAATCAATCTTGAAGGAGTGCCAGTCTGGCGGGAGATCGGCCCTATAAGTGTTGAGAATACCAATGCTGCCGGCGCTATTCATGCTATTGCAGTCCATCCAGACAACCCTGACATTGTTTACATTGGTTCGGTTAACGGCGGAGTCTGGAAGACAACAAATATTCAGGACTCAAGTCCGGACTGGGAGGCACTGACAGATAACCAAGCATCGCTTGCTATTAGTGCGCTTACATTCAAGCCTGGAGATGCAAACACCCTATACGCTGGGACAGGCAGCTTCAGTAATGGCGCCGGGTTTGGTGGTGAGCCGGTTGGTCTTTTAGTCACCACTGATGGCGGTGTTACCTGGTCAAATAAGGGATTTCAGGAGTTGGCCGGACTTAAGGTGACTGCCATTGCGCATACGGGTTCGACCGTTGCCAGCCCGGTGTTGTTGGTTGCAACTCAGGTGGACAAAAACAATGACAAGCGTGGTGGCGTGTGGAAGAGTACCGACGGCGGTGAAACATTCACAAAATTATCGGCAGACGCTTTGATAAACCCGACCCTGCCTAAGGGTGAAGCATCCGATTTGATCGCCCTCAACTCCGCCAGTGCGACAAACCAAACATTTCTTGCGGCCATCGCCGGCAAAGGCATCTATAAGACTACAAATGCCGGCTCATCATGGACCAGGGTCTATCAGGCATCAAGTGACAGCACGCGGATCCGGATGGCAGCTACTGCGGATGGCGTAAATATTTACGCGGGAATTATCGAAGGTGAAACCGAAAATGGTGAACGAGTCGCCGATAGACTAAAAACTTTGATTCGGTCCACCGACAGCGGAGCTACTTCTACTTGGAAAGTGCTTACATTGCCCGACAATCCGATTGATAAAAATAAAAACCCGGCAACCGATCCGAACGATGCCCCTTCAATTCATTCCGGAGGGCAGGCTCATACTAATTTCTCGATAGTTGTCGATCCGTCTGATCCAGATATCTTCTGGGTTGGTGGCGATGCACCTAGTGTTTATCGAGGAAAAGTCACAGATGCTGTCATTGGCACGGTTGCATGGGAAAACGGGCGGTTTGACAATGTCAGCACTGGAGTCAATGAGAGAGTACACGGAGACTCACGAGCGATGGTTTTTATTGGATCCGATCTGCTTGAAGTTGATGATGGGGGAATTTATAGACTTCGAGGTTCAAATGAACAGTTCGTTAATGTATCATCAGAAGTTAAATCAACAATTAAAGCTCAGAATGTGACTGCTGTACAAACGCAAATCACTATCAACCGAAAAAGTGGTGGATCCGGTATTTCAGCCCCTAGTGCTCCGGTGTTTATGCGAATTGGGGATGGAGTTGATGCCGAGCTTGTTTTGGTAACCAACAAATCACTAGACTTTGGGAATGATGCTATACATCTAACTGTTGAACGTGGCAAGGGTACTACAATAGCAAAGTCATGGGATGTAGGTACAAGTGTGGCATTTACCAAAAATGATGCGATTCTAGCTGGCTATTTTAACGAAAATGATCAGCAAATCGTGGTGGCGGTGACTGAAAATAACCCGTTTACATCTAACGTTCCTTTCCGAGTTGTTGTTGGAAATGAGGTTATGCAGGTAAATGCCACAGCTGCAGGGCCAGTCGCAGGAACCATTACCTGGACCGTATTGCGAGGCCAGGATGGCACTACTGCAACAGACCATAAAGTTGGAGATGCCATCTACACCGCCAGATACTGGCGGGCGATCGAAGGTGATCTCGCAGTCACTGAACTTTGGCGTATCGCTTACGATCCTGTTTCTGAAATTGCAATGTCCGGTGCCCAGGATAACGGTGGCTTGATTCAAAATCCCGACGCAAGCACATCGTGGACTGAAAGTGGAAATGCGGGGGGAGACGGCGGTGTCCAGCGCGTTAGCTATGAGGTCAATGCAGCAGGGCAGGAGGTTGTCTATCGCTATGATATGCGCAATAACTGGAGTAATAATCTCTCGAGGGACTCGTTCACGCGGACGAAATGGGTGGATGGCGTCCAGGATGGGGCTACCCAAAGCGTAGGACTCAGAAGTGCTTCAGGTGCAGCATTTGCGAGTGGACTGACTGGTTTTGACTCTGGATTTGGCGCCTATGCGTTGATACCATTTGAGCTAAACGCAGTAGATCCCAAGAGAGCTTTCACCGGTTTGGACAATATTTACGAGAGCAGAGACCGCGGTGACACGATTGTACAAGTGCAGGAAACAATTAATCGATCCAATCCGACCAACAATCTGAGGGGTGCACTGAAAACCCGTGTCACAGCAATTGCCTATGGTGGTTATGCGGGTGATGGCACGGCTAAGGCAGATGTTGTTTACGTTGGGCGCTGGGATGGCCTCATCGGAGTGCGCAAGCCCGGCGAGTTGGGTGTGACTTATCAGAAGATTCCGGGCGCCGGGAATATCATGGATATCGCGATGGATCCTAACAACTGGATGATCGCTTATGCGGTCGACGGCAATCGCGTCTGGCAGACCCAAAACGGTGGCGACAGTTGGACAGAGATTGGTACTGCAGCTTTGCCTTTTGTTAAGCCTTCCAGCGTAGAGGTAGTTCGGATAGACCAGAACCAGACAATGCTTTTGGTCGGTGCCCTAGGCGGCGTGTTGCAGACTAATACACGGAATAGCAGCAATGGTTCGCTACTCGGTGCCAGTTCTTTGGTTTGGACTCAGGTGGGTAGCGGTATACCCAATGTGCTCGTTACCGAAATGGACTACACTCCTGCGTTTAATGCTATGGTGGGCGGTCAACAGGTGAGTCGAGGGGATGTCCTGACAGTGAGCACTTTTGGACGGGGTGCTTTCCAACTGCGCGACGCTCTCTCCCCTAACGATCAACGCGTTTCCATATCGCGTTCATCCGTTCTTCAGATCAATACTGATTTCGCAACGACAACGGCGTCTACCATCGAACTCAGCCGCGACGCACAGAACCCTAATTTACTGAGAATCGAAATTCCGAACTCGACCTTACCGGATCGCTTTTTCCCACTTGCTGCGATCGAGCGGATCCAGATTGACGCATCAAACCAAGATTTTCTGGCGGCTGCCATCAGGATTGACCAGGGGTTGATTTCAGTGCCCGGCGGGATCATCGTCAACAACCTCGCTGCAGGCAAACAGGTTACCGTTATAGGCTCGACAGTGGTCGCAGATACAGTGACAGGCACGGGCACGCTTATCCAGCGTTCGGATGGCATTACTCAGCAGTTGTTTGCGACTGGTGGCGGTACGATTGTTAATAATACGGTTAAACCGGCGAAGTCCAAGGAACTCCAGCTTGGTGCAGGCTTGCAGCAGTTGAGTGCAGTCTCCAGCCGTTTCAGCAGACCGGAAGCGTTGGGTGTGAACTTGCCAGTTATTGGCAGTTCTCTGGGCAGCGCACTGGGTTCAGGCGTTAGAGTGACCACGCCGGAACTTGGAGAGAAAGCACTGGCGAGTCAGGGGATAGCGCTCAACGGGTTAGTTGAAAGTGCAAGCGCGCTACTGAGCCGCATCTTCGAGGATGGTGATAATCCCTTACGTCTTGACGAGATTGGCTCGCTGACGTTGACGGAATTAGAAGCGCGTTTGGAAGCGCTGGATGATATTGCTGACAATGTCTCGTATGACCCTAATACTGATCGTTTTGACGTGCAGATCAAAAAGAACATCAGTGGCACGGCGGATATCGATATCAGTGCTTTGGGGGGTTCCGTCACCTTAGCTGGTAACGTTACAATGAGTGCCGATGTCGATCTGCATTTAGTCTTTGGTGTAGATGACCGTGGATTTTATATCGACGGCTTAGCAGTCCAAAACGAGTTCACGATCGACAATCTGGCGATTGATGCCGACTTGGAGGCTGGTGGAGATTTTGGGCTGTTGGAAGTGAACATCACCAACCCAGTGGTGACTTTTGATTCGGACTTGGGCCTGGCTCTTGATCTGCTATCCCCAACAACAGAAGATAGCAGCGGTCTGATCCGGATGGGCAATCTGCTGGATCTGACACCCGACTTGTTTAGCTTCGCCTTGCTGCGTGACGCGCAGAGCACGCAAGATGTTAGCTTTGGATTTGATGCTGAGATCTCATCGGTGTTTGGAGATGTCCCGCCGCAGGATTTTCTGTTTACCTGGGCCGACGTCACTGATCCCGGCAACCTGACCATCAGAGGTGGCGGCGTGCGTTATATCCGCGAGCAGATCCACGAACTTTCTGTGGGCATCGAGGATGGGCTGGCCCAACTCGAGTCTGAGGCTGAGAGTCTAAAGACACAAATCAACGGTGTCTCCGCTCTCGATACCTCACTACCGCTTGTGAACAAGTCCCTTAACGAGGTGCTCGACGTCGGAGCGACCATTGACTCGGTGCTCAAGGCAGGCTCAGCCGTCAGTGATTTTCTATCCGAACTTGATTCCACTACTGCCTTGTTGAGTATTGATGCAGACGGCGTCTATGTCCTTACTGATGGCACGGAATTTGCCGCACTGGACTATGATTCGGCCGCAGATGCGGCTGCGACCGCGCAGGAGATTCAGAATGCTCTGGGAGTTTTTGCCAGCATTGGCGGCACCGCTAATATCAGAGTGACTGCGGTGTCTGGCACGCCAGGGGACTTCCGGATTGGCACACAGGGTGATCTTGATGAACTGCCGCAGTTGCAGGTTGCCACAGCTGCCGCGACCACAGTTGACAATGGGGCAGGCACGCTGACAGTGACTGGCACCAGCGGCGCCTATGTCCTAAGCGATGGCACCGACTTAGTTGCACTCAGCTTCGATGCCAACGCATCCCAGATTCAAGCCGCCCTCGAGACATTTACCAGCATTGGATCCGGCGATGTCCTGGTAACCGGTTCTTTTGGTAGCTTCAATATTGCAGCACAGAATGGCGCCACTTTGTCGACCTTGAATGTGAGCACAGTCGTTGTGACATCTCTTGACCTGCCGAATCTGGACCAGATTACAGTTGATTTTGAATTCCCGACAGTCGAAGGCATCGTTGACTCACTGAACCAAGAGTTGAACAGCGCTTTGGCCAGCCTACTGGGGGATATACCGGTGAGCATCAATGGCGGCCTGGATGTGACAAACAAAGTGCTGACGTTCGATGTAACATTGGATTTGTCTGCAAGCGAAGCATCATCGCTTGATTTTGGAAGTGGTTTCACGGATATTGGCTTGGATATAGACGGAAACGTGAACGTGGACTTTTCCGTTGGCCTTGGGCTGGATTTCACCTTTGGTGTTGATCTGTCTGCGCTGCCGCCGTCGGCATCAAGTTTCTTTGTCGAATTCGAGCAGATCGAGGTCACTGGAGGTGTGTCCATTCCAGACCTAGATATTAACGTAACTGGGGACATCGGCGGCGCTCAGGGGACGCTCGCCATCGTCGACGGTCAGACCAGTCTTGAGGCCACGGTAGATGTGACGCTCAAAGACACTGTGACAATCGTTGAAAACGAACTTGTAGTCGTAGGGAGCAACGCTGTATATGTTATCACCGATGGAACGGATTTCGCTGCGCTTCCCTTTGACGCTACCGCGGATGAGATCCAGACCGCGCTTGAGCAGTTTCAAAATATTGGAGTCGGGAATGTCACGGTGACCGGAATCGTGATTGGCGCAACACGCAATTTTCAAATTGAATCGGCTGACCCACTTATTCAGCTACCTTCTTTACAGGTGGCTGCCGTGGCCGAGGCTACGCTCGATGGGGCAGGCACGTTAACGGTGACCGGTACCAGCGGGGCTTACGTTCTTGGCGATGGCACGGAATTCGCCGCACTCAGCTTCGATGCCGACGCAAGCCAGATTCAAGACGCCCTGGAGACATTTGCTAGCATTGGAACTGGTAATGTCCAAGTAGTCGATAATTCAGGTAGCTTCCAGATTTCAGCACTGAATAGCATTACTCTCCCCAGTTTGGCAGTGACAGTCGCTGCTGGGAGTGACCCGAGCATCCGGCTCAGCGATTTATCCAATCTCGGCCTCAGTTTTACGCCGGGGGCCGTTTTCGACCTAGCTTTGCCTATTACGGGCTCGTTGACGAGCCAGGATTTTAGTTTGGAGGGCGATTTCACAGTCACGGTTCCGTCTTATGACCTGTTTTCAGCTACCGCCATACCGTTTGATCTGGCCTTCAGCGGCGCCATGACCGTGGGTGACTTCTTCTATATCGATGGCAATTTAGCATTCTCTTCGGTGACGGGTGACCTGATTCGCAGTGATGGTCAGCAATTTACGGACGCCAGCTATCAGGTAGTAAGCGGTGAGGGGATCGACATCTTCGCTGGCAGTGCAACCAACGCTGACCCGACATCCTCCGATGCTGTCGGCTTGGTAATGGAAGACCTCGGTTTCAGCTTACTGCTGTTTACCGACGATTCGGGCACCACGCCTTTAAGCTACAAGGCATTGAAAACCGTTGGCGGTACGGCTGGTTTTATCGGGGCGGCGGACTTGGAGATGACGTTTACGGATTTCAGCGTCGAGTTGAATCAGACCAGCGATAGCGCGTCGCCGAATAATGTGCTGGATTTTGGTCCCGATGAAAGTGTAGCGGGCATTTCGATCACACCGACTGTAGGCCCCGTGATCGACTTTGACGGGGATCTTGGCAGCTTTTCAAGCGTGTCTGGCAGCATGCAGTTTCAGCCACTAGACTATTTGATCACGACCGCTAGCTTTAATATGACCAAGCAAAGCCTGACTGGTGTTGCGGATCCGGACTCGACCACGGGTGGAACGATGGATGGGGATCTGCTCATATTAAGTTTAACCGAAGCGAACTTATTTGCCGGTACGGGCGCGACTCTAGATATAACGACCAGCACGCTTGCAATAAGTGATGATGCCGTAGGCTTTAGGGTAATTAATGGTGCTTTAGATTTGGCAATATTAACTGTAAATGGCAATCGGAAGTACACCGGTATTGAAGCCGGGCTCGGCGTTGCTGCGCTGCAGGGGATCAGCGGCATTGAGCTGGTGGCGACCGATTTAATCGTCAAACAGAACACAACTTCAGTAGCCAACGGCAGTTTGCTGGACTGGACGGCCACGGAATTGAGCGCTGCGGCAGTGGACATTAATCCGGCCACGGATCCATCCTTCCTGATCGGTGGCAGTGTTGGGCTAAGTATAGCGGATCTATTGTTTGCTAATGCGACGGTGAATCTGACCCAGGGCGAGGTTAGCGGAATCGATGATCCGGACAGTGTCAATCTGTTGAGCGGAGATTTACTAACGGTATCGATCAGCGATGCAAATCTGTTTGTAGGAACAGGTGCTTCCTTGGATCTGGAAACCGGCGAGGTAACCATGCCGGCGTTGGGCAATGCGACAGCGGTGGGCTTCCGTGTAGAAGAAGGCAGTCTGGCTCTTGGTATTTTCACTGCGAGTGCGAGTTCGTCTGATAATGGCGCCAGCTATGACGATTTGGGCACTGCGCGGAAGTATACGGGACTGGAAGCCGGGCTCGGCGTCGTCGCGTTGCAGGGGATCAGCGGCATTGAGCTGGTGGCGACCGATTTAATCGTCAAACAGAACACGACCTCAGTGACCGACGGCAGTCTGCTGAACTGGACGGCCACGGAATTGAGCGCTGCGGCAGTGGCGATCAATCCGGCCACGGATCCATCCTTCCTGATCGGTGGCAGTGTGGGCCTGAGTGTAGCCGATGTGGTGTTTGCTAATGCGACGGTGAATCTGACCCAGGGCGAGGTTAGCGGAATCGATGATCCGGACAGTGTCAATCTGTTGAGCGGAGATTTACTAACGGTATCGATCAGCGATGCAAATCTGTTTGTAGGAACAGGTGCTTCCTTGGATCTGGAAACCGGCGAGGTAACCATGCCGGCGTTGGGCAATGCGACAGCGGTGGGCTTCCGTGTAGAAGAAGGCAGTCTGGCTCTTGGTATTTTCACTGCGAGTGCGAGTTCGTCTGATAATGGCGCCAGCTATGACGATTTGGGCACTGCGCGGAAGTATACGGGACTGGAAGCCGGGCTCGGCGTCGTCGCGTTGCAGGGGATCAGCGGCATTGAGCTGGTGGCGACCGATTTAATCGTCAAACAGAACACAACTTCAGTAGCCAACGGCAGTTTGCTGGACTGGACGGCCACGGAATTGAGCGCTGCGGCAGTGGACATTAATCCGGCCACGGATCCATCCTTCCTGATCGGTGGTACCGTAGAGTTAGGTATCGATACGTTTGTGAAGGCAGCAGGTAGCTTCCAGATCGCTAGGGCGAGCGGACAGACCTTTGATGATGGTAGTGCGATCGGATCATTTACGGGTGATCTACTGTCGATCGATATTAACGATGTTTATCTGTTTGTCGGTACAGGCGCTGGTAGTTTCGCCTACGATGGTGTTGATGGTGCGC
>CAWUII010000014.1:0-39586 GCA_963922575.1 uncultured Opitutia bacterium
CTGCGCGCTACGGGCTATGGTCTTACAAAACGCGCTTGGATGTGTTGCCCGGGGATTCTTTGTATTTTGCTATGCTTGAATTTTGGGTCATCTCTTTCGGCTCAGGAATCACAAAAGATTGAATTTACGGTATATGGACAATATCCAATCCGCGGTGATATTGAATACAAGCCAGTCAGCAGGGAAGCGGTTGCTGCAGGTGCAAAAGCGGAAAAGCCGATTACGCTCCGCACCCACTCGCTTACCCGAGTGGGTCCTTATTCATTTAAAGGAGGTCGGAGCATCCCCTTTTTTGACACGCTAACCAAAGAACTGGTGGGCGGTGTGAAGTTGCCATCGGATTCAAAGAAGTGGCTGTTGGTTTTTGTGAAAAACACGCGCTACGAGGACGATCCGGAGAACAATCTAAAGTACAAGATTTATCCCTTTGATGACAGCAGACAGAATTTGCCGAAAAACGGACTCGTCTTTCTGAATCTTTCCAAAATGAAACTGAGTGGGACGGTTGGCAGTCAGAAAGTCAATTTTGCTCCTGGTGAATCCGAGCCTTTTCGCATATCAGACAGTCTTCGTATCGTGCTGAAGACACCGGACATCTATGGTCAGAAAATGTTGCCGGCACATATCAAAGACTATCGATTCAAACCGAATCACCGTTATCTGATGATTCTGTTTCCGCCGGTATTGAGTGGTTCTGCAGACGCAGATGTACGCTTTCTCCGAGAATCTCTGAAGCCACCGGAAAATGAACAATGATTCGCCCACGAATCGGCACGAATATAATTTTGTAATTATCTGCAGTACTATACCGATAGAACTATATCCCATGGATTTAGTTCTTAAATACGATCTGTTTTTTTATGTTCTAAACAATTTATGCAAATTCGTGTGGATTTGTGGGCTAAAAAGCAGAACCTTAGTTCACTAGTTTTACCGAAATGATTACCAGTTCACAATCCGAGGCCGAGAATGTTGCAGCAGCCGGTTTCTCCGAAGTTTACAATCCGATAAAGCCCTATCTTGCCAAGCTAGACGTTTTTCTGACGGCCCAGATCAAGGAACTCGAACCCGAAGTACAGGAGCACGTGCGCTATGTTCTAGGTCAT
The DNA here is from genome assembly GCA_963922575.1 of uncultured Opitutia bacterium. Taxonomy (GTDB): domain Bacteria; phylum Verrucomicrobiota; class Verrucomicrobiia; order Opitutales; family Coraliomargaritaceae; genus Lentimonas. Next base: position 1,107 of record CAWUII010000014.1, read on the forward strand.
AGCGGCAAACGCCTGCGGCCGATGCTGGTTGCTTACAGTGGTTGGAAGGGATCGGCTGAAGATTGTGATGACGAACTGATTGTTCTTGGCTCGGTGATTGAGCTGGTGCACCTGGCGACACTGGTGCACGACGATATATTGGACGAGGCCGATACGCGCCATCGTCAGGAGACAATCGCTAAAAAGTACGGGCCAGCGGTAGCTGTGCTGGTAGGCGATGTTCTTTTTTCCCAGGCACTCAAGCTGGCCGCCGACTTTGAAACTACAGAGGTTTGTCGCAGTGTTGCCCAGGCCACGGTTCGCGTTTGCGCGGGTGAAATTGCGCAAACGTATCAACGTGGTGATGTAAACTACGATCGCGATTTTTACTTTCGGGTGATTCAACTCAAAACTGCCGAGTTGTTTGAAGTTTCTTGTCGTCTTGGAGCAAAGATTGCTGGATACGGCGATGCTTTCAGTAGAGCGGCAGGACTTTTCGGGCGCCACATTGGAATTGCCTATCAAATATTTGATGATCTGGTCGATTTGTACGCCGAAGAGTCAATGATTGGAAAAACTTTGGGAACGGACCTGAACAAGGGGAAGTTTACTTTACCACTTTTACTGTTGCTCGAAAAGCTGCCCAAAGAAGAACGCAACGGTCTGATGGAGCGCTTTAAGTCAGGTGATAAAACCGTTCTCTCTGAGTTTACAAAGCGATTGCATGAATTTCCTATTTTTGAGGAAGTGGTGGATGTTTTTGAAGCTGAACTCGCGAAGGCAACAGCATCGATTACTCCCTTTGACGAATTGCCACCGGTTCCGCATATGCGAAAAATAATACAGCTCGTACGGGATCAGCTGGGTCGGATTAAACGCTGATCGGACGTCGAACATCGAACCTTGAAGGTATGCGTATGTTTTGACCAAAAAGTAGCTACTTTTTTAAATCTAGTAACTTCTTTTTTTTATTTAGTAGCTACTTTTTTCGTTTGATATAGTTATAATACCGGCCTGTGACTCTCTCTGGTATGAATTGCCAAGTTAAGTTTATGACCTACCCCGGCAGAGCTGGAACCAAAAAAACTTTGAACATCGAACATCCAATGCTCTGCTTTTTGAAACCACGAAGATACACTAAGAGAATACTTTTGGAATGCATCTGTTACTTCGTGTGCGTCGTGGTAAAAAACAGAGCCAGTCTGGCAGTAATATCTTTGCCAAACAGGTACGGATTTTAAGAGTAAGGTACTAAAAAAATGAGTCGACCAGGGTTCTGTTTTATAAGCCGCTTCCGAGCGCAGCGACACTCAACCGAAGGGCGAAGCCAATAGACGCTGATTTACGCGGATACTACACAACGCTAAAAGGGCGACGAGCTTGAAATTTGTAATCGACTGATGATCACAGGGTTTTTTCTTTTGGACGGTAGTAGGCCCGGTAAAACCAGGATATGTTCAAGTAGTTAAAAAGGTTTTTCGCGCTTTTCGGTAGAGCAACAGAGGAGAGCGGACACTCTTGTCCGCTCTCCATTTTTAATCACCAATTGGTTTAACCATTTAGAACTAATACATTATTCTCCTACAGTAAATAGCGAGGAACCTTTAAAAAAAGCTTAATTCATTGATTTTAAGCATAATTGGAGTTCCAAAAGAAAAAGCCCTGCTGATGATCAGCAATTCACTCCTCACTTTTCACTACTCTTCAAGGATAACCCGGGTTATCCTTGTTTTTGTACGGCTATTGTTGCTTTGAAGTTATCTTCTTATATTTTTCATCCATGAGTAATGATAACGAAATTCGTGTCTCACGGGCACTTGAGACTGTAGGCAAGCTACGTAGCACTATCGAAAAGACAATTCGGGGAAAAACGAATGAAGTTAATCATGTGATCTCCTGTTTGTTGGCCGGTGGACATATTTTGATCGAAGATTTGCCGGGCCTTGGCAAGACGACCTTGGCTTATTGTCTGGCCCGGTCTATTGATTGTTCGTTTTCTAGAATACAGTTTACCAGCGACATGCTGCCATCCGATATTATCGGTGTTCCGATTTACGATGAGAAAAAGCGGACCTTTGTTTTCAAACGTGGACCGATCTTTGCTAATATTGTGCTCGCTGATGAAATTAACCGCACTACGCCAAAGACACAGTCTAGTCTCCTTGAAGTGATGGGCCGTGGAAAGATTTCTGTCGATGGTGAGACGTACACTTTGCCGCCACCTTTTATGGTTATAGCGACGCAGAATCCTGTGGATTATGAAGCAACTTTTCCCCTGCCGGAGAGTCAGATGGATCGTTTCTTGATGCGCATTAGCATGGGCTATCCGGAGCGTAACTTCGAACTGGAGATACTGAAACGGGGACATTTGCACTACGATCATCTTGAAGCAGAACCGGTGGTTGCACACGATGACATTGCAGAGCTCCAATCGCTCACGCGCGAGGTCTTTGTCGAAGATACGGTATACGACTATATTTTACGGATCGTCCATGCCACGCGCCAGCATGAAGCCTTACGCTCGGGAGTGAGTCCGCGCGGGACGCTTTCCATGAAAGTCGCCGCGCAAGCGCGAGCTTTGTCTCAGGGGCGTGCATATGTTGTGCCGCAGGATGTTGCAGCGCTGGTTGGTCCTGTTTTCAGTCATCGATTGGTGCTCAACAAGCCGACACAGAACCTGCTCGCTGAACAACAGACGATAGAGTCATTACTTGATGAGATATTGGAGGCAACGTCTGCTCCGGTCTGACCACTCTTAATGCTTAAACGATGCCGCACTCAGACGTAGACCTTAAAAACTGGCACAACTGGACGGACCCAGACTTCTTTGCAACCGTCCGACAACATGAGTCACGTGTTGTACCTTTATTCCTAAGGCAAATTCTGCCCGCCCGGCTACTGCGAACCCGCATGACGTTAACCGGATGGTGTTTGATTGTCGTCTCACTGGGCCTGGGCCTGGCTGCCTATAATACCGCAAGCAATATTCTTTTTCTAGCATTGTCCCTGTTACTCGGCAGTTTGATCCTAAGCGGAATCCTCTCGTGGATAAACTTTAGAAAGCTGAACTGGAACCTGAGAGTACCGTCAAATTTGAGGGCCGGTGACGCGGGTGTTGCGGAGGTTGATCTGGTGAATGAAAAAGCAGTTTTTCCCTCCATGAGTCTCTGTTTCCAGTTGGAGTCCGAAATGGTTGCTCAGAAGGGAACTGTATATTTGAAAAATACCCTCAATCCGGGCGAATCCAGGAAGTTGAAATGGTCGGTCACCCCTCAGAAAAGAGGCCAGTTTGAGCTGCGCCTTTCAGGCGTAAGATCACAGTTTCCCTTTGGGTTTTTGCAAAAAACGATTGTTGGTAACCTGCATAAAAACGTAATTGTCTGGCCGGCCCACATCGAGTATATATTTCCGATTTCCAGCGGTGGCCAGCAACTGTCAACAGGTGCTGTAAAAAACAGACTGGGGCAGGGGAGTGATCTGCTAAATATACGGCCTTACGAGCGCGGCGATGCGCTACGCTCCATCCACTGGAAGGCCACGGCTCGAACGGGGCAGTTAATGATCCGCCAGCTGGCTGAGGAGGGTGAGAGTGGTTATCACTTATATGTTCATTCGGATGCAGTTGTATGGGGTGAATCGCACTTTGAGCAGCTTTGCGCATTGGTTTGTTCACTGGCCGAGGACCTGTTTCGTTGCGGACGACTGAAGACAGTCAAACTAAACGATTCTTATCCATTGCCAATAAGGACGAAGCATGACCTGCACATATTGTTTGACCAGGTTGCCTTACTGGAACGTCTCGACCCGTCCGCGAACGCTTTTGTCAATCAACAGAGAAACCAGCTAACCTTCGGGCCATTGTCCGAAGCGGGTGTTGCCATTTACTTAGAGGGGAACTATGCAGGCCAAACTGACATCAGATGAATTGCATCAGCTCAAGTGGCTGATCGGAGGGATGCTGACACTGCTGTCGCTCTGGGCATTGAGTGGGTTGGATTTGATTGGATTTGGTCTGAATCCTCTCATGATTACTGTGCTTTGCATTGCTCTACTCAGGCCGGGCTGGGTGCATGCGATACCGGAGTCTTTTTGGAGCCGAGTTGCCGTTCCGGTAATCCTGGTTTTCGTGTTGATCGACTTCGGGCTGGGATTTACCAGTCTGGTTGCGCCGTTGATGCGGATGGTTATTCTGTTGTTAGTCTATCGCACCCTTGCGCCGCGTAATCGACGTGAAGATCTGCAAATGCTGCTGTTGTGCCTGTTTGGTATCATTGTCTCGGGCGCTCTCACGGTTTCATTGCTGTTCGCGATACAGATACTCTTGTTTACCCCAGTAGCGATGATTTTTCTGCTGATTGTCTGTTTGCTGGATCAAGGCGCTGAGTCGGCTAACTATCAGCCAAGCTGGAAATCATTCAGTCTGGAGCAGCTGATCAAGCGCGTCTTTCATGTTTTACAGTTGCGGGCGTTCCTTGTTGGCGGTCTGCTATTTGTGTCCGTAGTAGCGATATCTGCAGGCTTTTTTATACTGATTCCAAGGTTCGATCTGGGGCAGACAATCCCCTTTATGCAGATCGATACCAAGCCGAGGTCGGGATTTAGTGATACGGTCAGCCTGGACTCAGTCTCTGAAATTATTGAAGATCAAAGCATCGCACTGCGTATTGATCTACCTGACCTTGCGGCGATTCATTCGCTGCCGTATTGGCGCATACTGGTGCTGGATAACTATCAGGCCGGTACGTTTCGCCTCTCGGAGAAAAAGAGTAATTTGCGCAAGTATTCGAAACTCAGGGAATTCTTTGGCTGGAACAAAGGTAAAGTATCTTCAAATTCTCGCGAGAGCGTGCCGTGGACATTTTATTTTGAAGGAGATGTCAGTCAGTATCTGCCGCTGCCGACATCCTTTCAAACCATACGTTTCACCAAGGAACAGGCTATTGAGCTGTTGCCGGATTTACGCGTGATCAGTCTGGATGCAGTACAGAAAAGCGCATTTTCCTACCAGATTGACGATCCATCATGGGCGGTACGTGCGCCTGCATCTGAATCAGAGAACGAAGCGTTTGATGACTATTTCAAAAATCAGGATTCTGAAAGTAAGATCCCGCTTACGTATCCGTTGACAACATTAGACCTGCCTGTGGACGATGATGAAAGAGCCCTGCTGACAGAGGTGAATACTCGACTGCTTCGGAATACTTCAAAACCAAGTGCCGCCGAGTACAGCGAGCGGGTGACCGCGCATTTGAGGAACAATTATCGTTACTCGCTAAAGCCCACCGGCATTCAGAGATCCGGTGATCCAATCGTAAGCTGGCTTGTCAATGGTAGCGCCGGACACTGTGAGCTGTATGCCGGAGCGTTTGTACTGCTGGCGCGTGAGGCAGGCTATCCGGCGCGCATGGTGGTGGGGTATGTGGGTGGTAGTTGGAATTCGGTCGAAGACTTTTTTGTTGTGCGCAATAGCAATGCCCATGCGTGGGCAGAGATTTACGATGCCGAAACGGATGAGTGGCTACGCGTCGATCCGACTCCCGGGGATAGTTCAGCCGACCCGGAAGTTGTGATGTCGGTTAGTTTTGAATTGGAAACGGGCATGTGGGCCTGGGTCGATAGTTTGCGTATGCAGTGGTATCGTCGGGTGATCAGCTTTGACCAGGAGGATCAGGTTGCACTGGCAACATCATTAATCGATATTGGAGATTCTTTTCTTGATAAGCTCTCTGCAGGCGTTGAAAAATTGCTGGCTCAGGTGAAAGATTGGCTTTCACAACCATTGAGCTATGAAAGTCTGCTGCGTGTCGGCCTGATCTTGGGGGTTTGCTTTGGTCTTTACTACCTGTGGCGTATTTTCTCTGCTGGATCTGCTCGACTTCTATGGTTCTTCGGAAGGGGCGATGCACTCAGTCCAATTCGTCGACAGGCCTCCAGTTACATGCAAAAAGTTCAGGTTAAAATGAACCAGACTGGTATGGGAGACGCCTATGTTGAAACATTACAAACGCTTTATTCACAGCTGGAAGCTTTACGTTTCGGAGAAAACGTTTCGTCCCAGGTGGCTGTGTCTGTATTCAAAAAAACGCGGAAAGCCCTTTGGCAAAAAACATTCAGGCTTTAAGTTGGATGTGGTGTGTTTTATTTGCATTGATGTTCAAGTAAAGATGCCAGGTATCTTCAGGCAGTTCCTCGCTGATACGTTCCGGCCACTCAACTGCCAGACACCAGGGTGGTGAGAGAAAATCGTCGATCATCAAGGCATCCAGATCGGCACCTGAACTAAGACGATAAGCGTCCAGGTGTACCAGTTGTCGCGTTCCCTGATATAGAGTGTACAGGTTAAACGTCGGACTGGTGACCGGTTCAGAAATTTGCCATGCCCGGGCCAGACCGCGGATGAATGTTGTTTTGCCAACACCCAGATCACCATGAAGTGCAATCACCTTATTTTCAGGGATAAGGGAAGCGAGGTCATGAGCTGTTTGCATGGTTTCAACTGCGCTTTGAGTTGTGATCCCCTGATGAAACTTCTGAATCAGCTTATTCTTTATCGGTGCCATTTATGTTTTCAGGTGTTCGAAGCCATAGACCCAGGGGATAGGTTTGCCCGTTTTCGCGTCCAGATAAGGGCCTTTCTCGACACCGGTATTTTGGATACTGCCGATACAAGTTAGTTGTGTGTTTGGGAATTTGTTCTGCCAGCTTTTTTCAAATTCAGTTTTATCTGTCTGGGCGTCCATAGTAAACAGCAGTTCGTAATCCTCGCCATCACAAAAGGCATGTTCTAGCTCCTCAAGTCCCGAAGTGTGTGCAAGTTTCTTTGCGGCTTCAGACACTGGGATCTGATCCAGGAAAAGATCTGCCATAGTATTTTCAGGTAACAGAGCGTTCAGATCTTTGCCAAGACCATCACTTAGATCCATCATGGCATGACATTCTGGGGACTTTGCCAGCCACTGTCCTTCTGAAAGTCGTGGTTCAAACTGATAATGCTTGCCGAGGATGCTCCCCCCTAAAGTGCCGGTGGTGTAAATAAAGTCGCCGACCCTACTGGATGTTCGCAGTTTGGGTTCCTCTGCATAGCCGTTCAGCGTGAGCACCGCAGAAAAAGAAGTGGCTTTGAGTGTACTGATGTCACCGCCAACCAACGAAATGGAGTAGCGTTCACAGGTATCTCTTATGCCTAGAAAAAAACCTTTTAACCAATCAATTGAGACATCGGAACTGCAGAGCAGGGCTAATACTGCTGATTCCGGTGTGCCGCCCATTGCCGCTATGTCACTTACGTTGCGCTTAATCAACTTGGCGCCGACATTTTCAGGATTCATGCTGTCGTCAAAATGATAACCATAGTTAATTGCATCCGTCGTGGTTAGCTGATTGCCTTCTTTCAAGGCGACCGATACAGCGCAATCATCACCAATGCCCTGAGGCGAGGGAGGATTCACCGGGCCTAACCAAAATTTTATCTGTTCGATCAAAGCAGACTCACCTAGATGAGCAACGCTTTGGGTGCGCGTTTTCGTTGCCAGCATATTTCCTCAATTGATCTACAATGAGTGGTTTAAGTGTAATTTAAGCCTAAGGCCAGTTGCTTGAGACGCGCGCTCTGTATTCGTCTGGAGTGAGAATTTGTAAATCTCTGCCACGATAGGTTCTTATTTTAGGGCCGGGAGGTGGTGTTTCATTATAGTTAGTATGAAAGCCCCATTTTCTTCTTGGAGGTGAATACACACCACCGGAACCCCATTTAGCGGTTGCAATCTCACTTTCAAACATGGCGACCATAGACCCACGCATTACAAAATCCTTACCGCCCCAATTTTCCAAAAAGCGTGGAAAGTTTTCGACTCCACCACTGTAACTGTTGCTACCAGATTCACCTGAAGGCACCAGACCCGTTAAGATGGCTGCTGAAACTTCAGTGCTTCCTGCAACTCGGTTTGACATACCCTTATCACTGCTAGCATCGTCCCAGTTGACGCTCAGGAAAGTGATTGCATCCGCAGCCAATGCAGCCGGAGCTTCTCCGTTATCTGCATTGAAATTACTTGAATTATCCGGGGTTGTTGCAGAACCAGTCCCGAGATTACCATCTGCATTGTAATTTCCTTCCACATACATTACTTGATTGGTTGCAATTGAAGTGCCAAAGACTCCTCTCTGTTGGGCAAATTCCGGATTAGGGATCGTTGACCCTTCAACTAATTTCACACCCCAATTACCTGATTTTGCAGGATTAACATTATCCGGTCGATCAGACTCAGTATTCTGCTGAGGGAATTTGACGTATACGACCCCAGTCTTCCACCATTCTTCAGGGGCATCCTCACTGTCACCGCCCCAGTCCTCTGCACTGTTGGCGTGAACTAAATCTTTGAGTTTTGAAACATCAACTTCAATAAGGTTTATTCCCTTGCCCTGCCTCTTATCATAAAGGCCACTGTTAACCGTGCCATTCGACTTGCTGAATGGTTTGTAGCTGGCAATTTCAGTCGATGGTGTCAGTGAATTTCTTTTTGGAGAGCCATCGCTTTCATAAATTATGTTGTTATATGAATCACGTTCATAACTGTAATAACTGAGGTTGCCGTTTTCGGCTACTTCAATGGTTAGCCCCGCCATATAGGCGAATTTATTTTTTTCAGCTTCTTTTAAAGCGTTCGCTTTTCGATAACCTTCTAGGTCATTCGCTGCAGAAGGTACATCAACATCATCAATTGTTGGCTGAATAATTGTGTAAGCGTTGTTAGACGACTCTTTCTGAGATGTATTTGGGTTAGTATCCTCAATGTAATCAGAAATACCCGGCAAGCGGATCGGTTGCACTTCGTTGTCCTCTGTAGTTAGATTTCCATTCCATATTTGATTTGCCAGTTCACGAAAATTATCAGCTGAACTTTCAAGCCAAGTATCTGAAAAACTTTCCTTTGCCTCTACGGGCCAGAGATCGTTTTTCTTCATGTTTATCAACTCCTTAGCATAATTCGTAAAATTAACTGGCCCTCCTTGCAAACCCATACCGCTGTCGGGGTGGCGACCATGGCTAATTTCGCCGGCAATGGTAACACGACCATTAAAGTTCAACCCACGATTTGCTTGAACCCAGGCATCCCCGTTCACATGAACATTACCGTAAACGTCCATTTGGGGGCCGGGTGCAATCTCCATGGGTAAGTTGTAGTAGATGGCATACGAAAACAGGTTAATATCGCGTATTTCGACATACTGACTTGCGCGAACTGTTACAGTGCCGAGCTGTGGATGAGTGACACTGGCTTTGCTAAATATTTCTACAGTTCTGCTGTCAACAAACAAACCTGCCTGGGGATCACCCTCATTTCCTGTCTCAAAAGGATCTATAAATTTATTTTCCCGAGCGGAAATGCGCCCGCCGATAATTTCTGTATCCTGTGTGAAAAATTGGCCTGGGTCGTTATATTGAGTAACGGCAGGGATAATCAGGCTGCTGTCTTCACCGTCATAGGCGCCTATAAATTCATCGCTTATGAAGAGGGGATTATTGGAGGGTGCGAGCAGGTCTTCATCTAAGACGGATGCATTTTCAAAGCGCATGTGTGCCTCTGCAACCCCAGACTGTATTATGCTTTCCGCCGCTTGTTTTGCCTCATTGTATAACTCTGCTTTCTTATTTAGTCTGAATTCGGTGTTGACTAGATCGGAAACCGAGTAAACGCCAAAGGCGAGTGCTGTAAGAATGATTAAAACGACAATTAATCCATTTCCTTTATTGCTTGAATTCATGGTTATCCTCGGGTTGAGATGGTTAGGTTATATGTATTGGTAACTCTTTGTGCATTTTCACCGTGAATGATTTCACCGTTAATTATAAACGTTGCATTGGTTGCACGAAGAAAAAAACGGTCTTCGGAGAGACCTCTTGACAATTGAAGTACGGTTTGTGGGTCTTCAAAATTATTTCTTTGGGCTGCTAAGACATCTTCTATGGAGGTCGTTGTAGGGATTGTACCCCTTGGAAGGTCTATCTGCCTGCGGAAGACTGGCCGCTCTTCACCAGCGCCAGCGGCTTCTCGATTGTAGACAACAATTCTCCGGTAAAACCTCTGTGAGTTGATGGTGGGAGACGGCTCGGTTGAAACCAGTACGAGGCAATCACCGGAAAGCCTCAGTCCTCGGCGATCACCCGGGTCATTGCAGTCATTGACATTGAAACTGTTATACAAGTAAGCGTGGGTCGCATTGATTGCGTCTTGTGATGTTCGCAAAGTAAATTGGCGAAAATCATTGGTGATCATGGATTTATTGATACTCCAGCGCATGCTTCTTGCAGAACTAGTCATTAGTGAAGTGAGCCCGATGCTGATCACACCGAGAATGACGACGGCAAACATTAGCTCAACAAGCGTGAACGCACGTGATCTTAGACTTTCTTGTAATGAACTTTGATGTATTTGTTTCATGATGCGGGAGCCACTAGTAGTTTGCGATCCGACTTTTCGTGCATCGGACCATTTGAGTGCGTGTGCGACCTTTTCGAGGATGATCGTATGCATATCCAACCTCGAGTACGAAACCACTGTTATTTGCCAATGTCTGTATACTTGGAATTAATATGAGTGGCAATTCCTGATCAACATCCGTATTGGTAACAATCGGGATTTGCAGCAGATTTTCCGCACCCAGATTCAGCGGAGTTTCTATATCGGCACTTGTAATTAGACTAAAATTCGAACTCGCCATATTGATCTCCAGGTCGCTGGAACTTGTGCTTTTCATTTGTTCAAGCGTGCTGATTGCAACCGTAAGTGCTGTTGAATTGTACAGACTATCCTGACTTTTATATTGTATCGAAATCAAGAAACTTACCAGCCCTGCAGCGGCTATGGTTAGTATGACGGTTGTTATAATAGTTTCTACAAGAGTGAAACCTGAGTTTTTACTTTTCAAGTTGGTGTGCATGACAAAATGAACTTATAGTCGATATGGTGTTAAGCTTACTTAATTTTAAGTATTAAATTGATTTATTTATGTTAGGTTAAAAGTCCAGCCCAAAAACCAAATTTTCATCTTTTTTTAACGGATGCTGGCTTCATTTATCTAAAATTTAATCAGCAAAGCAACCGGACAATGATCCGAACCCTTAATATTTTCCAAAATAAGTGCGTCTATTACTTTTTTGGACAATGATTGTGAAGTACAAAAGTAATCGAGCCGCCACCCGATATTTTTCGCACGTGAGTTGCTGCGATAGGACCACCAACTGTAACGCTCCGTTGCGTTCGGATAGAGGAAACGAAAGCTGTCTACAAAACCGGCTTCCAGAATGGCATCAAAGCGAGCCCGTTCTTCATCGGTGAAACCAGCATTTTTACGATTTTGTTTTGGATTGCTCAGATCCATTTCCCGGTGAGCAACATTGAGATCGCCACAAAAGATGACAGGCTTTTTTGCTTCGAGCGATTTTACGTAATTTAAAAAATCAACATCCCACTTCTGAGTTCGGTAATCCAGACGTTTCGGGCGTTTATTCTCGTCATGCCCCTGCGCGTTGGGCGTGTAGACAGTAACGATAAAATAGTCCGCAAACTCAGCGGTTATGACGCGTCCTTCATCATCATGTTTTTCAATTCCGAGACCATATTGAACAGAAATTGGCTCCATTTTGCTTACTATGGCAGTGCCGGAATATCCTTTTTTTTGGGCACAGTTCCAGTAAGTATAAGGGTAGTCCGGAAACGTAAATTGCGTCGTAAGATCGGCTGAAATTTTGGTTTCCTGAAGACAAAGAACATCCGGTTGTTCCTGTTCGAGAAAGGCTTCAAAACCTTTTTTGAGGATGGCGCGAAGTCCGTTAACATTCCATGAAATAAGTTTTTGGGTCGTCATATCAAATTTGTAGGCATATTTGTGCTACTTGTAAAAGCCGCCACCTAGAAGCGTTTCGTTTTTATAAAACGCAATGACCTGACCGGAAGCAAGTGCTCGCTGTGGTTGTTCAAAAACAACTCTGGCAGTTTTGAGGCCGGTAGGGTGATAGGTGATTGATTGAGAAGGATCGCGGTAACGTGGTTTGGCCAGAATTTTACAGGACTCCTGAACCGGGTGATTGATAAAATGGATATCGTATATATCGAATTCATTGCCAAAAAGCCCTGGTGATTCAGGGTTGTCAAAACCGACAATAAGCTCATTGCGCTCATGATCGAATCCGATCACGACATAGAATTCATTGTCCGTGTTCGAAGGCACACCGATCCAGCGTCGCTGGCCAAGCGTGTAGCGATGAAGCCCCTTGTGTCGACCAAGCACTTTGCCTTTACTGTTAACGATGTCCCCGGGCTTGTCCTCAATATAATGTTCAAGAAATCGATTGATCGGGACATCACCCAGGAAGCAAATGCCCTGGCTGTCTTTTTTTTGAGCATTTGGTAATTTGTGCTGAATTGCCAGTTCGCGTACAGCTGATTTGCGGTAGTTTCCCAACGGGAAAAGAACCTGCCGGATTTGTTCCTGTCGGAGCAGCGCAAGGAAGTAGCTTTGATCTTTGCTTGGATCAGCGCCCTGTAGCAGATCGAATCGATTCTCCGAACTCGGTTGCTTGCGAACATAGTGGCCCGTTGCCAGGCCATCAAAGCCCTGTTTAAGTGCGTACTGCTGAAAAATCCCAAACTTCATCTCACGGTTGCACATGATGTCCGGATTGGGCGTAATCCCATTTTTATAGCCTTCTACGAGATAATGAACAACGTGCTCACGGTATTCGTTAACCAGATTCACAACTTCAAAATCAATCCCCAGATGTTTGGCTACGGCGCGAGCATCCTCAATATCCTTTTGGGCCGGGCAATCGCCCAGTGGCATTTCTTCGTTCATCCACGTGCGAATGTAGGCTCCGGATACCTCGTAGCCCTGCTCTTTAAGCAGGAGAGCAGCTGCAGAGCTATCGACGCCGCCGGATAGAGCTACTAATATATTATTCACGATCTGACTTAAAGCTAATCTCCACTATGCGTCAATGCTGGCTCAGTTATTGCACAGTTGCGAGACACGCGTTTAAAAAAGGTAAAAAAGTAAGATAGAGACGGCAGAGGTCGAAATTCGCTTGGCTTTCATAATTTAGCCCGGAAGCTATGGATTTTGTCTATGAATTCGCAAGAAAAAGAGTTACAGACTGCACATCCATCTCAACCCGCACTGAGCCTCTACTGTCATGTACCGTTTTGTGCTTCAACCTGTGACTTTTGTGCATTCTATCAGGAAAAACCTCGCCGAAAGGATTTGGATCGCTACCTTGAAGGCATCGAACTCGAATTTGAGCGACTTCCCCTGAATCGTTTGGTGGATACGGTTTTTTGGGGTGGTGGCACTCCCGGATTGCTAATGGCAAAAGATTTGGAACGACTGGGCCGGTCGATGTTGAAGCATCTTCAAAAAGCGCCCGTTGAGTGGACGGTGGAAATGGCACCTTCGACGGTAAAAGCCGATAAACTTGAAGTGCTGCGGGAGCTGGGTGTGACACGTATTTCAATGGGGGTGCAAAGCTTTGATGCAGATCTCCTGAAATCGCTGGGCCGTCTGCACCATCCAAATCAGATTTATGCAGCTTGGGACTTAATCGGTGAAGCAGGTTTTGCACAAACCAATCTGGATCTTATGTTTGCACTTCCCAATCAGACAATTGAGCAGTGGGAATCAACGATTCGCGAAGCGTGTTCTCTGAACCCCAGTCATCTATCAACGTATTGCCTGACTTTTGAAGAAGATACGAAGCTCTATCTGAAACTTGCCAAAGGCGGCAAGGTTCAAATCGATGAGGAGCGGGAGTTGCAATTTTACGAACGCGGATGGGAGTTGCTTGCAGACCTAGGATATCTGCAGTATGAAATCTCCAATTTTTCCAGGCCGGGGTCGGAGTGTGCACATAATATAAATACATGGCGGATGGGCGAGTGGATTGGTTGCGGGCCGTCAGCAGCGAGTCAATTCGATGGCGAGCGCTACAAAAATCGCTCCAATCTGGACCAGTGGCTTGCTGATTTAAAATCGGTTCAACCTGAAAAGGAAGAGCGGACGAAGCTCAGCAATTCAATTTTGATGGTCGATGCGGTTATTTTCGGATTGAGGATGAATACCGGTATCGACTTAGAAGCGATCGGATTGCGTTTTCAGCTGCCTGCATTGGTTGAGCGGTTAAAGGAATTTTTCAGGCGCTTGGATGAGGCGAAGCTGATAGTACAACGCGGGGCGCAGACTTTTTTGACTCAAAAAGGTCGACTTGTCTGTGATGCTATTGGAAGCGCTATTTTAGATTATACGGAAAGCTAAGACATTGTGAATGAAGTGTATCCAAATCAGCAATAGTGACTATCCGCGTAAACCAAGTAAAAATTTTGTATTTGTTTTATTGCACAAAGCGTAAGGTTAGCTAAACAATTTTAAATTATATGCAAAACACAGTGGCTCATCAGCGTATTGAACTGGATGAAGGATTTGACACAATTCCTTTGGATTCCGGCGAAGAGGCATCCGTAAGATTGTCTTTAGTTGTTCGAAAAGAAGCGGATCCTTCTGAAGGTTCGTTTTGTCGTATACGACAATTAACGGATGCAAATGTTTACTTAGGCTGTTTCACAGACCGTTCCGGACACATCCTTAAGTGGCTTGAGATATGGGTTCGCAATTACGATAATATTGCGGACAAGCTTCATGAGAATGCTTTCGATGTAATTAACAATACGGTTCTGGACGAACGCTGGGATCGGCAAAAGAAAATCCTTGAACTTTCAAAAGCTTCTCACGTTTACAAGACATCTCTGGATAACCAGATGGAGTACTCGCTCCACGTCGATATCTACAATAAGAAAGTAGGATTCGTCAAAGACGCCACGTCTAAGACGCACTGGAAGATCTGCAAAGACGATGATTTGCTCAAGCGGCTGGAACTAGCGCCTTACAGTACCAGCATACACCGCTATCTTTATTTGGAAAGTATGGGCGCTGAATCTGCTTTTCTGCCAATTACGCCGAATGCTCCTCAAAACGCAAAAACCAAAACTATTGAGGAAGGGATTGGCAGTCGCAGCACACTCCTTCCTTTTAATTCGTATGGCGGTTCGATCATGGTGCGTGAAGTTGCGCCGATGACTGTCGAGAGTTATTTAAGTGTTCTTGCAGGCCGCCCCATGGAAGGCTTTGGGCAGGGTAAGAAAAAATTGATGCCCAGTGGCGTATATCGGGAAATCGGCGATGAAGTTTCCGTTGGATACGCGGCAGGCCGTTTAGTGTCGACTCGACAGGGGCAACGAGCCTGGAAACTAGAGTCGTTGCTTCTAAAAGTACGATTGTTCTACGAAATGATCTCTCAGGTAAAGGCCTGTGTTGAGCTGGATCAGAAACCATTCTTTTCTCTGGAACTTTCCAGTTTTGGGATTTCTATCCCTAATGTGTCACCAACTTCTCCATTTCTATGGGATGCGGCTGTAGTGGTCAACCGGACCAGCGATGCAATTGCCTTTTCTGTTGAAAAACAATCAGATCTGGACTCGCGCGAGACAACTTACTACCGAACGTTTCGCCCTCTCACCGCATCTATTTATCGTCCCGAAGCACTCGCACAGAACCGCACTCTCATGGCAGAGGTGACGTTGTTGAAGATCGACCGCGATCGCGACACCGGACTTTATGAAATTTCCGGGTCCATGCGTTCGTCAGATATCCACTCTCATGGTGTACTCGGTCGGCATTTTTACTTTATCGATTATTCTGTGCGTGGAAAACGTATGCGTTTGGTTGCAGAAATGACTGAAGTGGATGCACGTGTTGCAGACAAAATACAGTTTAAAACGTTGAAATTGCCTCTGACTTCCGAGCAGCAATTAGGTCTTGAGAGCTTTATCGGTGTTGAGCAGGTTGGTGTTTATTGTGAGATATTCCCTGTGTTGGGTACACCCTGTGACCTTTACTCATTGGGAGTTATCGGAATGGAAGTACTCTTTCATGGCAGCGATATTTCCCTTGCCCAGCTAAAAGATCAACTGCGCACTCTGGCGAATGCCTGTATGGATCTGAGCGAAGAAGAATCAATTATTGAGCGCATTGTCCAGACATTCGAAACAGAGTCAGACTTGCGCGAGTCACTGATGCCGGATTCCCTGGGCCTTGCTTCCTCGGGTAAGAACCATATGGGCTTACCACCTGAAGAACGTATATGGGAAGGTCTGCTTTCAATTATTATGAAAATGCTTTCAGGCTTGCTTAAACAGGAGAGCTACTGTCCAAGCTTATCAAATGAAAACAATTTTCGCATAACACATGTGTTTGACCAGCCGCTACGTGATTTGGGTAGATATATGTCAATTTTACGTTCACTAAACTTGGGAGATGCACAAAGTACGAAACTAATTAGTGAAATTTTAGACGAAATAATCATGGATATAGGAGGTTCTAAACAATGATAAGATCAATTCTGAATCGTGGGTTTCTGTCACTATTAGTGCTACTGGCACTTGTCGGATGTGATGCACCCGACGTTGAAATAGTGATCAGTCAGGAGTATCAGACTGCAACCATACAAATTGATTTTGTTAAGGTTAAGCGTTCGGAGTTGCCGGTTTGGATGGGAATGAATGTAGATGAGTATTTTTCTCATGGCAGCCAATTCCGCGAATTTGCCATACAGCGAGGCGATGTTTATACAGTATTCTACAATGTGCCACAAAAAGCGTTTCAGGAAAAAATACCGAGTGATGATCCTGTGTGGGAAAAATTCGAATATGAGCGTGGTTCCGAACAGTCTTTTGATGTCGTTATACTTGTTGACCTCCCTGGTGCTTACAGTGGCTCACCGGTGGATATTCGACGAAAGGTCATACCACTGGAGAAAAAGTCATGGTCTATTTCATTTTTTGATAAAGTACTAGGCAAAGGATTGGAAAAATTAGTGATATCCATTACCAGCGGAGGTATACTTTTGGATCCACCACCGGAAGAAGATTAAGTGCATTTTAGCTACCGATTGGCCATACCTTTCCTTGAAGTATATCTATGAAATTGCCAGCAGGTATAACGTTTGAGCAAACTTTACTGGGAAGTGGTGATTGCACTACAGTGCGTGGACTCGAAAACGGCGCGCCGGTTATTGTAAAGTCCCCCGATACATCGATAGACCTTTTTAGCAACGATCTGTTTGACGATGATCCACCACAGGAGAACAAAAGTGTCAATGAGTTCAAATCTGCAAAAAGGCGAGAACTTCAGGTCGCAGAACAATCCGAATACTTTTTGAAAGGGCGTCTCGAAGAAAAAGATGGAAGCATTTTTTGGATACGCTCTTTTATGCAACGCAGCTTGTACGAGAAGGTTGCCTTTAAAGAGACACCGAACTCGGTAGAACTCCTGGATCTCTGCCGGGCAATCATAAAAGCGCTTTCAGAACTCAATCAGGTCGACAGCTCCGGCCATGGAAATCTGTCACTGGGTAATGTACTCATACCGAATAAAAATGTACACGAGATCAAACTGGTAGATCTTCTGGAAGCAGATAAAAATCATACTCGTGCAGATAAACGAGCGCTGGGGCTCATTATCTATCAGTTAGTCAATGGCGAGTTTGTCGAATTAGCCGATAAGATTGTCTCGGTTCCTGATGATCAGGATTGGAAAGTTTTGGGGACGACTGAGAAATCGTGGCGTGAATTTTGCAGTGAACTGCTGAATCCTTACGGAAAATATGCGGATGCGGACTGGACTGAGATAGATCAGGCTCTGAAAACAATCAAGGCTGCCTACAGTAAGCGCAAAAATCTAAAGACAACCTTGATTGTTTCTGCATTGGTGGCTTTCGTAGGAGTGGTCTTTCTCGTTTGGAAAATCAAATTTCAAGAGGAAAAGATTGTTGTGGATTTGGATACAATTCAGGGGCAATGGGTAGAGCTTTTGGACAATTACTTCGCATGGGGTGGTAACTACTTGAAATCGAAGTCGGATTTTGCGGAAGCAACCGACGCTGAAGCATTCATGGATATGTTTTATGACGATAAAAAAGCTCGTTTACCGGCGAAAATCATAGGACGTGTATCAGGCCAGGGCGCCCGTCTGCATACAGCACCCGAGCAAGTGTACCAAGATTCCGTAAGAATTGACATTCTTGCACTGGATAATAGCAAACAACAGCAAATTGTCCTTGCGCACCGTTTTATAATGGGGTTGCGCAGTACCATTGAAAACTGGGAAGTGCTACAGCAACTGTCCGAAGCGAACAAAATTTTTACTGATTCAGGGTTTGAATTTGGGGCCAAAGAGACACAGCGGCTCATTGATTCAATTTCATTTAAAGACGGAAGTTTGTCTCTGAGTAGTTTGTACGCATTGAAGAAAAGTTCCGAGAGCCTGGATGAACTGCAAGACCTTTATACACGCTTTGAGGCACAGGTTGCTAGCCTGGAAGCTCTGACTGAGTCTGCGTTTTTGCCTCGATATGGCGATTATCTCAGGCAACAGCTTACAAAGCCGGCTGAAGACCCGGTGAGTCACCTGCGCTCTCTGGTAGATGCTTCGGCAGCAGTGTTAGAATATTGGGAGCAGGAGAAGTCGCTCATTGCTAAAGATTTGTTTGCCAAAAGTGAGCGAGCTTTTGTTTTAGAACCTGGTTTTTCGGGTGCAGAAAGAAATCTGATCAAGTGGAAGGATATGGTCAAAGGCTTCCGTCTGATCGAAATCCCTTCTCTGGATTCAGGTCGAGAAGAGTTTGTTGCTGGCAGGGAGAACATAATACAATTGAACGAGCAGATTAATGAGCTTCAGGAACCAGATCTGGCACCTGCCCGATTTGATCAACAGTTTGAAAAGCTCTTTAAGGTGTTTGAAAGTGATGTCGATATGCCACTGATCGAATCGAATCGCATGTTTATTGAAGGTGCCGTTCGCAAGAATCTTGTGGATTTGAAGTCTCTAATCGAAAAAACCGAAGACCGATGGGCTGAAGTAAATCCCGATATTGGAGAACGCCTACAGCAGCTTTCAAAAATTCCCGAAGGTATGTCGCCCTTACTATCACCAGCATGGCAAGCCTATATGGATCGTGAAGTCAAGATTCGGACCGAAGAGTCTTTCTCGGGTCCGCGCGAGTTTATTGTCTTTCAACGTGGATACTTCTCAAAATTAAAGAACTTTGAATATTTTCAGGATAAGCAGCTGTCTCAGTTATCACCGAATTGGTCCAGCGAGCTACTGGATGCAATGCACCCGGATTTGATTCCCGGACTGCAGGCAACCAGAAAAGTCTTTTATGGCGAGCTTGTTGCTGAGTGGGTCGATCAGATTGTTCCGATCCTCTTAAACACCGAAGATAAGCTACCGATAGAAGCGCCAACCGATGTGTTTGTAAGTCGTATGGAAGCATTTGAAGTTCAACTGCAGGATTACGCCCAAGTGTTAAGTGATGCTTTGGAAGGATTTGATGATTGGAAATTACCCGAAGAAGGGATTGAGGCTCTCTGGAATTCACTGAACGAAGGCGATTTAAGGAAGCGTTGGAATCAGTCTGAAGCATTTTCCACGCAGGTGAATCAAGTTAAGGCCTATCTGGATTTAAATCAGAAATCGGAAATAGATGCTTTAATTGCTTTTTTGACGAATAAACAAAACCCGGCATTTGCTCGCTCGCTTGCGCTGGAAAAAATTTCCAAATTGAGAGTCCTATCACCTGCAGAGCTAGGGCAAATTGCTGAAACGCTGTCTGAATTATCCGAACAGGTTCCTGCTGCCGAGACAGACAACTATGGTTCTGTTTTGAAATCCTTGTGGATTAAGGCGTTCAAAAATGATGCCCTTGATGTAGACAGTCGTAAAACTGTGTTTGCGTACTACGACGTAATGTTTGTTCGCGCTGTGGATTTGTCCGGGCGATCGCGCTTTCTTTTTGAGATATATGAATCGCTCGCAGAGTTGAGTCGCAACGAAAAACAGTATCTGGAAAAACCCAAATTATTAAAAGAAATTGTCAATAACTTTGCCTCGCTTCCAGATGATTCGAAAGAGCCGGAGCTCACTGGTTTGCTTGAAGCGCTGAGAGCGGTAGATCTGGATAAAGTAAAGGAAACCTTTGAGAATGCTCCTTTTATTGCAAAGGGCTGGTCTGTTGAAAGTGAAACGGAGGAACAGCTGGTATTGGCCTGGGAAGACCATCGACTGGTCTTCCATCTGGTAGAGGCAGAGGAGGAGGAAGAAAAAGATTTCTTTATCGCTGAACTGGAAACCAGCATTGAGCTGTTTAATGACTGGATGACCCAAAAAAGGCTTTGGGACAAAAGCGCAGACAGTTTACCTCGCGAATGGGAGGTTTTTCTATCTCAGCCTTATAGTGCGATTGATGACTATCGTCAGGGCATGATTCTATGGTCCATCGCGCGTAAGGGATTGAAGCGCGCTGGATTTACCGCTTCCAGTAAATGGTTCGAGGTCGATCCTATTGTCGCGGACGAGTACACTCGGGTGGAAGATGGATTATTTCCCGTTTCGGCGATCAATACAAACATGCCAATACAACAAACGGGAGCACGATTAGCCCATTTTTTTGCTGAGTCGATGGGCATGTCCCTACCAACTTCCAAACAATGGAGTCTGGCTGTCGAAGGCTACTCGGCAGACAATGCTTTTTTCTGGCAATCGCGTTTTGGTGCTGAGTTGTCCAAGGATCTGGTAGACGAAATACGTTCAGGCTCATATTACGTCGAACGTAAAATTGAAGAGTCAGGATACGGGGTCGACCATTCTAATATACTGGTGGAGACCAACGATCAATCGGACGCTAAATTCAAGCATCTCGCCGGTAATGTTGCGGAATATCTCTATGATTCAGAGACAGAAATGTATTATGTTGCAGGAGGTTCAGCGTTTTCAGCGACTGCTTCGACTTGGAAAGACGAGCATTTGGTGCCAAAACGCAATGAATTCACTGCTTTTTCTGACGTTGGTGTAAGACTTGCCTTGATTGCTCCCGAACAATCTGCATACATGCAGTTTGTAAATATACTTAATGAAGTTTTGAAATAGAAATACGTATGAAAACAAAGGACGAGTGGATTGATGATATGGAACTTCGTTTAAAGCGTGCGCTTCTAGACGTTATGGATTTACCGGAAGATGAAGGGCGGGTGTTTCTCCGGCAAGAACTTCGCTCGCACTTGGAAGATGTCAGTGGGGATGATGGTAAGCTTGATTACCTAAGTAGCTTGAAGGAGCGCTTTCCACAGATTGGTGGTGGTACCTCTGCTTTACCCTCGAACAATGTAGCAACAACAGATGCAGCATCTGCTTCGTCTACAACTGCCGAACCAGTCGTTAAAGAATTTAGTGTTGAAGAAGCCCTGGCAATTGTTCGCAGAGATTGGCAAAACCTTGATGAGGAGGCCAGGCTTGAGTTTATCCAGGAATACATGCCGGAAGAGCTGGCATCATCACAACCGCAAGGTGAAACTGGAGCGACGATACAAAGTCCCAGTGATGAGTTGTCGCGCTTCCTCAAGCTACCGACGGACACTGAAATTTCCGTTGATCGCTTGCAGTCTGCGCTGGTATCTATCTTAAAAACGGTCTCACAGGTCGACTCGCTAGGTACGCAGGTTTACAAGCAGGTCGGTCTCTCCCGAGATTTGAGTTCAGAAGATATCCGCAAAATGGTTGGAGAATATGTTGGAAAGGCCTCTGTTGATTTGACTCACATGAATCAGGTACTGGATGAAACTCGCTTAAAGGTGGGTTTGATTATCAGCTCAATTGCCGATTTATCTACATCACTTTCTCAAACGCACCTATCAAAATTTAAGCCGTCCATGATCGAACAGTCAGTTGGTTCAAGCGGTGGTGGATTCCTCGCTAATAACGAAGCCAAATGTTGGAAAAAGTATGTAACATTGGCCGAAGACATCGAACCTCAAAAAATGGAAAAAGCGATTAACGATTTGATAGTCAAACAATTGAAAAAACTAAAAAGACGCTAAATTATGAAACGAATCATTCATTGGAACGAAGGCCTGTTTTTACAGCCTCAACACATGCAAGTTCTTCAACGCGAGGTCATCAATGCCTTATCCGTTGAGCGAAACTTACAACACTCCTACCCATATGGTGTGTTAGACTTGAAGATTTCCGAGGACAGTCTTTCAAACAAAAAAATACAGTTTGAACGACTGTCGGCTATCATGCCGTCCGGAGCATATGTAGAATTGGGTGAAAACCTTTCGCTGGACTCTATTGATATCCGTGAGCGGTTCTCCAAGAAAAATGAATCCTTCCATGTGTATCTGGGTGTTCCGCTGTACAATCCGAAACGGGCGAATACACAGTTTGGCCAAGTCAACCAACAAAATATTAGCAAGTATCTGTATCGCACTTACGAGACTGAAATTCCTGATGAAAACACTGGTGATTCAGAAAAAGCAGTAGAGTTTCTCTCGATGAATGGTCGTATCTTGGTCGAAGGTGATAGTTTTGATGGGTTTGATGTGATACCACTTTTTCGTGTGATGCAGGGGGTTGGTGAAAATTTAGGCCAACCTCGTGTGGCGCCTGATTTTTGTGGGCCTTGCACAGCTATCAGAGCGTTTCCGGCGCTCTTGCAAATGCTGACTCAACTGGTCGAACAAATATCTGCATGCCGCAAAGACCTGTTTCGCAAATACAAATCACAGGGATTTAACCGAGAACAGGTACAGAGTAGTCATCTCGATCTGATGCTGCGCTCTTCTTATCTGGTTGACGCAGATGTGGCGCTTTCCGAAATGGTGGAAAATGGCATCGCCCATCCTTTAACCGTTTACAATGAATTGAAGAAGTTATTTGGCCGTCTGGTCTGTCTCAATCCTGATAACATCAAGGATGAAGATACCGATCCACTTTCACTAATTGAAGACTACGAACACGAGAATCCGTTTGTACCACTAAAAGTTTTGTCAAAGAAAATTCGTGAAGTTCTGGGCGACGTCGTCATTCCAGACTATCTTGAAGTTGAGTTTGAGCGTAAGGATGATCATTATCTCGGCGTTTTCGAAGAAAAGCACTTCACTCAGTCCGACAATATATTCCTTGGTGTAGAAACAAAGAATGTTCCAGCTCAGGAGCTTGTGAAGCTGGTCGAAGACATCGATGTGTTCAAATTTGTGCCCATCTCGATGTCCAAAAAAGTATTACGTGGCATTCGAATAAAAGAAGAAAGCCATGTTCCACATATGCTGCCACGAAAGTCCTTCATGTATTACTTCCGGATAATACCTGGTGGTGAAGGCAGTGTCTGGCATAAGATTAGGAAAGAAAAGAAGGCTGTCATTGAATGGAACGGGTTTAAAGACTCGGACTTTTCGATACGATGCTTCGTGACCTCTGTTGATTAATTTTTAAGAAAGCAAAATGAATCTACTTGAATTATGTGAACCGACTTTTCTGTTTGTTTGTAAGGTCAACAGGATTTATCGCAGTGGCGGTAAATTAGACGTTGCAAAGGTTAATGCTGAAATTGCCGATCTTCGTGGAGAAATCCAATCGGTGCTGATTCAGGAAGACAGTATCCTCAATCAGCAATTCGAATCCATTGAGCTGGCGTATATTTACTTCATTGACTCAATGCTGGTGGCTTCAGGCATGACTGAATGGAATAACGAGCGAATTGCCGTTAATGAATTCAACAGACGTGCCGGCGACAATGAGTTCTTTGATCTTTTGTATGATTCAGAGGCAGAAGTAGGTGAGGACGCAGATAGTAAGCTGGCGTTTTACTACTGTTGTATTGGCCTCGGTTTTACGGGGATGTATGAGGACGATCCAAAACACTTGCACGAAATTATGCAGCGTCTGGAGCCTCGCGTACGCATTTTTATGGATCGTGATGTTATTTCCAGGATCACACCTGAATCGTATTCCCATAACTTGGAGATGAACGTCTCTCCAGAAACGGGACCTCGTTATCTGGGACTTTTATTTTTGGCGATAGGAGCCGTTTTTGCGATTATGTTTTCTATCTTCTATCTATATATTGATGCATTCAGTAGCCTCTCGAAGGTACTTACAAAAATTACTTCATCATGAAAATGATACTTATGAGAGTCATGTCAATGTCCGGCGGCGGACGTTACATGCGGTATATAATGTTTGGGTCGCTACTGCTCGTGCCGATTATGGCTGGGTTGGCTCTTGGGAAAACGCTTAAGTCCAAGCTGATAATCATCGGCGTTACGATGCTTACGCTTATAGTTCTCCTTTCTATCTTTCTTCTCATCATGTCGATGCGAAAGAAGAAAAGAGGGGGTCAGCTTAGCAAAGCGCTGCAAAAGGATGCGGATTCTGGCGGAGTTTCAGGTATTGAAAGCATGCGCAGCAATTTCGAGAATGGCATCGATAAATTGCAAAAGGCTGGCAAAAATGTCTATGATCTCCCCTGGTTTCTCATGGCTGGTCAGGCTGGTTCCGGAAAAACCGAGGCGATCCGCCGTAGTCATGCCAAGGAAGATTTCCCACCAGGTCTGAATGATCTGATGCAAGGTGTCGGTGGTACACTTAACATGAACTGGTGGTTCACAAACCAGGGGATCGTTCTCGATACTGCCGGTCGTGTGTTTGAAGAAAAAGTGCAGTCCGGGCAAAATAATGAGTGGCAGGAGTTCCTCAAAATGCTCAAGCGTGTGCGTAAAAACACCCCGATTAATGGTTTTCTCCTTGCGATACCGGCAGATTCATTGATCCGGGATAAAACTTCTGATATCGAGTCAAAAGCATCGCATATCGCAGAACAGATCACGCTGGTCCAAAATGTTCTCGGGGTACGCTTCCCGGTATTTATTTTGATCACAAAGGCCGACTTTATACCCGGCTTTCGCGAGTTTGTCGAAAATATTACCGAGCCGAACCTGCAACAACAGATGCTGGGCTGGTCAAATCCAAATGGCTTGGACGAGCCGTTTGAGCCGGAACATATAGATCAGTATCTCGCAGATGTTGTTAGTAAGCTAAAGAAGCGCCGTCTTACCTATCTGCTGGATCCGCGTGCTGCTGACGGTCAAAAGCGTTTGGATGATGTGGATGCACTTTTTGCATTTCCAGAAGAGCTGAAAGCGGCAGTACCAAATCTTCGCCGTTATGTTGAGATCGTATTTTCACTCAATCCATGGTCACAAAAGCCACTTTTCATACGTGGTATTTACTTTACTTCATCGCTACAGCAAGGAGATGCCCTGGATAAGGCAATTGCCGAAGTCCTGGGCAAAAATCTGGGTGACCTGGCCCTGTCTTCGTTTAAGAAAGAAACTCCACTGTTCCTGCGGGATGCTTTTTTCCAGAAAGTTTACAAGGAAACCGGTCTTGTAACCAGCTCTGGAGAGGTGAAAAATTCAATGCGCCGGCGCGCCTTTCTATTTGCCGGCGCCTGTGCAATCGGTATTTCATTGGTTCTTACGACTGCTTTCTTTGGTTCCAAGGCATTTCGCAAAAGTATCGGTGACGAATATGCACACTGGGAGTTTGCAGAACTTCAATACCATGAGTCGATGGAACTGGATCGTGAGTATGACTGGGGACGTCCAATCGTCTATGACACTGGTATCGATGACACTTTTGAGACCGAAAAAGATGTCACCTTCGAAGTTGCCGGCCAGACCTATACGTTGCCGACGTATCTTGAGCGGATGAATATTTTTGCTGAATCCAAACTGGAAATACCAAAGATTTTCCGGGTGTTGAAATTCTTTGATGATATTTTTACCGGTGATCGAGTTGATCGCAAGGAAGCCCTCAGACATCTCTATGAAGACGCTATCATTTTGCCGATCATTGATAATAGTCGGCAAAAGCTAAAAGGTGTCACCAAGGAAAACTGGAGCGGCCTTTACTCTGGAGGATTGCATGCACTGATTCAGATACAAATCCTGCTCAACCAGAAAGAGCGTGATTCCGGATACTCAGAAAAGTTTTATGAACAACTTGATGAGCTGTATTATTTTCTTACCGAGGAACGGCTTGGCGAAAAGCTGGGAGAAACTTATGCTAGTTCATTTACCGACGACTATCTGGATGCATCTGGCTGGCCTAACGAAGATTTCTCGCAGATTTATGCATCTATCAATACTCTCGAGGATGAACGGCTAGCTTCAGTTGCAAATGGCTTAAGCCTTTGGATTGGCGAGATCGGCGATATACGCAACAAACAAGAGGATGACATGGAGCATCTTACCGAGATGCTCAAAGTTTTAGAGCTTGTCGGACAGGTCGAGCAGGGCTTTTTGAAGAAAGCGACTGCTAACAGTATCACCAATATGCGAGCAATTAACGAATTGGCAAAAGAGCATGCCAACTTTGTTGATTCGATCAAGGACTTAACTGTTGATGGACAAGAGTTTACCTTTACTGGGTACTACGTGAACCAAATCAATCAGTCAAAGGAGACCGTGGATTCAAGGGTCAATAGCTTGAATGAGGGTGTGAGTTCAACTTCTAAAGGCGATGGCATGTTAAGCCGGGCCATCCTGTCAAAGGTGGAAAAGCAAAGAGAAGAGCTTGTGGAAAGTTTTGATCGAATTGCTGACCCAGAGCTGATAAAACGATTTGAAGAGGCGGATCAAAACTTCTTGGATTCAGAAACCGGCATTGAGGCACGTATCGCATTCTACAGAGAGCTAGCTTCCTATCTCCAAAATCTGGACAAAGTTGAACTGGAAAGCTGGTTAATGGGATCGGCGGTCATCGAAGATCTCAGAGAACAATACAAGATTCTATTTGCGCCCGTGGAAAAATTTACGGTTAAACAACGTGCAGATGCTGGTAAATTCAAGGATATTGCTGATGAACGGCTGGAGAAAGCAAGTATTCGTTTGTTCAAGAAATATCAGGACCTATTGCTCGCTGAACTCAAAAAATTAGTTGGATTTCCAGTATTTGCGGATGCAAGTCGAATTATGACTTTTGAGGAAGTTGAAGCGTTGGAAGGCGAATTGGATGAAGTTATCAGTAGTGTCATTGAGTTTAAGGCGAGGATGGAACCGGTGGAAGCTAAGAATTTTGATCTGATGCTTGAATCTATTGAAAATGTTTCAGAATTTATCCAAACGTATCTAACACCCGATCTGGCAAAAGAAACAGTGACCTTGTCGTTTCCTTCGCTTGAAGAGATAGGTGCCGACAGTCTAAGTGATTCTATCATTTGGCGGGCACGCTTTGTACAATTAGATGGTTTTGATAAACAGAAAAGAATTGGCAATAAATCTCAAGAACTTGGCGAAATCAGTTTGGATGAAGAAGAGTTGAATCTTCAGTTTACATCTGTAATTAATGGGGAACTAGGTGATGTGGGCCGCTTAAGGATACGTGGAGGCTGGGCGCCTCTGCAGTTGCTTTTGCGTGATGATAATAAGGTGAATTCGGATGGCCGTAGTAAGTATATTTACAAGGACGAAGTGAATATATCTAGCTATAAGCCACTTCTTTATGGCCTGCTACTGGACGTTCCAAAGGAGCTTCCGGATGTAGATGACTGGCCACGTATTTTTGACTTAAAAGGATTTTAAAATGACGGCTCTTAATCTTGTATTATTCGGGAAACATCCGGCTTGGTCGGATCATATGTTTATTTCTGACGACACAGACGTCAGCAACTATTTGAAACGGGTCTTTTATGACCATTCAATTATTCCGGGACTACAGGGAGGAGAAGGCGATAAGCGGGTTTCCGAAACATGGGGCTTCCTCATATTTATCGAAGATCAGGTGTTTTTTATCGCGAATGCAATTTCGCGCGATTCCGTTGGGCGGCGTCGTTTTCCATTGATTGCAGCTTACCCTTTACCTGAGGGCCTAAAGCTTGAAGGGGCTCGGGATGCGCTTAAAGAGTTGAAAGCGGAGCTCTTGTCACTTTTAAGCGAAATGTTGGAGTCTCCGGGTGAAGACCTTAACCAGTGGCAGGAAATCGTTACGAAAAAAGCAAAATCATTTCGATCAAAAGTTGACTGGTCCAAGGTTGATGCAAGTGACGTAAAATGTCAGCTGAAGCGTGATGAAGTCATGGGGTTAATCAGTCGCCTTGTTGATGAGTACGATTCGTTTGATTTAAAATCCTGTCCCATCGTCGAGGCATGTAGTTTTGTTCAACTGGGCTTGAAACAATTTCAGTCTGCGCCGCCTGCAATGCTGGTGCTTGATCATGAAGAGAACGGGACAGGACTGTTGTTTGCGGTCAAAGACGCTGTTGGTTTTGATTTAAAACGCTACCTTTACGGCAATCTTACCTCAATAAATGTCTCAGCGGATGATGTTCCACAAAAAGTCGTTCGCATGTTGGAATCTGCAGGACTGGGTGATCAAGATTCCATATCGGTAGATCAGGTACCGTCGATAAAGATCGGCGCTAGTGAAAGCCTGATTAGTCGCAAATTTCT
The DNA here is from genome assembly GCA_963922575.1 of uncultured Opitutia bacterium. Lineage (GTDB taxonomy): Bacteria > Verrucomicrobiota > Verrucomicrobiia > Opitutales > Coraliomargaritaceae > Lentimonas. Next base: position 29,480 of record CAWUII010000014.1, read on the forward strand.
TATCCCCGCAATCATCTCCATAATCATCATTTCGATACTATTTGGCCTGTTCTCTGGAGGTTCAAAAGATCAGCAAGCATTCGATGATTCATCGGAAATCGATTCAACACAGCAAGGTTCCCCTCAGCAAAAATGGAATTCAAATGCAATAGCATACATTAAATGGATCCAACCACTGACTGAATTTGTCCATGAACAATCCTTGCCAATTAGTGGTTTTAGACTTGTCTCAAAGGAACTTGAGTCCGATCTGGATCCATTTGCGGCAGTTGGAGCGGAAGAGGTTAGTGTAAAGCTCGCCAAGAAGCCACCGGAACACTTTTTTACTTCTGAGAATACTGCAAAATTGGAATTAGTGTACGCTAATATTAGTCAACTGAAAAAGTCTCTGGAAATTTACTACAAGAAACAATTTTCGAGTGATCTTCTAAAAGAACTGAAGCGACAAAATTATCCAGTGCCTTCATTTATTGATATAGACTTTTCGCAACAACCTATAGTGCCTGATTTTGGGTCCGGATTAATCGAGCAGTTGAAAGCGCACATAAGCAGTCGAAACGTGCTTAGAGAGATTGTACTGGAGACCAAGATCTTGTGGAACTCGATCATTAAGCCGCTGCATGAAGTTTATCCTAAGCATGCTAAGCTTATTCAAAGATGCGTGCAAAATATGATCACTACATCCGAAAGTGCTAAACAGTTTCGGGAACAATATGCAGTTTTGTTAGAGGAATTTGGCTATCCTGAATTCATTGAGATAGACGAAATACAACTCGATAAACTCTCTGAGAATTCTGCGTGGCAAGGCGTCTTAGAGAAAGAAGTTTCCCTGGAATCAATTCACGAATTGGTAAAATTATTGAAGGTTAATCATAAAGACCATCTTCAGAGTCAGGCGGCAGCCACTGTTAAGCAAGCAGCAGAAGAACAGATCATCGAGAAAGTTGTCGAAGAGCCAGTTGTTGAAGAGCCGGTTGTTGAAGAGCCGATTGCCGAAGAGCCGGTTGTCGAAGAGCTGGTTGCCGAAGAGCCGAGTGTTGTTGAACAAGTGATAGAGGAACAAGCCATAGGACAAGTATTAGAGGAGCCGGCTGTTTTGCCTGAAATGCAAACACTAGTGAAGAGTGTTGATCTGGACCTGTGGGACTTTTTTTTAGAAACCAGTCTGGGACAGTTGCAGGATAATCGTCTGACCGATGTGGTTAAAGGGCACGAGAAAGCCATACGGGCGCAAATTCTTAAAAAAGATACAGTAGAAGAGGCCCAGATGTTCTCTGAATTTAAAGATAAAATCAATCGTCTGATCGTTGCCCTAAAGCCATTGGATAGTCCATCCATACCAGAAAATTCGGAAGGGCACTTAACGTATCCAGAGAGTGAAAAACTGCAGCAACATCTGTCTGATTACTTATTTAACAAGTATACTGCTGCAAATGTTGAAGCCGGAGATGTTGAATCGGTTCGTAGAGTAAGCCAGGAAATAAGTCTTTCAGTTGATGATTTACTCGCAGAGCTCAGTCAGTCATTTGCGGAACTTGAGGCCAGTTATTTTGAAGGCCAAAAGGACGAAAAAAGTGCCGAGTTAAAAGAAAGAATTGTGACGATAATCCAAAATCCCCTTTATTTGGAAGGTATGTTTGGCTCCCGGCTGGACATTATCAGAGCTGACATATCGGATAATACTATAGCTATCGGAAAATCAGGAGACTTTATCTGGTATTTAAAAAACCTGATGGCCAAAGGTCAGGTTGACCAGGTACAGCTAACTAGACTTACTCAAGCGTATAATGCACTGAATTCCAAAGAACAGACCAGTGAATTGAAAAACATGCTATTTGCGGCGTTTGAGAAGAATGCTCAAGAACTGGGCACTAAAAACTCAAAAAAGCTTCTGGAGCTTTATCAAAATCTGGCAACTTATCTACCACAACAGCTTCATACTCAGCAGCAAAAAGAATTTAGTGAAATTGCGCTCTTTTGTGATCGTTACAGTCAGGATCAGAGTGCAGAAACACTCTCGAAAGCGGAATTAGAAAGATTGAGGGACTCGACCAAATCACCTTTAACAAAAAAGTTTTACACGGGTCTACTTGCGCAATCTGACGAAAAGAACTCTTCATCGTCAGAAACCTTTCTCGACCAAATAGAAAAGGTTAGCGGAGTAACGTCTGTTTCTATAAGTGATGATTCATCCCGAATCGAGGTCTTATTCGAAGGCAGAGCGGGTCGATTAGTATTTCTCCCTCTTGAAACACAGAATGGCCTTGTTTTTGTTCAGCAAAGTCCTTTGGCGCTTTTGCAGTATACCCAGCTATCAAATATTTGTAATTTCGATACGGAATATTACCTGACCCTGCAAGATAGCTTTTGGCCGCGTTCCTTCGAGGTAGGGATGGGCGCAGGATTTTCACCTCTCAGTAAATGGCAGTTTCGTAATAAAAAAGTATTTACTCCAATAAAAGCATTTTCCAAAACTGACGTGCCTGCCCATTTGAATGAACCCAAAGAAGTCCTTAGAATGGCTAAATTCTTTGGGTTCCGTCTGCTAAAACCAGAAGAGTGTTCTGATTTTATACGTCAGTCGGATCTTTCGCTTGCAGTTCCTTTAGGTCTGACCGGTTTCGATAAAGAAGATAAAGCGCAATCCGAGATGATAAATGATTCAGTATACGCTGAATTGATAAAGAAATTGATTGCAGAGGGAAAATGGACTGGTGGGTTCGATTTCGAAAGAGGTACTCCCGGCGCTGATCAGTTTTCCGATGTGATTGGTGGATCCGCAGAATTGGCTTATGACGGGTCTGACTTTTACGTGTCGGGTGGGTCATGGCTTTACGAGCCTGCAGTACTGGAAGAGCCTGTTCGGGTTGCGGAACCAGATCGCATGTACATGGATATCGGTATTCGTTTTGCAATCGATGCGCCGACACAAAGCGCTGCCAAAAAAATTCAAGAGTGGGCTCTTCAGCTGCTTACTGGAAACGAGTAAAGCATCTTTTAACACTTAAAAGAAAAAGTTTAGCAAGATATGCCGAACGATTCAAAAATCCGCTGCGGTGTTGTAGGTACCGGTTACTTAGGGCAACATCACGCGCGCATTTATTCTGATCTGGATGCCTGCGAGCTTGCTGGCATTGTTGAACAAGACGATACGCGAGCGGCTGAAATCTGTGAAAAATATAACTGTAGACGTTTTGATTCAATACAGGCCCTGGCTGCGAACTGCGATGCAGTTAGCGTTGTTGTGCCTACAGACAGGCATTTTGAAGTAGCAATTCCATTGCTTGAGGACGGGTGCCATCTCTTGATTGAAAAGCCACTGTGTACCAGCCTCAAAGAAGCGGAAGCTATTTTGAAAGCTGCAAAAGCTACGAATCGAATTATTCAGGTAGGACATATCGAACACTACAATCCAGTTATGAGCTATCTGGAAAAAGCTGTAAGCGCGCCTCGGTTTATCACTGCAGAACGTCTAGCACCCTTTAATCCAAGAGGTACTGAGGTAGGCGTTGTGCTGGATCTGATGATTCATGATCTTGGTGTCATTCTCGCTCTGGTGCGTTCGCCGATAAAACGCGTCGATGCAGTGGGGGTAAATGTGCTCTCGAAGAGCGAGGACATTGCCAATGCGCGCATCACATTCGAAAACGGTTGTGTCGCAAATATTAATACTAGTCGGGTTAGTACAAAAAAAGTTCGAGAGATTCGTATATTTCAGTCTTCAAACTACTTGTCCCTGGATTTTATGAATCAGTGCGGTCATTTTCTGCGCAAAGAAGCTGTCGAACTTGTGCGCGAAGAAATACCCATTGAAAAAGATGAGCCGCTCAAACTTGAACTCATGTCGTTTATTGAAGTGGTTCGACATGCGGGCCAGCCGAAGGTAGGTGCAGATCTGGGTAAGTCAGCATTGGAGCTTGCGATCCAGATTACTGAACTGATACATGCTGAGAAATAAATTTGAGATTTCAAATTGCAGCCTTTCAATTGTCAGCTTGCCAGATTTACATCCAGTCCTTTCAAAATTTCCTGCACCCGATAACGGTCAGCCTGATTTGCTGATCATAGCAGGCGAGCATTCGGGGGATGAACACGCTGCCCAGCTAATTGCAGACGCGCGTACCGGCCATCCAGATTTGAACGTTGTCTGCCTTGGAGGCGACAAGCTAGCAGCTGAGGGTGTTCAGCTACTGTATGATCTGACTTCTGTTTCCATCGTAGGATTTGTCGAAGTTGCAAAACAGTACCGCTTTTTCAAAAAATTGTTTGAGCAAACTTTGGACTGGATTGAACGCTATCGCCCGAAGCACATCTGTCTGGTCGATTATCCGGGGTTCAATCTACGCCTTGCAGAACAACTGTTTAAGCGCGGATTAAGCGTAAAAGGTGGTGGCACAATCGGGATTAGCTATTACATCAGCCCACAGATCTGGGCGTGGAAGGCAAAAAGACGTTTTGCAATGGCGCGTACTTTAGATCGTTTGGGTGTTATCTTTCCGTTTGAAGTCGAGTGCTTTGCCGACACAGATCTGCCGGTTGAATTTGTGGGTCACCCCTTCATACACAAAGCGTACAAGCTGCCGTTTCAGTACAACTCCTCGGCCCCGGTACTACTGCTTCCCGGCAGTCGGGTCGCTGCCGTAAGTCGAATTTTCCCGATTTTGCTGGATGGGTTTCGTCTGGCGCGGAATTCAAGGCCGGACCTGCAGGCAAGGGTGATCTATCCGAGTCAGGAGATACGTAATGTACTTGATGAAGTGCTTGAAGACTATCATGACTTACAAAAATCCGTTCAACTGTTGCCTAATGACAGTGATGTTCTTTCAGCAAGCGCTGTACTGATGAGTTCGGGAACAATGTCGTTGGCTTGTGCCTTGTCGGGAATACCAGGTGCAATTGTCTATCGTCTCAATCCAATTAGTTATTTGCTCGGGCGTCTGCTGGTCCGTATCCCGTACATTGGAATTGCTAACTTTCTGTTGGATCGACCCTTGCACCCAGAATTCATACAAGGCGCCGCCAGGCCCAAGCAGCTTGCAAAACAGATTTTAAAAGCGCTAGGAGATCCTCAGGTAGGCCAATCTGCCGCCGTCGGTGCGGCGGAATTAAGTAAATTGCTCGGAACAGAAGGACATATAGCTGCATCTGAGTGGCTCATGAAGGGAACTGTCGAACTAACGGAACCCAAGTTTTTGCCGTGATTCCTGTCACAGTCATTCGTCATCACAAAGAACGGCGTAGCAAGTGCAGCCTGACGCCGCTTGAAGCACGTGCCAACATACAGTTCCTGTGTTTCAAGCCAGGATGGACCTTTGATATGACTGGATTCACCGTGCTTGCCTTGGGTGCTCCAGAACTGTCAATTGAAGATGCTGGCCGCCCGCTGTTGCTTCTGGACAGTACCTGGCGCCTGTTGCCACAGCTGGAAGCGTGTGTGAATGGGGCGGGCGTGTATCGTACACTACCACCGGTTGAGGGAGCCTTCCCACGTAAGAGTAAGATTGTAAAAGATCCGGTCGCTGGTCTGGCTTCGGTAGAGGCATTGTTTCTGGCCACATTATTGCTAGGTGAACGTGATGATACTTTGCTGACAGACTATCACTGGCGTGCTGAATTTCTGGAAAATCTGAAGTACGCAGGGATCGGTTGATTTGTGGAATCTATTCGGAAGTGTGATATTTTGTCTTATGTGAATTGCGGTTTGACGATCTGTCGCTCATGTTCTGCTTACTCAAACAATGAAATTATTAAAAACGCGCACAGGGATATGGACTTTTGTCGTGGTCTTTGCATCAGTCGTGATTGGTTGCAGTGATCGAAGTGAGCCATCACCCGTCGTTGCAAAAAATCTTTCAGGTGATTCCTACACAATTGTTTGCACGATTGGAATGATCACGGATATTGTCCGCAATGTAGTTGGAGAGTGTGCTGAAGTTAAAGGGCTCATTGGCGAAGGAATCGACCCTCACCTGTACAAGCCTACCCGAGGCGATGTAGTTAAATTAAATGGAGCAGATGTAGTGTTTTACAACGGTCTTTTACTGGAGGGTAAAATGACGAATGTGCTGGCTCGTATTGCCGGTTCAGGGAAACGGGTAAAGGCAGTTACGGAAGCGATTCTTGAGGACGCGGACTATCTGCTGGAAAAAAAAGATAATTCGGGACATGCAGATCCCCATATCTGGATGGATGTGCGTGGCTGGATGCAAGCGGTTGCTGTAGTTGCTGAAACCTTGTCGGACTTTGATCCGGAACATGGCTCGATTTATCGTAAAAATGCAGCGCAATATACTAAAAAACTTGAGACGCTGGATGCTTACGTAAAAGAGTCAATCGCATCCATTCCGGAAGCGCAGCGTGTTTTGGTAACGGCACACGATGCCTTTAATTATCTGGGGCAGGCAACAGGCTTGACCGTGCGTGGGATACAGGGGCTCAGTACAGAGTCCGAAGCCGGAGTTCGAGACATCGAAGAACTGATCGACTTTATTATTGAGCGTAAAGTACCAGCGATTTTCGTTGAAACATCTGTGTCTGACAAAAATGTACGGGCTCTGATTGAAGGAGCGACAGCGCAGGGTCATTCGCTACAGATTGGTGGAACACTATTTTCAGATGCAATGGGTCAGGCAGGCACCTATGAAGGTACTTACATCGGTATGATTGATCACAATGTTACAACCATCGCAAGAGCGCTTGGCGGAGAGGTGCCTGAAGGGGGTCTACAAGGTAAACTGAACAGTGTTTCACGCTAGGTAATATAAAATCGGCGGTTGATTCGCGCCCGTCTTTGCTTAGGTTAACCAATCAAATGAATGCAGCACCTGAACATTTCGATCAAACAGCAAAAGAGTCTCTAGTCTCCGGGCCGCTGCCACTCGTTATTCAGGATCTTACAGTTGCCTACCACCGCAAGCCGGTGATATGGGACGTCGATTTGGAAATACCGGAGGGAAAACTGGTGGGTATTGTCGGCCCTAACGGTGCTGGGAAGAGCACTCTGATCAAGGCTTGCCTGAATCTGGTGCCACGCACTTCCGGCGAAGTATCCATCTATGGTTCCACATATGAGAAAGCTCGCAAACGAGTGGGCTACGTGCCACAACGTGAAAGTGTGGACTGGGATTTTCCTGTGAGCGCGTTGGATGTAGTCGCAATGGGGACGTATGGCACGCTAGGTTGGTTTCGTCGTGTCAACAAGCGCTCGAAAAGTCTGGCTATGCAGGCGCTGGATCGCGTAGGGCTGGCGGAGTATGCAGATCGCCAAATCAGTCAACTCTCGGGGGGGCAGCAGCAGCGTACCTTCCTGGCTCGTGCACTGGTGCAGGATGCAGATATTTACTTTATGGACGAACCGTTTGCCGCAGTCGATGCAGCGACGGAGCGGGCGATTGTCGAACTGTTGAAAGATTTGCAGCGACGTGGCAAAACCTGTCTTGTGGTACACCATGATCTGGCAACAGTTTCGCAGTACTTTGATTGGACCGTACTGCTTAATATGCGGGTGGTTGCTTCTGGACCAACCGAGGCAGTCTTTAATCAGGGTAATCTACACAAAACCTACGGTGGCACACTCTCTCTGCTCAGTGAAGCTGCCGAGAAACTTGCTAAATCACGCTAGCAGGATTTCGATCGATGTCTGAGTTCTCGGAAATTTTTGATATTCTGCTGTTGCAGAATTATAATACTCGACTGGTTGTTACCTGTACACTGTTGCTGGGAAGCGCCTGTGGGCTCATGGGGAGCTTCCTGCTTTTGCGCAGGCGTTCGCTTATGGGTGACACGCTTTCGCACGCAACCTTGCCAGGTGTCTGCATCGCTTTTTTTATCGGCATTCTTTTGGGTGGAGACGGTAAGTCACTACCGCTGCTGTTGATGGGTGCGACGGTTACGGGCGTGTTCGGTTGTATGGTCGTCCTTTTCATCCGCAATCATTCGCGGATCAAAGATGATACTGCTATGGGAATTGTGCTGAGTGTTTTTTTTGGAGCGGGTGTTGTGCTGATTACGATGATTACCCAAATGCCGGAAGGGGCTGCGGCAGGTCTGGAGTCTTTTATCTACGGTAAGACGGCAGCCATGGTATTTAGTGATTTTAAACTTCTGGCAATAGTCACGATGTGCGTCCTGTTGGGCACGGCTCTGCTGTACAAAGAATTTCGTATGCTTTGCTTTGACGAAGCGTATGCCGCTGCTCAGGGATGGCCGGTCAAGTGGCTAGACGTTATTCTGTTGGCTATGGTTGCGGCGGTGACGGTGGCAGGCCTGCAATCGGTCGGACTTATCTTGATTATAGCATTTCTGATCATTCCAGCGGCAGCAGCTAGGTTCTGGACGGATCACCTGGATCAAATGCTGCTCGGATCAGCCTTGATCGGCGGTTTGAGTGGCTGGACAGGTGCGAGTATTTCGGCCCTGATTCCAAATATGCCGGCGGGCGCTTTGATTGTCCTGGTCGCGGCAGTCTTTTTCATGATTAGTCTGTTATTTGGTAAAAACCACGGTGTTTTGGTTGTCTGGTTTCGTCAGTTGAGTTTGCGGGGTACGGTTGGCCGCCAGCATCTGCTCCGCGCCCTGTACGAGATTCTGGAAGCAGACAATGTCCAGAGCGACGAGATTGTGATTCGGGCGGTGCCTTTTCGGCAGATTCGAGGTCGTCGTACCTGGAGCGACAAGCAACTGCGGCATCACTTAAGGCGGGCTTACCACAATGGTCTGATCGATGCTGTTACCAGAGAAGACACCATTTCACTCACAGAAGCGGGTCTTGAAGCGGCAGCACGTATCACGCGTAATCATCGTCTTTGGGAGCTGTATCTGATCGAATACGCAGATGTCGCTGCCAGCCGGGTTGACCGCGATGCGGATGCCGTCGAGCACGTGCTGGGAGAGAAGCTTGTCGCGTTGCTTGAAGCGAAGTTGGTAAAACTGCACACGGCAAAAGGGCTCGCAGTCCCGGCAAGCCCACATCCGATTACTCCGGGGGATTGAACGATGGACTGGTACGCAATCGATACATGGATCGTAATTGTCGGGATGCTGGCGGCAGTCTCCTGTGCATTGCTGGGGAATTTTCTGGTGCTTCGTAAAATGAGCATGATGGGCGATGCGATTAGCCATGCGGTTTTACCGGGTCTGGCGATTGCGTTTCTGGTCACCGGTGCCCGAGCGAGCCTGACCATGTTTATCGGAGCTGCTGTAGTTGGCGTACTGACTGCAGTGTTTACCCAGTGGATCAGTCGTTTTGGTAAAGTGGATCAGGGTGCGTCAATGGGTATTGTGTTTACAACATTGTTTGCCTTGGGGCTGGTACTGATCGTTCGGGCAGCGGATCATGTCGATTTGGATGCGAGTTGTGTCCTTTACGGAGCGATCGAGCTGACGCCGCTGGATGTTGTTTGGCGCACAAAGCTCTTTGGTATGGCTATCGATTTGCCGCGTGCAGCTCTCGTGTTGGCTCCGGTATGTCTGGTCAATACATTGTTTGTGGTTTTGTTTTTCAAGGAATTGCGTATCTCATCCTTTGATCCTGAGCTGTCGTCAACGATGGGTATTAATGCTAATCACATGCATTATTTGCTAATGACCTTGGTGGCTATTACCACTGTCGCAGCATTCGAGGTTGTCGGAAGTATTATTGTGATTGCCATGCTGATCGTTCCTGCGGCTACAGCGCATCTGCTTACCGATCGGTTACACTGGATGATTCTGGTGAGTGTTGTACTGGCAATAGTGTCGACAATCCTGGGGCATATTTTTGCGCTCTCGTTTACCGGCTGGCTGGGTATTGATGCCAGTCTGATTGATACAACCTCAACTTCCGGGATGATAGCAGTTGCCTCCGGACTGATTTTTGCAGTGGCATTATTTCTCGCACCAAAACATGGGATTTGGACGAAGCGTTTCCGATTGTTGAGCAAACAATCGGAAATCAGCAAAGACACGGGGTTTTAAACCCCAGTGCGGCATTGCGCCACATTGCTATAAAAACTAGAAATGAGATCATAGTAGTCCAGATGTGTGCAGCTTGAAAAGAGCAATGGGCTTTATAGCTAAGCCTATAATTACTTGTACAGATCGCATTCAGGTAGCGCAGCACCATCCCCG
>CAWUII010000015.1:0-37981 GCA_963922575.1 uncultured Opitutia bacterium
GAGTGCTCAAAACTCTGAAACTTGAATGCCGAATGTTTTCTTTCCACAATAAATCGCGAAGAACCCACTTTTCACTCCTCTTTTTTGATCTTCCCAGTGCTCAGTCGGGCGACTACATCGGGAAGCAATTGGTGTTCGACTATGTGAACTTTTCTTTCGAGAAGTTCCAGAGTGTCCTTCTTTTCAACTTGTACGACCTTTTGATCAATAATTGGGCCGGCATCCAGGTCTGGTGTGACCCAATGCACCGTACATCCGGTTATTTTGACGCCGTGCTTGAAGGCCTGGCCAACTCCATCCAGGCCGGGGAAACTGGGCAGTAGACTGGGGTGTAAATTAACAATATTACTTTCAAATGCGTCGATAAATGGACGGCTGATGATGCGCATAAAGCCTGCAAGTACAATGAGCTTAGGCGAAAAGGCGGTAATTCGATCGATATAGTTTTGCTCTGCTTGCTTGCTGAGGTGCGGGCCCTTCCGGCCAGGGTCAATGTAAATGGCCGGGACGGTGAATTTCTGCCCGAGTGTTAATATGCCGGCATCTTCATGATCGCTGATTATCGCGGCGATTTTTGCGTTACCTAGCTGTTTATTTGCCTCTGCCTTGAGCAATGACTCGGCATTTGTGCCTCGCCCGGAGCCTAATATTACGATTGGATACGCCATAAGGTAAGTGGATTACAAAGACAGAATTAACCGAAAAACTTTTTTGCTTTTTTAACAAAAGAATCACCCATTGGGTTTTCGGGATCACCGCAAGCATCTGCAAATTCCTCCAGTTTTTTTGTCTGTTCCTTGTTTAGTTTTGCAGGCACTTCAACCTGTACTCGAATCAGCAGATCACCTTTGCCACTACCGCGAATATATGGCACACCTTGGCCACGCAGGCGAAATGTTGTTCCCGTCTGTGTACCTGCCGGGATTTTTAGCGAACCTTTGCCAAATAAGGTTGGCACATTTATGGAGCCGCCCAGTGCAGCGAGGGTGAATTTGATCGGGATTTCACAAAAAAGATCGTAGTCATGACGCTCGAAGAGATCATGTTTCTTAACGTGAATTATAATATAGAGATCACCGCTTTGGCCGCCCATATGTCCAGCTTCACCTTTGCCGGCAGAACGTAGTTTTGAGCCTGTAGAGACACCTGCCGGTATACGAACTTTTACGGTGCTGGTATCCATTTTACGACCTTCACCGTGGCATTGGGTACATGGTTTATCAACCGAGACGCCTGCACCCTGACAGTTTGGACAGACTTGACGAAAACTGATAAAGCCACGATTTGAAGATAACTGACCGCTGCCCCCACAGGTTGAACAGGTTGTTTTTTTAGAGCCAGGCTCTGCGCCTTCACCTTTGCAGCGACTGCATTGAATCGGGCGCTTATAACGGATTTCTTTTTCGCAGCCTTTTACAGCTTCTTCCAAGGTAATCTGTAGATCATAACGCAAATCGGAACCATGGGTTGCTCCTCCCTGAGAGGACGATCTGCCACTGCCTCCGAAAAACTCTTCAAAGATACCGCCGCTATCGCCGCCACTGAAAGCATCTCTAAATATATCGAATGGATCATGGCCACCGCGGCTGCCACCGCCACTGCCCATTCCGCCCTGAAACGCTGCATGACCATACCGGTCGTAGGCTGCACGCTTCTCCGGATCCTTCAGAATATCATAGGCAGCGGATATCTCCTTAAATTTTGCCTCGGCCTCTTTATTTCCCGGATTTTTATCGGGATGATGCTTCACCGCGAGCTTGCGGTAAGCTTTCTTTAGCTCATCCGCTGACGCGTCCCGAGCAACACCGAGTGTTTCATATAAATCTGCTTGTGACATAGGAATTTAAAAGTGTTGGTATGAACTATTCAGAGCCACTGGAGACAATGACGCTTGCCGCGCGAATCAGTTTTTCATTCAAACGATAGCCAGCGCGTACAGTTTGTATTACTTTTCCTTCCTCAATATCCGTCGAGGTCTGATGCGAAATGCATTCGTGCAGGTTTGGGTCAAAGGTTTCACCATCCGGGATTAGTTCTTCGAGACCCTGTTCCTGAAGCGAGCGCTTAAGCTGATCATCAACCATTTTGAAACCAACGACAACGTCCTTTGCCTCTGGATGATTCTCTGCTGCTTGCAAGCCGAGCTTCATATTGTCAATCACTGGGAGCATTGATTCTATGACGTTTGCTGCTGCGTTGCGAATAATGTCCTGTTTTTCACGTGCAATTCGTTTGCGGTAATTTTCGAGGTCGGCGACTGAGCGCAGCCAGCGTGTTTTCATTTCAGCTGCTTCTTTTTCAGCTTTTTCCAGAGGTGTTTCTTCGACAACTGAAGACTCGTCGAAGTCTGCCGAAGGTTCTCCGTTATTATCGGGAGCCTCTTCAGTGCGGTTTTCAGCCTTTTCAGTGTATTCGACTTCAGAGTCGTCGTTTGAGTCTGGGTGATTTTCAGTTGTTTTGTCTGTCATTTTGAAAAGCAAATTAGCGGTTCAAACTTATACGGTTTAATCCATCTGATTTGAGATAAAAAATGAAACATGAACATTGTCTACAGGAATTCAACCCGAATTGCACAATCTTCGAATTTGGAAAACCTTGTTTATCTCGGATTAGCCGAATCAATCCAAAAAATTATCTGTTACCAGAAGCGTCGACTTGGTTTCTGCAACGATCGAAAGTTCGGTTGCATAGGGTTGCAGGTAGTTTTTACTGTATTGAAGTTTTTGTCCGGAAATCAGATCGTGTAAACTCCCCGAAACGACATGGAAGAGGCGTGCTTGTTCATGCGAAGGAAACGACATCGGAACGTCGTCAGGGCCAAGATCAAATTTGCGGATACGAAATTCGCTGCAATCGGCAATTACGGTTTTATTTATATCTGCTTTTTGGAGTTCTACCTGAGGATCGCTGAAGTTTATCGACTGTAATCCTCTATGCGTATGTAATTGTCGCGGTTTGCCATCGAGCCCTAGACGGCCCCAGTCATCCAATCGGTAGGTAGTATCTGAGTTCTGCTGGATTTCCAGAATCAGGTTGCCTGCTTTGATGGCATGCACACAGCCACTTTTGATCAGAATATGATCACCGGTATTTGTCGGTAGTGTCTGGACACAGTCTTCAATAGTACCTTCGGCCATTGAACGTTCAAACATTTCCCGAGTTACATTCGGGCGCAGGCCTGCAACGATAGACGCGTTACTGTTCGCGTTGGCGATGTACCAGTTTTCGGTCTTCGGCTCGCCCTGCAGCTCAGCTGCAATTTCGAGTGGAGGATGCACCTGTAAACTCAGGCGTTCGCAGCAGTCGAGCCACTTTACCAGTATCGGGAATGGTCGCTGTGGATCATAGTCGGGTCCTAAAAGTTCGGAGGGTAAAAGGGTAAGCAATTCGCGTAAAGTTTTCCCCTCCAGCGGGCCGCTGGCCACAACCGACTGCTGGTCAGGTCGATCGACGATTTCCCAGCTTTCACCAATTGGTTTGCCTTCAGGCAGTTTGCGACACAATTTGGATTCAAAATTTTTCCCACCCCAAATGCGTTCCATATACAAAGGTCTGAATTCAATGAGTTGCATTTTTTGCTTCTACTTGTGAGTTGTTTTGGAGTACTGAAATAAGAATGACTAAAAAAATAGATAGAAAAGTAGCAACAAAAAAAATTGTTTCTCAGCCACGTACGGCTGGGTTGCGTCCCTTCGTGGCAGTAACATGCTTCTTTCTGGCAATCTGCAGTCTGGTAGCAATTTGGCACTTCGATATCGCACAATCACGTCAGCATACCACGGAACCGGAGACAAATCTGGTCGGTTTTTTAGGAGCGGAAGGAAGTTTCTGGGCATTTTACCTTTTTGGTGTCGGCACCTGGTTGATACCGGTTTATTTTTTATGGACAGGTGTGCGTTTTTCAACACATCAGGAGCCTGGCAAGCGGTCTAGAAGTGCAGTTGCCTCAATCGTTTCTCTTATCTGTGCGTCCGGATTGTTTGCAATGCTGGAGTCTGAGCAGTTGATGCAAGTGCAGGGTGGCTTTTTTGAGCGTCAGCTTTCTCAGGGAGTTGGCGGCAGTGTTGGCGAATTGTTAGTCAGTTTCGTACTGCGGCCTTATATTGGCTCTTTTGGCAGTTTTCTCATACTTCTGATGGGATTTTTTATCAGCTCGGTGATTGTCTTTACCAATAATTTGGAGCGTTTGCGAACAGCTGTGAAGTCTACCTTCAAAAGCTTGCTGGAGTCATGGATTCAGTCAAGGAAGGCACGCAAAGAGATCCGTGCGCAGCGCCTTGAAGCCAAGCGTCAAGCAAAAGCAGAACGTGCAATTGCTAAGGCAACAAAAAATTCCCTACCGCAGGACGACGATAGTTCGGATGTTGATTATAAATCCAGGGAACGTCCGAGTCTACTGCCTTCTTCAATAAGTTCTCCCTCAGGACTACAACGAGGAAATGTTGGTCAGAAAACTGCATCAGCAGAATCTAAATCACGATCTTCGGCCGCTGAATCAACATCAGCAAAACCAAAGTTTGATCCTTCAATGATCAAAGTAGTTGTTGAAGAAAAGACTGAAAAGGCGGTTGCAAGTATTCCGGAACGCCGCGGAGATTACATTTTTCCGCCAATCAATTTGCTGGCTCAATCGCAGGCCAGGCAGGCGATGCGTAGCGAAGACCATGCCGGCACCATGGAGGCGCTGGTGCGCACACTCGATGAATTTGGCGTGAAGGTCATACCCGGTGAAATTCATACAGGGCCGGTAATTACCCGTTATGAAGTAACACCGGCTCCAGGCGTGCGGGTGGAGAAAATTGCCAATCTCGACAAGAACATTGCCTTGGGACTGAAGGCAACCTCCGTGCGTATACTGGCTCCAGTGCCCGGTAAGGGAACTGTCGGCATTGAAGTTCCTAACAAAATTGCCGAAGCCGTGTGTATGCGCGACATTGTCGAATCTAAGGCCTGGGCGGAAGCCAAGGCTGAGATACCAATCGTATTGGGCAAGGACGTGACTGGCAAACCAATCGTAACGGACCTCACCAAGATGCCGCACGTGCTGATCGCTGGTTCCACTGGTTCAGGAAAGACGGTTTGTATCAATGCAATTATTGCTTCACTTCTGTACCATTCAGGACCCGAAGACCTTAGGTTTATCATGGTCGATCCGAAGGTGGTCGAGATGCAGACTTACAATGCATTGCCACACATGCTTATACCCGTTGTGACCGAGCCAAAGAAGGTTCCAGGTGCTTTGAAATGGCTGATTGCCGAGATGGAGCATCGCTATCAGGTTTTCGCGAAGACAAATGTTCGTAACATTGCCGGCTTCAATGCAAAGCTCCTCAAAGATAAAGAAGAGCAGGCCAAGGCGGAAATGATGGATGCGGAGATGAGCGCTGAAGAGCGCGCTGCAGTCAGCAACATTGAAGTGCCGCGTGATGACGACGCTTTTGAAATTCCAAAAAAGAAACTGCCGTACATCGTGTGCGTGATTGATGAACTTGCCGATCTGATGATGGTAGCGCCTGCGGATATTGAAACCTGCATTGCGCGTCTGGCACAGCTCGCACGTGCCGCGGGGATTCACCTGATCCTTGCCACACAGCGACCTTCGGTAAATGTGATTACCGGTGTCATCAAGGCCAATCTGCCAAGTCGCATATCCTTCAAAGTGGCTTCAAAGATTGATAGTCGCACCATTCTGGATAGCGGAGGCGCAGAAGCGCTTATTGGCAAAGGCGATATGTTATTCATTCCTCCCGGCACCTCTAATCTGATGCGTGCCCAAGGGGCCTTTGTCTCGGATGATGAGATCAATTCAATCGTCGAATTTTTAAAGGAAAGTAATGAACCACCGGTGTTTGCAGCAGAGGTGCAGCGGCAAATTGATGCCGGTGACGATGACGGTTCTGGAGCGAATATAGGTGGGGAAGAGAGTGACGAGCTTTTGCCGGATGCGATTGATGTGCTGCGCAGCACCAAACGTGCTTCGACCTCTATGCTACAGCGTCGACTACGCATAGGCTATAATCGGGCAGCTCGCCTCATGGAAGCCTTGGAAGCGCGCGGCATTGTCGGCCCTGAGAATGGTTCTAGTCCGCGTGAGATTCTGGTAGATCTGGATGTGATGTGATCTTCCTGAGACGTTTTGCGGTTGCTGCAATATGGAGAACAGGGAACAAGTCTCCCTTTTCAATTATTACTTCAGGTCGATCTCATTTAACCCGAATTATGCATTAGAACTATGTGTACTTCTGCAATCTGTTAGGAATAAAGTAATTCCATCACAGCCTAATGCATCATTCGGGTTTAATCTAAATTGATTTCGATTCTCGATGAAGATTTGGATTTATTCAGTTTTACTCTCTAAGTTACTTACCAAACAGACCCTTGATGCCATCATTTACGTCCTGAAGCGGCTTCTTTGTCGAATCAATAAAATTACCGGCTGCACCGGGAGTGGCGGACTTGATTCCTTTGAAGATTTCTGCGATTACTTTTTCCAGGATAGTGCCTGCAATTTTTTCTTCGGAGCTGCTGATGTTGGTGAGCTCAATGGAAGGCAGTGTGATCGTCTGGCCAACGCCCATTAAGCCAAGAAATACGTTTGGGTTTTCGATAATCAACTCTTTGATCAGTATGTTCTTACCGGGTGCGCTGGTTTCTTCTTCCGCAGGAGCTTCCGTCTGTTGTTCTTCAGGCTCAGTTGTCTCGCCGCCGCCGGTACTCTCTTCTATATTTTTGAGCAGCTCCTTCAGGTTTGAGGTTGTTAATTTCTTCTCATAGCTAACGTGAGGCTCTTTGATGTAAATCTTGTTGATAACAATCTCATCACTGGTGAGCGTCCGGGATTCCAGATCAATCTCAATCTGACTCAGGGCAAAAATGTTTTCGCTGGAAAATCCTTTCGGATTACCGACATACAAACCACTCAGTTTGCCGTTTCCCGATAGGATGGAAAGCTTGACTGTATCCAGTCGTACCGGAGTTTGAGTCACTTCGGTGCCCACCGTTTCGACAATTGTTTTCACGCTTTTACCTAGTATGCTTGAGCCGAAAAAATACAGAATCAGTGCGCCAACAAGAGAAAGTATGAGAATAGAGATGAATATTTTTTTGAACATGGAACTATTGGAAAATTAAATATGTTTTTATAGTCGTAATGATAAGTCTGACAAGCGATTTAAGTAAATTGCTTTACCTGAAAAAATACTTCATTTAAAACCGGAAGATGAGTAAAAAAAGTTTGAGTCGACTTGAAGTAGGGCGGCAGGCCATGATGGCTGAAGCCACTGCAATAGAGCTGGCAGCAAAACGATTGGATGAGTCCTTCGAAAAAGCGCTGGATGTTATCCTGAAGTCCAAGAGCAAGCTGGTTGTCTGCGGTATTGGCAAATCCGGACGTATCGGCACAAAACTTGCTGCTACGTTTTCCAGCTGCGGCATCTCATCGGTGTTTTTGCATGCAGCAGAAGCAATTCACGGAGACCTGGGAGTGTATCAGCCGGGCGACCCGACAATCGTTCTTTCCAAGAGTGGTAGTACGGCGGAGGTGTTGCGGTTGATGCCCATGTTTAAAAAATTTGAATCTCCGGTCATTGCTATTGTTGGCAACATGGATTCACCGATCGCATCTGCAGCAGATGTTGTTTTGGATGGCAGCGTCGAAAGTGAAGCCGATCCTTTGAATCTGATGCCAACTTCCAGCTCGACGGTTAGTCTTGCAATAGGGGATGCTCTTGCAGCGGCGCTGGTTCAGGCTCGTAAATTCACGAAGGAAGAGTTTGCAACGTATCATCCCGGAGGACAATTGGGGCGCAATCTGTTGCTCAAGGTACAGGATGTGATGCATCCAATCGATCAGTTGGCACTGGCGAAACCCGACGAAACTCTGCGCGATGTAGTTATTCGCATGACCCAATTTCCACTGGGCTGTGCCTGTGTGGTGGACGAAGGAAGTGCTTTGCTGGGTATCATAACCGACGGAGATATTCGCCGTATTTTGTCAAAAGAGGGTGATATACTGGGCCTAAAGGTAGGCGATTGCATGACGAAGTCGCCGATTCGCACTCGCTCCGGAACGTCGCTGGGTGATGCTGTGCGTCTGATGGAAGATCGTAGTTCACAAATCTCGGTGCTGCCGATCACCGAAGGTGAAAACGATCGTTTAATCGGGTTGTTGCGTCTGCACGATGCCTATCAGCCGAGTTACTCTTGAGTGACCTGGTAAGAGTTCCTGCGATTGCACCGCGTGAGTGGGCAGTTTTGTGTGTCGGTGGATTGACCCTGGCATTTACAGCTTGGGGACTTGGCGGCATACGACTTTGGTCGTTGCATGTATTGCTTGCCGGTGGACTGTTAACGTTTCTTCTGTCGATTGTTCCGCTTAGTCAACGTTGGAATGGCACCGACGGGCAGCACGGTAACGTTCAAAATCTCAAGCGCCTGCTCCGATTTCCGGTGTTTTGGTTGAGTCTGGCATTTTTGGGTTATCTTCTGATTCAAGGATTAAACCCAGCCTGGATACAGTTGCAGAATGAGAGCGGCTGGTGGCTCGAAGAGGTCGATGCGGTTCATTGGTTGCCCTCTGGTGTAGCTGCCAGGTACAAGACGATGAATGTATTTCGGGTGCTGGCTAGTTTCAGCGCAGCATACCTGCTGGTCTGTGGATTGTGGGTCGGTTTGCAGCGACGTAGGTCTATCATCGCAGTGCTCTGGATTTTTCTGCTGAGCGGTGTTGGGATGGCAATCGTTGCGATTCTGCAAAAATTTACCGGAGCAGACGCTGTTTTGTGGACAGTAACGTCGCCAAATTCAAATTTCTGGGGGACGTTTTTTTATCGCAACGAGTCCGTTGCTTATCTGACGCTGATCATGGGACTCTCCGGGGCACTTTACTTCTATCATCTAAACCGGTCTGAAGAACTTGGTGTGAGCGGTGGTCCGCATTTGTTACTGTTTGTCTTCATTGTGATAACCCTTACTTCCATTGCCCTGGCGCTCTCACGTGGAGGAATTGTTTTTGGCGGACTGGTTTCAATTTGTTTTACTTGCGCAGTCATCTTCCGCTGGTTGCTTGCATCCAGGATGAGCAAGACAGCAGCTTTACTGTTGATCACCGTTCTGTTGATGGGTGGTGGCAGTTATGCAATCGTTCGGTATATTGATGTTGGAGCGATAAGGGAGCGTTTCGGTGATATCAAGGAGGAGATAAAAATGGTCGATCAGGATTCCAGGATGATTACGACCAAAATAACCTGGGAGATGTTTCAGGAAGAACCTTGGTTTGGTTGGGGTGCCGGGTCCTGGCGTTATACGTTTCCAATGTATCAAAGAAATTATCCTGAGATTTACTATCGATATTACAACCGAGAGCGTGGTTGGTTGGGGCGGCGGGTTTACTATTACGCGCACAATGATATTGTACAATTCCTCTGCGAATATGGCATTTTCGGGTGCGCCATTATACTATCTATTTTTGTCTACTGGGTTGGTATGCTTTGGTTCAGGACATCTGGAAACGCGCTCGGTGCTCTGATGTTACAGGTTTGTCTGTTGGCTGCCCTTGGCCATGCGGTAGTGGATTTTATTTTGCAGAGTCCGGCCTATTGGCTCGCATTGCATGGGGCTCTTTTTATCAGCTTGAAACTGTTTCTTCTGGATGCGAAGAGAGGGATTTGAAATTTGAAGATTATCCGTCTGTAATATGAAGCACCGGGCCTCAGACAGATAAGTAGCGCTTCGTCAGTTCCCGGATGATGTGGTCGCGTGCATCTTTTACCGTGTCGACAATTTTGAACAATTTGAGGTCTTCTTTGGAAACAGTACCCCATTCAACCAGCAGATCGAAATTAATCAACGACTTCCAGAACTCACTGCCAAAAAGGACAATCAGAGGTTCCTGGTTAACTTTTTTGGTTTGTACCAGAGTCAGCGATTCAAACAGTTCGTCCATGGTTCCAAATCCTCCCGGAAAGGCAACAAACGCCTTGGCCAAAAGGACAAACCAGTACTTGCGAACAAAGAAGTAGTGGAATTCGAACTTAAGGCTATCCTGGACGTAGGGATTGATGCCTTGCTCAAAGGGCAGGCTGATGCCGAGACCGATTGACTTGCCACCAGCCTTGTGTGCTCCCAGATTTGCCGCTTCCATGATTCCAGGGCCACCGCCGGAGCACATGACGAAGCGGCGCTGATCTTCAATATCAAGGCTCATGGACCAGCTGGTAAGCTCTTCGGCAAGTTCAACTGCCATGTCGTAATAAGGCGCCGATTTGACGGCGCTTTTAGCTAGTTGCAGCGCGCGTTCCTCGGTATAAGACATATTTTCCGGATCCTTGATGTTGGCTTCTGCCTCTTCCAGCCGTATTTTAGCTGCTTCTTGCGATATGATTCGGGCGGAGCCAAACAGTACAATTGTGTCTTCAATTTTTTCCTGAGTAAAGCGAAGGCTGGGTTCTGTCATCTCGCACAAAACACGGATATTGCGAGCGCTTTCGTCGTTCAGAAAGTGTAAATTCTGGTAAGCTTTGTTCGGCCACTTATCTCGGGACCAGGGGCTGTACTCATTCATCATGTATTTGGTTTAAAGAATCAGCTAACAAAACACTCTTTAAATTTTTCGCAACTGTTTGCGATGTGATTTTCTCAAGTTATGCAGGAAAGGGTGTAATTTTAAAAAGTAGTCATTCATCGTACCGATTGGTTAATTCGGTGCTCCGACGTTCAATGTTTTTCCATGATTGCCGGGTTTCGGATGTGTTTTAAGCAAATTTATTGTTTCTATATTCTAATTTTCCAATAGGACATATTCTTATGTTAGAAAAAAATGTTGTTCGTATCGGGTTGCTCGGCTTTGGCGTCGTTGGTCAAGGTGTCTGGAAGAATATCGAGAAAAACCGCGAGTCTCTGGAATTCCGTCTGGGTGCGCGCCTGGAGATTACCCAGGTTGTTGTGAAGAATGCGGAAAAACCACGCGCTGTATCTGTGCCCGCAGAAAGCTATTCGACAGACCCTGCCAAAGTAGTCGACAACCCGGAAATCGACATCGTTTGTGAATTAATGGGCGGTACGGATGAGGCGCTGACGCTGACTCGACGTGCTTTGGAGCAAGGGAAGATCGTGGTCACTGCCAATAAAGCGTTGATTTGCGAACACGGTGAAGAGCTCTTTGCAATCGCTCGTGAAAACGGTGGACACTATTTTTACGAAGCATCTGTCGCCGGCGGCATCCCAATCATCAAAACAATCCGTGAAGGTCTCGTTGCAAACCGTTTTAAGCTCATTTTCGGTATTCTCAACGGCACCTCGAATTACATCCTGACTCGCATGGAGCGTGAGGGGCTCAGCTTTGAAGCAACCTTAGGTGATGCCCGAAAGCTAGGTTATGTTGAGGCAGATGAATCGCTTGATCTGGATGGAATTGATGCGGCGCATAAAGCAGTTATCCTTGCTTATCTGGCACATGGGAAGTGGGTAAAGCTCAATCAAATCACCTGCGAAGGCATTCGCGATATTTCCTCGGAGGATATACGGATTGCGGGTCAGCTTGGTTACAAGATAAAGCTTCTGGCCGTGATCGCTCGCGATTTTGATGCAAACAAATTATCCGTACGCTTACATCCTGCCTTGATTGCGAAGAGTGAAGTGGTTGCCGGGGTCGATGAGGTATACAATGCTGTAAGTGTGACGGGTGATGTTGTTGGCACAACTGTTCTGATCGGCCGCGGCGCAGGGCAGGACGCGACCTCCAGCTCTGTGATTTGTGACATTGCAGATGCAGTCTTTATGCTGAAAGGTCCGACGAAAACAATTACTTCAGACAAGGATGGCGAGATGATTTATCCTTTCACAAAAGGGCTTGAGCTAACAGATCCCGAAGAACTTTCGGTCTGCTACTACCTGCGGATCCATGTCAAAGACGAAGAGGGCGTTCTGGCTAAAATATCAAACATACTGGCAAGTTATCACATCAGCTTTGCCACAGTGAATCAGAAGGAACTGCCGGATGGGAGCGCGCTGATCATGTTAACAACGCACGAGAGCAATGAATCCGCCATGACTGCGGCAAAAGCGGCTTTATTAAAAGAGACTGTTGTCTTGAACCCACCTGTGAGTATTCGCATTTTTAATCCAGAGCAGGTTGGATGATTTTAGATTTTGAATTTGAAATTTTAGATTTCTTCTGACTCTTAATCAAACTTCAAACCATGGCACTCATTGTTCAGAAATATGGCGGTACCTCCGTCCGCGATGTCGATCGCATCAAAAATGTCGCTCAGCGTGTAAAAGAAACGCGCGATGCCGGCAATCAGATCGTTGTTGTTGTCTCGGCGCGGTCAGGCGTGACCAACGAATTGATTGCCCGGGCGAAATCAATCAATGTCAATCCGGACGAACGCGAGATGGATATGCTGCTTACGGTCGGTGAACAAGAGACCATTGCTTTGACTGCCATGGCGCTGCATGCCTTGGGTGTGCCGGCTGTTTCAAGGACCGGTTCGCAGGCTGGGATCTTGACCGATCCGTCGCATACACGTGCGCGCATTACTCATATTTCGGGTGGCGATATTCGCGATCAACTGGATTTGGGCAAGGTTGTTATACTCGCTGGATTTCAGGGGCACTCGCCGGATGGCCAGATCACCACGTTGGGTCGCGGCGGATCCGATCTTAGCGCCATAGCGATTGCAGCCGCTCTCAAAGCAGATCTTTGTCAGATTTGTACCGACGTCGATGGCGTCTACACGGCCGATCCTCGCATTGTGCTGAATGCGCGGAAGCTGGATGAGATTGCCTATGAAGAAATGCTTGAACTTGCCAGCAGTGGTTCAAAAGTAATGCAAAACCGAGCCGTTGAATTTGCGCAGAAATTTAAAGTCGTTTTTGAAGTACGCTCCAGTTTTAATAATAACCCAGGAACAATCGTGAAAGAAGAAGCAGCCTCTATGGAAGACGTTGTCGTAAGTGGCGTCGCATTGGACAAGAATCAGGCAAAGGTCGTTGTCAGTGACTTGCCCGATCGGCCCGGAACTGCGGCAAAACTATTTAAAGTTCTAGCCGATGCGGACATCAGTGTTGACATGATCGTGCAGAATCTCGGTCGGGATGGTAAGGCAAACATGACCTTTACTGTGCCACGGGATGACATCTACCGGGCAGAAAAAGTAGTTACCGAATCGTTCCCTGACGAAGCCAGTGGCAAGTTATTTGAAGCCAGCGACATTGCTAAGGTCTCTGTTGTAGGCGTTGGCATGCGTTCACATTCCGGTGTGGCGGCGACGCTTTTTGAGGCACTGGCGGGTGCCGGGGTGAATATTCAATTAATAAGCACTTCTGAGATCAAAATCTCGGTGGGCATTGATTTCAAAGATGCTGAAAAAGCCACCCGTATTGTGCATGAAGCCTTCGGGCTGGGTGAGTGAACGTTGTGAACATCGAACGTCGAACGCTGAACCTTGAATGGTGAGATCAGGCCATAAATAACAGTGTACACCATGTCCTGATCTAACCTCTCACAAATTCGAAGTTCAATGTTCAGCGTTCGACGTTCAGCATTCGATGTTCAAACCGTTCAAGAGTCACCGAAGCGCCGATGCCATTCGCTCCAGTCAATTTCGCTGAAGGTCGGTTTACCAAAAGGGGAGGTGTGTGGCGTATCGCAGGTGAGCAGTTCTTTTGCCAGTTGCCGGACAGAGGATTCATCCAGTAAATCGTTGCGGCGGTAGCTGTCTTTGACAGCAAGGCGAGCGAGCGCTTCTGAGTCGAGGTTGCCTTGTGTTCGAGCGCCACCACGAAGTCGTACCAAGTCAATGTAGTCGCGTATAAACTCCTCTGCCTGCTCCGGTGAAAGCCATGCTGGAATCGATTCAATACGGTAGATGTTGCGTCCGAATTCTTCAATATGAAAGCCTTGAGTATTGATCTGCTCAAGTTGTGATTTCAGGGTATCGGATGCGAGTGGTTCAAGCTCGACTGGATGTGGGATAAGTAAATTTTGACTGGGTATTGCTTCATTCTGTGTCTCTTTACAAATGCGTTCAAAGCGTACACGTTGATCTGCGTGGCGGATGTGTAAGACAAGGAGCCCTTGGTTAGTTTCGAAGAGTGCATAACGCTTTTTCAGCAGTGTAATCAGGCGCCAGCTCGGGGCACTTTGCGGAGAAAGTTGCGGTTTGTCCGGCTCATGAGTTGCATTCGGTTTGTCTGGGGTGGCTTTAGTTGTTGGCTTAACTTGAGTGGTTTTTGGATTGTTTGGTCTTGGAGTTTCAGCTGTTGGTCTCGGTAGCGGGGACACTTTTTCGGTTTTTGAATCTGTATTCGGCTGCAAGGTCTTATCTTTTGCAGGTGCTTGATCCGGCTTTTGAACAGTTGCAGCAATCACCGTTTGTGTTTGGGCAGGGGGTGCTTTTTCAGGATTAACAGAAAGCGGGCTGGGTTGTGCTTCTGCCTGTGTTTCCATAACAGCATTCAACACAAACCGGCGAACCGCACCTTCATCGCGAAAGCGAACTTCGCGCTTTGCCGGGTGAACATTGACGTCAACTAACTGGGGTGAAATATCGAGAAACAGGAAAGCCGGTGGAAAGCGACCTTTTTGAATGCGACCCTGGTAGGCGTCGAGGACAGCGAAGCTAAGTGTACGGCTGTCGACCGGACGTCGATTGACCAAGGTAACCAGCTCACGTCGAGTCGAGCGGCCAATGCCCGGTTTTGCAGTCAGGCCCGTTAGTTTATAGCCCATGTCAGGATCATGCTTATCGATCGGAATTAGATCATTTGCCAGACTGCGGCCCCAGATTTCAGCAACCCTGTCCTTCAAATCAGTACAGGTCGGCGACTGAAAAACCGTGCGGCCGTTCTCCAGTACACGAAACGCGATCGCCGGATGAGCCACGGCAAACAGTCGACAGTTGTAGGTTATATGTGCTGTTTCGGTGGATTCGGTCTTGAGGAACTTGCGGCGTGCGGGGACAGAATTAAACAAGTGGGCGACCTCAATCACTGTGCCCACCGGCATGCCGCAATCTTTCTTCTCGATAAGTTTGCCGGCGTTTACCAGTATTTTCGTGCCATGTTCCGAATCTTCGGTCCGTGTGCGCAATGTAAATTTTGAAACCGAGGCGATCGAAGGTAGAGCTTCGCCGCGAAATCCAAAACTGAGGACTTCATTTAGATCGGTGGCTTCACGGATTTTGCTGGTTGCATGACGTTCCAAGGAGAGTAGGGCTTCATTTGGAGACATTCCCTTACCGTTGTCTTCGACGCGGATGTAGGATTTGCCGCCGTTGCGGAATTCAACTTCGATTCTGGTTGCTCCGGCATCGATACTGTTTTCCACCAATTCTTTGACAACGGCAACCGGGCGCTCGATGACCTCGCCGGCGGCGATTTGATTGGCAACTTTGTCGGATAATATGCGGATCGTAGACATAGTTTCAGAATGCAAAGGTAGCCCTGCCGACTCGTACTCAAATCGCAAGATTAAATGCAATTTTTAAACATCGAACATTGAACGTCGAATGTGCAGCGTTAATGGTTTCAAAATGCAAAATCGACTTAACAAAGAAAACAGCCTGTACCTAAAACAGCATGCTGAAAACCCTGTTGACTGGTATCCATGGGGAGCAGCTGCGCTTGCCGCAGCGAAGGAATCTGATAAACCGTTGTTAGTTTCGATCGGTTATTCTGCCTGCCATTGGTGTCATGTGATGGCGCATGAGTGTTTTGAAAATGAGTACATTGCAAAGCTCATGAACCAGCATTTTATATGTGTGAAAGTAGATCGTGAGGAGCGGCCCGATGTTGATCAGGTTTATATGGAAGCGGTACAGATGATTCAGCACTCAGGCGGCTGGCCGCTCAATATGTTTTGTTTGCCGGATGGGCGTCCCTTTTTCGGAGGTACTTACTTCCCACCTGAGGATCGTGGGAATGGTCTTATCCCCTGGCCGCAGCTATTGATGCGAATTGCAGACTTCTACAAACGTTCGCGGGCGGAATTGGAAGAAAATGCGGACGCAATCCAAAAAAATATTTTGGCATCAACCATAATTGTTGGCGGTGATTCTACACGTGAGACATGGGAAACTATACTTGTGGATGCGGCTAAGGGCATTTGTGGTAATCACGACGATCAGTACGGTGGGTTTGGCAACGCGCCCAAGTTTCCGCCGTCGATGTCGCTCAATTTTCTTGGAGCATTGCAAAGCAGTCGTTTTCTGGAGAACGAACCAGAACTCATGCAACGCATTCGAATGGTCCGTCATCAAACACTCCGCGCTATGGCACATGGCGGCCTGTTTGATCAATTTGGTGGTGGGTTTGCCCGTTACAGTGTCGACCGTCACTGGCTGATTCCGCATTTTGAGAAGATGCTGTATGATAATGCATTACTTTTGGATGCATATACCCGCGGCTGGCTGGACAAAAAGGATCCTCTTTATGCGGCTGTAGTGGAAGAAACGATTGGTTGGCTGGAGCGTGAGATGAGCGCCGAAAGGGGAGGGTTTTATGCAGCTCTGGATGCTGACAGTGACGGAAAGGAAGGCAGTTACTACGTTTGGACACCTGAAGAGATAGCGTCCGCGCTGTTGTCAAAGGAAGATGCACGGGCAATTTGTCAGGCGTACAATATCACTGAAAAAGGTAATTTTGAGCACGGCACTTCCAATCCGGCGCTCGCCGATCCAGATTTTGAAGTGCGTAATCGACTGGCGCCGGCGCGTCAAAAACTGCTTGCCCATCGAGAGAGTAACCGTGTTCGTCCCGGCAAAGACACTAAAGTGAATATGGGCTGGACTTGTCTGTTGATACGGGCCCTTGCCGATGCGGGTTTTTACTTCGGTCGGTCTGACTGGTTGGAGCGTGCGCGCAAAGCGGCTGATTTTATTTGGGATAAAATGAGTAATGGTGATGAGGATGAACTGTGTTTGAATTCTGTTTTCTACGAAGATTCAGGTGCAAATATTCATGGCTTTTTACACGATTATGCCTTAGCTGCTGAAGCTTTGCTGAGCATTGCTGCAAAGATTGACATCGTAGATGCCGGTGCCTCTGTAAAATATCAGCACCGCGCCAAGATTTGTGTGGAACGCGCACTTCGTCTATTCGGCGACTCGAATGCGGGCGGGTGCTTTTTTACAGCAAAAGATGCGGATACTCCGGTTGCGCGTCGTAAAGAATGGTTTGATAATGCAACACCGTCGGGTAATTCTGCTTTATTACATGCACTTGCCGGATTGTACGCGCTAAATGGTGAAGCATATTTGGATGAACAGTTGCAGGCAATGCTCCCGGTTTACATGGACTACTCCAAGAAAGTAGCTGCTGGAATTGCTCATGCTCTGGAGGCGATTACTACACATCTTAACGGAATTGTTGTTGTGAAAGTTCATCCGGAAGCTTCGATCGAAGCTCTGCGCGATGAACTGGCGAACAATGTTTGGCGTCGCATATTCGTCTTTCTCAATCACGATGAGCAACCGTCGGATTATCAGGTTTGTATCGATTCACGCTGTTTTTTGTTAACAAATGAAGTTGCTGAAGTCACAAAGGTTCTAGCAACGACTGAAACTGGTTAGAAGCTTAGCGCTAAAGTGTGCGATTCCGGGTTAAACCGTAAAATAAATCGGTCACCATGAAATGAAATAAAACCCTTTTTATCAGTCCAAGCTATTTTTTATTGAAAAACACAGTTTTAGGGGCCGCTAAGATCCTGATTTTAAATTTTACTATAGCCATTATTCTACCTTCGCATTGATGCCCAGTCATTGTTGGATTATTAATGCAAAATTCGATGTATACTGATATTGACTTAATTTCAATTATTAATGTGCTTTAGAATATCATAAACTAACCTCAAGTGTTGCTCCCGTAAGCAAAGCGCATAAAAAATCGCAAATATAAATCATGTCTGAACAAACCAGGCTCATACCAAAAGTACCGCCAATCGAAAAGCCTGAATCCAAGGTTGTGGAAAATCCTATGCCACCTCCTCCCAAAGATGGTTCCTTGGCTACACCAATGGCGGTGCCCGATTCAACCGCTTCAACAAAAGTCTCACCTAATTCGGTGACAGGCATTTCAATATCGAATGCGGACCCTGTTATTGTTATCCCGGATGTCAAAATTGCTACTTCGGAAGCAAAACCTGCGGTTCCGGAAGTTCGCACTACAGTCCCGAAGTCCATTACCCAGGTTCCGGATGGTTCCGAATTATACAATGAGGCCAACAACTCGATTACGCTTTTTCAAGGTGGTACTTATGCTTCATTTTTCATTACCTTCCTTCTTGCTGGTTTCGCCGCAGTTGCGGTTTTTCGGAAAGCTTTAAGTGCATCTGTAAAACGTTTTTCGATCAGTGCAAAAGTATTGTCACTTGCCTTTATTGTAATCGCTTTTTTTGGGGCTTTTGGCACTTATGTTTATAGTGGGTTTCTCAACGGTGGTGATACTTCGTTTCCTTTGATTATTCCAGTGCTTTCGTGGATATTCGTAGGTCCTTTAATTGCTATTGCTTTGAATTCCCTGCTTACGCGAGAGAATGAACCCGCAGGTAAGAAACTACTGTTCGACGCATTCATATACATTGTTATTTTTTCATGTGCCATTGCCTCTCAGATACCATCTCTGGGTGAAGATGAACCGCTATTTTTCTCCTTCCTGGCCGTCTTCTTTTTTATTTTCCCCATTGTTCGTTTTTCGAAATCACTTAAAATGTCGAAAGCATTTCATCCTGAAATGCAGGAGATGTTTATTCAGATTTTAGTATGTAGCCTGTTGTTTCTACCAATACTTTTGCCGTCACTGCTTTTTGTAAATTCTCTTAATATTGTAACGGATGATCTTGCCCTTCTGTTGCTTAATGTAGTCACATTTGTATTCGTTTTAATAGCAGGTCTTTTAATGATTATTTCCATTGATTACATAACTCAGGGCATCGGTCCCGACCAGTTAGCCTCTGCAAAACCAGATATACCCACCGCACCGGTTAATCCAAAGTCAGATGGACCGAGCACACCTCCAGCTCCTCCGACCAAAGAATCGATAAAACCTGTTTATCGAAGTGAACCTTCAGTTCCGGCGACTGTTGAACCCAAAGTATCGGCTCCAAAAGAACCTGCTGAGCCCAAACCGCCTGCCGCCCCGGTAGAGACAATCGCAACTGATATGCCTTCAGATTTTCCTGAACAGACTTTAAATTACGAAGATATCTTCGAAGAATCTTCAGATTTATTGGAGTCCGATCTTGAAAAACATGATTCTACGGTTATAAATTTCAATATTGCCAAATCCTCTACCGTAGAATCACAAGAAAATGATTCTGAGGATTCTGCATCTAAAGAATCAAATTTAAGACCTTCGGATACAAAATCTAAATCCGGAAATAAAGGTAAGTCCTCACAAGTCCCCAAAGCCCCTCAATCACCAAATACATCAAAATCTATTGATCCAAAATCGCGCATCAAGCCTCCAGAAAGGCCCAAGAAACGTTTTTGACATTAAACGTTAATCGTATTTAATTACAGGATATTATATTGTTATGGATATTTCAGGAACAGGATTTACGGATGAACTGAGCTCACTACAGCCAGGTATGACGATAGGCAATCTTTGCATTGTTAGTTTCATTGGCAAGGGTGCCATTGGTGAAGTCTATCTAACACAGCATGAGATTTTAGGAAAACAATTTGCTTTGAAAGTTATTCCCAAAGGTTTCTCGGAAGAAGAAGCCGAAGAGGCATTTAAGCAATCGGCTCGCATACAAAACAAGCTGGATCATCCAAACATACTCCGAATCGGTGACTTGGGTGAAGAAGAAATGTTCTACTGGATGCGTATGGAGTATATCGAAGGCGAAAAGTCTGCAGATGGTACGGTTATCCGGAGCCTGGGAGATATGATGCGTTACAACGACGGCTTGCTCACTGAACAAGAAGTTTGCTACTATTTGTACTATTTATTGACTGGTCTGGAGCATGCACATTTGCAGGGTGTCATTCATCGCGACATCAAACCGTCCAACGTGCTGATCACCGATGTAGGTGTGAAAATTTCCGAGCTGGGTGTGACGGATTTCATTGGACACGCGTGGGATGACTTTCATCTTTTGCGCCAAAATCTTTTGATGGAACCGACGCCTTTTGAACCATTGCCCGGATTTAGTCGTCTTCTCCCGTGTTTGCTGGATACTTATGAGTACTATAGTCCCGAACAGCGGGCAGGGAATTCGCCAACCGTGCAAAGTAACTTGTATTCTGTCGGACTGATGGCTTATCGCATGTTAACAGGTCGCAATTGTTTATCGATGGAACTACCTTCAGAAGTCATTAAAAAATGTGATTCTGACTGGGATGATTGGATTTGTCGGGCGCTTGCCTACGACCCAGAAGAAAGATTTGTTTCCGCGACGGAAATGCTTCAATCAATGCCCGGACTTGAGTTTGACGAGGGTGATGGAAGCATCGAAACGGAAACCAAAGCAGTGAGTTAAGTTTTTCTATTATTCAATCAATCGAAGTACAATAACCTTAAACGAATATCAGTATGCAACGTAAATACAAAGTCACCACTTCAGTTACCAGTTACGTGTGGTCACATTCGCGTGCGGATGCTGAAAAATTCCAAGAAGAGCTACTTCGGAAAGGGCAAATCGATATATTTAGCCAAGGTAAGACGGATGTTAAGTATTGTTTTCGCGGAGGCAAAGAGTTTATTCATGCACCCGAAGATATTTCCAAAACACGTAACCCAATTTCAGAACCTCGTCGCGGTGATTGGCTTGAGATAGAACAAGACGAAGTAAAGGCATGTGCTCTTGTGAGACGTCTTTCGCGCCGTAGGGTTTACTACTACGAGGCTTTGTCAAAAACGGAACGTTCTGTAGATCGTGAACGATGGAAGAGCTGGGCAAAGCAACATGTAATACATCCTTCTTATGATGGTATCGTGCCTCCTTTTATTGTTGAGGAAGTTATTACCTCCCATGAAGAACGTGGTTTGCTAAGAGGATTTAACGCCACTCCCGACTCGTCTCTCATCCTGGAGATTCTCAACAAATATGGTTACATACCAGACGATTACGAAATAGAAAACGGATATTGGGCAGAGGTGTACATTGATCAGGCCTTATCGGAAAGGATTTTACAAAATGAGGATAGTAAATCCTTAAAAACAGGAACCGACGGAGAACAAAGTTTCGGCGGTGATTTTTCTATTGGATTTTCTGAAGATCTACCTACTTTGGATGATCTTGAGAACCAGTTCTAGATACATAAATTAATTATTTAAAGTAGCTCATGGCAAGAAAGTTAGCGTTTATTAACTACAAGGGCGGTGTCGGCAAAACATCCTTAATTGTGAATGTTTCAGCCTGTTTGGCTCAAAAAGGCAAACGCGTCCTGCTCTGTGATTTGGATACCCAATCCAACTCAAGCATCTGGTTGCTGCGAATAGAGCGTTGGAATCGAATCAATATGGAAAAACGCGGTTCAGTTTACTCCATACTGGAACCGGGCGAAGAGCGTATTAAAGATTTGATTATCAAGGATGTTGTGCATGACAACCAAGGTAAAACCCAACTTACCGGCCTCGATCTTTTGCCGACGACTTTCAATCTTATTGATATAGAGAATGAGTATAACATCAATCCACAGAAACCTCATTACCTGATATTCAATGAGCAGATTCGTGAAATTGAAGATGATTACGATTTTATCTTGTTTGATTGTCCGCCAAACATATTGAATGCTTCTCAGCTTGGCATTTTCAGTGCCAATGAGCTTTACGTTCCTGCAAATCCGGACGCTCTCTCTTTGATTGGTTTCACGTTGATGATTGAGAAACTACTTCTTTTTTATCGCCGCGCAGCAGGATTTCGTACTCCTGAAATTGGCAATTTCGCACGTGTATCAGGCGTAGTCTTCAATTCGATCAAATCCAATGTTGATATTGGGGTACCTAAAATGCGGATGCAGCTAAGGCTTAATCAATTTAAAAAGCAGCGACTTGTTTCAAACGAGGCCAAAATCTATAACACCTGTATACGTGACGCCACAATTGTTAGACGTGCTGTAACCTTAGGGCTGCCAATTTGCATGATCGATAGTCGTGATGTTGTCGACGGAGTCGGTAAAGATTACAGTGATTTGGCAGACGAAATAATCGCCCACGATGTTAATGCTCCGGTTCCCGCACCACCACCCGGTTCTTAACAAGTTTCAGTCCATGATTGAAACCAATCCGAATGATTTCAACTTTTGACAATCATACAACTTTATGAGCAATACTGAAAAGGCGGAAACAGCCGAATCAGCCTTGATGGCAGACCTATCTTCTCGCTGGGACACTGTTGCCTTTCGTGCACAAGGCTCACCCTTTGAGGAACTTAGCATATCAACTTTAGCAAAAAATAGTGGTGTGCGCCGTTGGTCTCGACCTGGTTCCATAAAGGGAGATGTGCTTGCACGTTATATCTATTTCAGCTTTGAGGAGCTCCTTGAGGTCGAAAAACTTGATCTAAAATCTGCAACTTTGCTGCTGGAGATTTGCGAAACGACCTTTTCCTTCGAGAAAGAATATGAAGATTTAGGTTCCTTCGAAGAAATTGACAGTCAAGCATATGCACAGCGGATGCGCTTTGTGGAGGAATTTGGGATTTATCAGGACTACCCGGTCAAATTGTCCAACCTGGACGAAAGCTTGCTGGAACTTTGCGAGGCTGAAAGCATTGTAACGTTTATCGAATTGATGGAGTTTCTGGATCGCCTCTCTGAGAAAGCTTGGATCGGTGGCGTCTACAAAAATCTCCAAAACGTCTTTGCTCATGGTGATGAGAAAGGTCTTGTTCTTTATTTCCCATATCGTCTTGGTCACCGTGGCTTTCATCTTCCTGAGGCAGCATCATTTTGCCTTAAGCGTTTGTCCAAGAGTGAGCTAGAATCAGTTCGGGAGTATTTCGAATATCGTTCTCAGCGTCATCGACTTCTAAAAAAACGTATAGAGATTCCAACGGTGATTGAAACAAAATTGTTGTCGGAGATGTTTGATTGCCTTCATTACTTCGGATGCCGTGAGTCGTATCTCCTGGCATTCCTTAGAAATAAGGATTATCTCCGTCGTGAATTAATGTTTTTAAATCAGCCCGAAATAGAAGGTTTGCTTGGCTGGCTGATACATCTTGCGCTGGGCTTTTTCAGGTCTTCACAAACCTTTGATGATGTTACCGATGAGGTAGAAGCTATTTCAATAAATCTTAGTGCGGAAATGTGCGAAGAGTTTCGTAAGATGATCAACGAAGAAGTCTCTCGTTAGATCCTCTTTTCTATTGGTTTCTTAGACGATAAGGTTCCAGTATTTTTAACAATCGTTCCGGTGCGGACCCAGCGATCAAAGTACCCGTATCGTCGACTTCCTCCTTGTAAACCGCGCCTTCACGATGCAGACGAGCAATCAAATCGTATCGATCATGAGGTATGAGTAACCGAAGCTGTGTGAAGTTGTTTTCAACAATTTCTTCAATCATTTCCAAAAGGCTGGAGATGCCTCCTCCATTATGCACACTGATAAAAATGGCTTTTGGGTATCTCAATTCCAGAGCCGTCAGTTGGTTTTCGTCTTTCAGGAGGTCTGTCTTGTTAAAAACAGTCAGTATCGTTTTGTCGCTTGCGTTCAATTCTTCCAATACTGCGAGGGTTGTATCCATGTGAGCTTCGACTTCGGGATTTGAAACATCCAGAACGTGGATCAGGAAATTGGAGACGACTGCTTCTTCGAGTGTCGCTTTGAACGCATCCACTAGTCGATGCGGTAAGTTGCGCACAAACCCCACCGTATCGGTGACTACCAGAGGGTGCCCATTTGGCAGTGTGCAACGTCGTGAGGTGGGGTCTAGTGTGGCGAACAGCTTATCTTCTGCGAGAATGTCTGAGTGGGTGAGCTTGTTCAGGAGCGAAGATTTACCAGCATTGGTGTAGCCAACGATTGCGCACGTCGGCACCGGGACGTTCATCCGTTTTTTTCGTTGCAAGTTGCGGTGTTTGATCACCGCCTCAAGTTCACGTTTCACTCGGGTGATCTGCGTCCGAACCATGCGTTGGTCCAGCTCGAGCTGGGTCTCGCCGGCATCTCTCTGTATCGATCCGCCACCACGCTGCCGACTGAGGTGTGTCCAGGCGCTTTTTAATCGAGGAAGATTGTATTCGAGCCTGGCCAGTTCGACCTGCAACATAGCTTCTTTTGTTTTCGCGCGTTTACTGAAGATGTCCAGAATGACCTCCTGACGATCGATTACCAGGATTTTGTTGTCAGCGGCCTGTTCCCAGTTCCGCTGCTGTGTGGGCGTCAGCTCGTTATCAAAAATGATCACGTCGCAATCGTGGGCAAATGCTTCTTTGACAAGTTTGGCAGCATTTCCGGAGCCAAGCAGGAATTTTACCTGCGGTTTGCGCACATGGATCTGCACTTCATGCTGTAACTGTATCCCAAGTGTAGTGACCAGTTCGCGCAGCTCTTCCAGTAAGCTCTTTGTTTCATGCTGTGTTTGGTCTGGTAGTGTAATTCCAACGAGCATGGCTCGTTCGACCATTTTTGGTTTTTCTTTTATATCGTGCACGTAAGTTTAGTTAAAGCTAGAACCTGTAAATTGAAAACTCTTAGCTGTAAAAATAAATTCAAACCAAAAATGATTTCGAATAAATGTTCTTCGCTACTTCTGATGGAACCATTTGACTGGAGTCATCGCATGGATGTACACGACACAGGACATATTGTTACGAATCGCTAACTAATGCATGATAGAGCTAAATAAGACTAGATTGCACTACAATTTTTACCGGGTTATTTATTATGTGCGTGATGGACAAGATTAAAGGTGCGAAATACAAACAAGATGCTACATGAATTATTTAGGGATTGCAGCCCGAAGTCGGTTTGCGACAGTCTTTGATCTCCTCTTTTAAGAATAAACAATGTCGATGGGATCAAATTCAGAGCAAGCGGGCCTGCAAATGCATATGGAAGGGTCGAATCTGGTGCTCCCACTATCCGGTAATTGGGTCTTTGCAGCAAGTCGGCCTGACTTTAAAGAAGTTCGGGAATTTTTTGAGGCCTCCCAGCAATCCATCGAATCTATTTGTCTGAAAGGTGATCATCTGGGGGAGTGGGATACCTCGCTGCTCGTTTTTGCCCGGTTGTGTCAGAGCCTGGCTTTCGAAAAAAATCTCATGTGTAGCTTCGAATCGTTTCCCGAAGGCGTACAAAAGCTGGTGGACTTATCGTTTGCCGTTCCGGAAGCTGAAGAACTGCCGGCAAAACTCAGAGCCAGTTGGCCTGAAAATGTCGGTAATCGAACACTGATTGTCTACGCAGGTCTGGTCCGATACTTTGATTTTGTCGGACGTTTTTGTACGGATGTATTGGCGTTTTTACTCGGACGGTCGCAGTTGCGTAAGCGAGATTTTCTATTATTACTTCAGGCGACAGGGCCGCAGGCTCTCGGGATTGTCAGTTTGTTAAGTTTCCTGATGGGTTTGATTGTTGCCTTTGTTGGCGTTATTCAACTTCAGAAATTCGGCGCAGATATCTATGTGGCTGATCTTGTCGGAGTTGCGATGACTCGGGAGTTGGCTGCAGTTATGCTAGGAGTAATTATGTCAGGGCGGACTGGTGCGGCCTTTGCGGCTCAAATTGGCAGTATGCGTGTTAATGAAGAAGTTGATTCACTGACTTGCTTTGGGATTTCGACCATGCAGTTCCTAGTGCTTCCCAGGATTTTTGCATTGATCCTGATGATGCCGCTCTTGTGCGTTTGTGCTGACCTGATTTCGATTATTGGAGGCATGGTTGTTACCATTGGCATTTCCGATGTGACGATGCTTCAGTACATTAATCAGATCAGCGAGGCTGTGACGCTTAACGACCTGCTCAGTGGTATATTTAAAAGCATTGTATTTGGCGTAATTGTTGGAGTTGCCGGGTGTTATCGTGGTTTAAACAGTGGCAAGGATGCCAGTGCGGTTGGCTTTGCAGCAACTTCTGCAGTTGTTACAGCAATCACCTGGATCGTGATTACCGATGCGATTTTTGCTGTGAGCTTTCAAATTCTGGGCATATAATACAGATGAAATCGACACAGAACAAGATCAGTGTGCGGGGGCTTACCATGGCCTATGGCGATTATGTTGTGATGAACGACCTTAACTTTAATGTTCATTCCGGGGAGATCAAAATTCTTATGGGTGCAAGTGGTTGTGGCAAAAGCACCCTACTTAAGCATTTGATCGGTCTGGAAATCGCACGTGAGGGTGAGATTTACTATGATGATGAGCGATTCGATCCATTGTCGGGTTCGATTGACCAGGTGCGTCGACGTTTTGGAGTGCTTTTCCAGTCTGGAGCGCTTTGGAGTTCCCTGAATCTTGCGCAAAATGTAGCGTTACCACTGGAGGAGTATACCAATCTGAAGAAAGCGGAAATTCGTGAAATCGTCGAATTCAAACTGTCGTTGGTGGGATTGTCCGGTCTTGGGCATCGTTACCCCGCCGAACTTAGCGGCGGCATGCAGAAACGCGCCGGGCTTGCGCGTGCGATCGCGCTTGACCCGGAGATACTGTTTTTTGACGAACCGTCTGCAGGGCTCGACCCGCTGAGTTCCAGACGTCTGGACGAGCTTATCTTGCAACTGCGCGATGCTTTGGGCGCAACAATCATCGTCGTTACGCACGAGTTAGCGAGTATTTTCACCATTGCAGACAGTGCACTCTTTCTGGATGTTAAAACCAAGCGGGCAATCAGCGAAGGCAATCCGAAAGATCTTATCGACAGCGATCAGACACCCGCAATTGTTCGTGATTTCCTGCTCAGGAAACCAAGTGCATAGTCTGTGGATATAAGTTTGCTAAACCTTTAATTTTAGAAGACAGATTTCTTGTGAGTCGTTCAGTAAATCCCAAAATCATCGGAGTATTCGTAATAGCAGCGATTGCTGTTTTTGTAATTCTAATCCTTTTTTTCGGCTCTGCTAGATTGTTTAGTCAATCCGTTCATTACATTCTCTTTTTTGAACACTCAGTCAACGGTCTGGATGTTGGTTCTCCGGTTAAGTACAATGGAGTCCCTGTGGGCATTGTGGAACGGATATTGATACGTGTCGAAGGGCAGAGCAGGGACTCAACTTCGATTCCGGTGATTGTGCGTATTGACCGATCCCGGCTGACCAATCGTTTGGGCACATCGGTTAAGCTATTCGATCCTGAATTTATCTATGAAATGATTGAAAATGGCCTGATTGCACAATTGGACATCGAAAGCTTTATCACGGGTCAATTATATGTCGAATTCAGCTTACAGCCCGATAATGCGGGTAACCTCGCAGAACACCGTAAAGGTAAGTATGGAATGGTCGAAATACCAACCCTAGGCTCCTCATTTGGTGAAATTACAGAAGATGTTGGCACTATCATATCCTCATTTTCTGAACTTGATTTCTCCAAGACGTTTGAGAACACGAATGCGGTTATGGAAAACCTGGTAATGGTTCTGCAGGATCTGAATTCAAAAGAGTTTAGCCGAGCAATTGTTGACCTATCTGACCAGATTACCCTGCTTCTGAAGTCGGAAGAATTTAAAACGACATTATTGTCCCTTCACGCCGCACTTGAGCAAATTGAGAAAACACTGTCCACCTACGATTTGCAGGAAGGCCAACTTGCGGAAACAGTGGTTCAGGTAAATCAGACTCTGGCAGGACTAAACCAACTAGTCACTGTCGGCAATGCGATGCTGGCGCCTGAATCCACTATGCGTTACGAACTTGAAAACTCACTACGTGAACTCGGACAAGCCGCTCAATCACTGCGCCTTTTCATCAATTATCTTGAGCGTAATCCAAATGCATTGCTTACCGGAAAAGCTGAAAAAACAGAATAGATCCATGCACCTGTCATCACACATCATTTTTTTTACACTGGCACTTTTCGGGCTTACCGCTTGCATCGGTCTGAAGCCAACGCCTGACAAGACGAAAATGTACGCCCTGGGGCTCACTGAACCGGTACAGAACAGTTCGAATGACCCCGCGATCGTTGGTTACATCGCCCGGCCTCAGCTACCGGTGTACATGGAAGGTCACGGCCTAAAGTTCATTTCTAACGACAGAGAAATCGCAGATCTCCCTGCTGCACGCTGGGCAGAGCCGATAGATGTCGGAGTAGCGCGTGCGGTGAGCTGTTATATTGAGGCACTGGGCGACGGATTTAAAAGCGATTTCTATCCCTGGACCTGTACCAATGACGAAGCATTTAAATTACAGTTAGACTTTAATCATCTGATCGCAACCAGTGATGGCCGCATCCTTATCGCAGCAAACTGGCAATACAAACATGGGGCAGATAAGACAGAAACCGGGGTTTTCGCAAATAACACCATAGAGTGGTCACCCGGCGACGCTCAGAGCATGGTCGAAGGGATCAACGAAGCATTGAAGCTGCTGGCAGCCGAGATCGTTCATTATTTGAAAAAAGAAGCACTCACAGCAAAGTGATATTGACAAAGCAGCAAACCGATACTGCATTTGCACACTTGTCAGAGTGAGTTTAACACTCATTTCAGATGGTGGCTATAGCTCAGTTGGTTAGAGCACCGGTTTGTGGTACCGGGGGTCGCGGGTTCAAATCCCGTTAGCCACCCCATTTTTAAGCAAAATCTTTCGCAAAGTAAGGATTGTCAGCTTGGGTCGGGTATCTCGTATTTTTCCATGTCCGGAGGAACAATCGAGAGTGCTTCCTGCATGGTTGAAAGGCCTTCCTTAACTTTCAACATACTGTCCTGGTGCAGTGTTTTCATGCCATTGCGCATAGCGATACGCTTGATCACAATAGCTTCCTCCTCGGCATTGATTGCCTGAACCAGCTCTTCGCTGATCGACATTAGTTCGTGTATACCAACACGTCCTTTGTAACCGTTATCACCGCAGCTCGGACAACCGGTGTCATTTGCCATGGGGACTTTGCCGGACCAGCTCAGGGCATGCTCTATGATAGTGGCTTCATTACCTTCCTGATCGTATAGTTTACTACAGGACTGGCATACTCGACGCATAAGACGCTGAGCACAGACACAAACCAGAGATGCTGAAATCATAAAGGGCTCGATGCCCATTTCGGTCAGTCGTGAAATTGTCGTTGGGGCATCATTTGTGTGCAAGGTGCTAAAGAGCAAATGACCTGTGAGGGCAGCTTCGACGGCAATGTTCGCAGTCTCTTTATCTCGAATTTCACCAACTAGTATGACATCCGGATCCTGTCGTAGGAAAGCGCGCAGTGCGTTGGCAAAGGTTAGGCCAATTTTGCGGTGCATCTGCATCTGGAGAATACCATCTAGCGTATATTCGATCGGATCTTCTGCTGTGCGGATGCAGATGCCGACTTTGTTGATCTCATTTAATGCTGAGTACAAGGTCATTGATTTACCGGAACCGGTCGGACCACAGTGTAGTACCATGCCGTAGGAACGATTGATCAGCTTGCGGTATTTCTCCAGATTTTCCTCAGAGAATCCGAGTGCCGGTAGTGGTAGTGTGCTCTTTTGCTTGTCCAGAATACGCATCACAATACCTTCTCCATGATTGAGCGGCGCTGTTGCAACACGTAGATCCACGTCGATTTTCTTGTTATTGAATTGTTTGAACTGAATACGACCGTCTTGCGGCAAACGTTTTTCAGCTATATCCAAATCCGCCATCACTTTGAGACGTGCAAGGAGGGAACTTGAAGCTGCCCGGGGGACTACCAGTTGCTCTCTTAAAAGACCATCTACGCGGACGCGAACACGCATTTCTTTTTCAAAAGGCTCAATGTGTATATCGCTGGCGCCAGCGAAGTAGGCTTCCTCTATGATGCGGTTTGCCAACTTAATAATAGGTGCGGATTCTTCATCGGAATCTCCATCCAACTCATCGTCTATTAAGGGCGTGTCGTCGTTGAGTGCCTCAACGACATCTTCAAAACCTAAGCCCTTATGTCCGGATTCGCTACTTCCCAATACTTGCTTGATGACACTTTCCAGCCCCAAAAGTACTGTAACTTGCATTCCAGTCGCTTCTTTGACTTCGTTAACCTTTTTGAGATTAAATGGATCACTGATTGCAATAATTATGAAATTGCCAACTGATCCAAGTGGAAGCACCAGATTGTCGCGGCAAAAGTCTTGTTCAAGCTTTGCGAAGGTGGCATCGTTAATGATGCAATTTTTGATGTTGATCGGTGGCAGTTCGAATGCCTTTGCTTTTGCCATTAAAACCTGAAATGGCGAAATTTTGTATTCTTCAAAAAGCAGTGTTTCCAGGACGGCGCCCGACATATCTTCATTGTCGCTGACAATTGTCTGATACTGAGACTCGGACAACTGCCCCATCTCGGATAGGTTTTTAACGATCGAGGCCTGTGTACGTGCGAGTGGCATAAGTCGGTAGGATCAGTTTCGGATACAAGCGTTGGCTCGCTTTAAAGTAAAAAGTTTAAGTCGGGTCTTCTGTTGGCTCATCGGCACTCATCCGCTTTTCAAAATCTTCGAGGTAAGGTGTTATTGAGAAAAGTGAAGTCGCATACCAAATGACTTTATTACCTAAAAGTTCTTCCCAGTATTTTAACGCAGGTGAGCTCATGTAGTAGCATGTCGCCAGCATAAACGTTTGATCGACCTGATCAAACGGTACGGTCAACGTCGCCCAACAAATGGATAGATCCATTTCCGGTGTAGACGATTCGTACGGGTCTATTTGCTGCAGATCCACCAGCCCGACTTTATACGTATCATTGATGTGCCCCAGCAGGCGGTCCTCATCCAATGTTTTTAAATCATGCAGAAGAATTTTCAACATGGAGACGTTTTTATAGGAATCCGATGATTGGGCAGCTTGCAGAAACTTTTCGTTGGCAATTTCCATCTGTGCACTCGTAATCAAACCTGCATCGAGAAGGGATGACACCAGAAAGCGATTGCTGCGAAGAATGAGTGCTTTTTTATTCTTCATGGTCTACAAAATTTGCAGTACAAAGCGTAAAACACCAGCCCTAATGTTAGAAACCAGTAGCGAAATCAGGCGACTCGCTCCACAATGAGCTCCGGCGGGTTTGGACGCTTTGGAGCCAGACGGTAAGCGCTTTTGAGATATTCGAGTGCTTCTTCCATCTTTGATTCCTCATTGTAGTGGATCATCATAAGCGGTTCACCTTGTTTTACCTGTGTGCCCACCTTTTTGATTTCGGAAACGCCCACGGCAGGATCGTATTTGCCATTTTTCTTCATTGCGAGCTTTTGTACACCTTCCGCAATCATACCTGCGTTTATCGTGTGAACGTAACCACGTTTTGGCGCTGGCAACTTACGAATATTTTTCGCAGTTGGGAACTTGTCAGGATCATCGATTACAGAAGAATCTCCACCCTGTGCTTCGATCATTTCTTTAAACTTCTGGAGTGCAGAACCATCCTGAAGATGGCGCAGTACTGTCTGTTTGGCAGATAAGGTTGAGCCTGCAACTCCGGCAAGGCGAACGATCTCCATACCCAGTTTCAGAACCAGTTCCTGTAAGTCTTCGGGCCCTTCGCCCTTCAGTAGCTGAATCGCCTCCTTGATCTCAAGAGCAGTGCCCACTGTATCACCTAAGGGCTGATTCATGTCAGTGACCAAAGCGACGCAACGACGCTTCATGGAACGGCCAACGCGTGTTATAGAGCGAGCCAGTTGCTTCGCCTGTTCAAGGTCTTTAACAAAAGAACCGTTGCCCCATTTCACATCAATAACCAGTCCTTCAGCGCCTTCAGCCAGTTTGCGGCTCAGAACACTTCCGGTAATCAGCGGCAAGCTTGGTATTGTGCCGGTTAGCTGACGCAATTTGTACAACTTGGCATCGACCGGTGAGATTTCCGGGCTCTGTTTTATCAAGGCGCACCCAACGCTCTTTAACTGGTCTTTAAACCCCTGCAGGTCCAAAATCGGATTAAATTTGGGAATCGCAGAGAGCTTATCCAGAGTGCTGATCGTATGCTCCTCATCGACACCATTCATAGCTGGCATTACAACACCACATGCAGCTGCAAGTGGAGCCAGTACCAACGTTGTCTTATCACCAACACCGCCGGTTGAATACTTGTCTATTTTCGGTCGCGAAATGTGTGTGAGGTCAATGACTTCACCCGAAAGCATCATTTCCTCTGAAAGTACGGCAATTTCCTGAGCGGACATGCCCTGAAAGAAAATAGCCATCGCAAGTGCCGATTGCTGATACTCTACAAGTTCATCATCAAGAATCGAATCGACGATGTAACGGATCTCTTCTTCGGAGAATTCGCCACCGTCGCGCTTCTTCTCAATTAGATAACTAAAAGAAGGTTTTATGAACTTTCGTGTGCTGATGATTTTCTTTCTCATTTTGTAAAAAGTTGATTGGAATAACGTAAAACCCATCAGCCAATGAAATGCTGTACATTTTGTCGAGTCTTAAATTAGGACAACCCTGAAAATCGCCCCTCTAAAAATATGTCTAAGAGATCCGGATATTGCCTTTCAAGCCGTCGCCAAGATGTGAACCAAATGTAGTTACCTTATAAAAAATAACTACAGGCTATATAAAACATGCTTTCAAGTACTTCTCCTGAGACTTTCTTGATCAGGGAAAGTTCCGAAAAGGAGAACTTGACCTCTTGTCTTCAGATTCTTGCTTTGGGTTATGGAAATTTGGTTCAGTCCATCAAAAACAATCGCAGAAAAGCTGCGCAAAGTTGCAGCTCAT
Organism: uncultured Opitutia bacterium; assembly: GCA_963922575.1. Lineage (GTDB taxonomy): Bacteria > Verrucomicrobiota > Verrucomicrobiia > Opitutales > Coraliomargaritaceae > Lentimonas. Next base: position 32,780 of record CAWUII010000015.1, read on the forward strand.
GCCGATGGCATTGGCGACGAATTTGTCCCCGACGTAAACCCAGCAAACCCGCGTTTCGGTGACTATCAGGCAAATGGTGTGCTTGCTTTTGCCAAGGCAAGGAATCTAAACCCTCGAGAGGTGGCAAAGTGCCTTATCGATGCAGCAGAAACCTCCGGTGAGTTCGACCCCGCGCTGGTGCAGCTCAGTATCGCCGGCCCCGGATTTATCAACTTCAAGCTAACCTCCGAATTCATCTGGCAATGGCAAATCCGGTATTCAACCCGGGAAGATTATCGCAGCGGAGCTAAAGCGCTCAAATCCGGTCAAAAGATTGTCATCGACTACCCAAGCGCCAATACCGCAAAGCAGGCGCACATCGGGCACTTGCGGCCTATGGTGATTGGTCAGGCCATCTCCCGCTTGCTCGATTTCTGCGGTGCTGAACTGATTCGCGACAACCATATAGGGGACTGGGGTACAAATTTTGGGACGCTGATTATGCAAATAAAACGCGACCAGATAGACATTTCGCAACTCGGCGAGAATGCGCTGGTTACGCTGGATCAATTATACAAAGACGGCAGTCTGCTCGAAAAAGAGCAGCCCGAGCTTCGAGATGCGTCCAGAAATGAGCTGGTCATGCTGCAACGTGGGGATCCGGAAAATATGGCTATCTGGCAACAGATCGTGGCCGTTTCAAACCAAGCATTCGAAAAGCTGTTTGAGCAGCTGGGGGTCGAGATTGATCACACTCTGGGCGAATCCTTTTACCGGGATAAGGTGCAACGCGTTTACGATGAACTGATCGATACAAAAATCGCGGAAAAAAGTGAGGGCGCTCTGGTCGTCTGGCATGACGAAGTCAGTAAATTTGCACGCGACAATGATCGCCCGTTCCCCTTTAACATTCGCAAAAAAGATGGCGCCAGCAATTATGCATCGACGGATCTGGCGACCATGCTCTACCGTATTGAGACATTTGATGCCGATGAAATCATATTTCTCACTGATGCCCGCCAGCAGGATCATTTCCAGCAACTCTTCCTGACGACAAAAAAATGGTTTGAGGCCAAGGGATACAAGCTGCCGAAGCTCTTGCACGTATTCTGGGGCGCGATACTAGGAGCAGATAAGCGGCCACTGAAGACCAAGTCGGGCGACTCAATCAAATTGCAGGAACTACTCGATGAGGCGCGCAGCAAAGCGAGGGCAATCGTCGAAGCCAAAAACCCTGAACTGAGTGAAACGGAAAAACACGAAATTGCCGAATCCGTTGGCATCGGTGCCCTCAAATACGCCGACTTATCTTCCAACCGTACTCAGGACTACATCTTTAGCTGGGAGCGGCTGTTAAGTTTTGAAGGCAACACCGCGCCTTACCTGCTCTACGCAGTCGCTCGTATAAACAGTATTTTCCGCAAGGCCGGCATGGATCCTGAAACACCCATCAAAGATGCCTCACTTTTAGAGACCGAAGAGGAATCAGCACTGGCACGCAAGCTCATCGGATTTGTCGCAGCTCTGGAACTGACGCTCAACGACTTGCGTCCACACTTCCTTTGTACTTATCTGTATGAACTTGCCGGCGCTTACAGCAGCTTCTACAACGCTAACAAAGTCATGGTTGATGACCTTTCAGTTCGCAATCGGCGCCTGTTACTCTGTGCCCGCACACGCACTGTGCTCATGACCGGACTGGAACTGCTTGGCATTCAGCCTTTGCAGCGCATGTAGTGCCGGCTCAAATTTTAATTTGTTTAACCATGTAGAACTAAACCGGTATTTAATTGGGAACAGTAATCGGGGTATCCGCACAGAAAAGCTTGCGCGTTTTCGGGGCGTTGGAGATAGTTACACGTTTTACTCAATTTAACATTTGAGAGAACTATATTTAAACCGATTAAACTAAGTTAGTTTCATAGATTATGTCAGCAGATTCAAAATACGATCTTATCGTCATCGGTGGTGGCCCTGCCGGTTACGCTGCAGCCATTCGCTCAGGCCAGCTTGGTAAAAAAGTTGTTTGCATTGAACAGGAGCGCCCCGGTGGTACTTGTCTGAACTGGGGCTGCATTCCCTCTAAGGCTTTGCTGAAGAGTGCAGAGTTGTACAACAAACTCAAGCATGCGGACGATCTGGGGATCACTGTAAAGGACGTTAGTTATGATTTTTCCAAGATCATTGGGCGCTCCCGTGATGTTTCAGAAACCATGGCGAAGGGTATCGGTTTTTTGTTTAAGAAAAACAAGGTCGAGCATGTGACCGGAGTCGGCACGATTCAGTCTCCTGGCGTGGTGGAAGTGACCGAAGGTAAGGACAAGGGGAAGCGTTTTACTGCAGAAAAAATTTTAATCGCAACCGGGTGCAAGCCACGTCGGATCGACGGATTGGAAGTTGATGGTGAGCGTGTAATGACCTCTCGCCAGGCGCTGGAGATGAAGCATCAGCCGAAGTCAATCGTCATCGTCGGTGCGGGTGCAATCGGTGCTGAGTTTGCCTATTTTCTGAATGCCTTTGGTACAAAGGTTACGCTGGTTGAACGGCTGGAACAGATTTTACCGGTGGAGGATCATGAAATTGCAGACGTGGTTGTCAGTGAGTTTAAGCGTCAGGGGATTGATTGTCGCCCGGCTACAGACGTGCAGAATATCAAGGTTAACAAAAAATCGGTAAAAATGGATCTGGTCAAAGGCGATAAGACGGAGTCCCTTTCGGCAGAGTCATTGCTGTTGGCGATCGGTGTGGTTGCCAATACCGAAAAACTGCTATCCCCGGAAGTGTCCGTGGACTTGGATCGTGGCTACGTAAAGGTGGATGATCATTACGAATCTTCCGTCAAAGGTATCTACGCAGCAGGTGACATCATCGGACCTCCCTGGCTGGCGCATGTGGCTACTTTCGAAGCGGTTCAGGCAGTTGAGGGCATGTTTGGGCACGGCGAGCCCAGGAGAGTGACTCAGTTTCCCGGCTGTACCTACTGTTTGCCTCAGGTTGCATCTATTGGAAAGACAGAGAAGCAACTGAAGGAAGAGGGCACTGCTTACAAGGTGGGCAAGTTTCCTTTTAAGGCATCTGGAAAGGCAGTTGCCTCGATGCATCCGGAAGGCTTTGTCAAACTGCTGGTCGACAAAAAATACGGTGAGATTCTCGGAGCGCACATTGTCGGCGCAGATGCAACCGAGATGATTGCCGAGTTCGGCCTGGCGATGAAGCTAGAGGCGACAGCTGAAGACATCCACCACACAATACATGCGCATCCGACTATGAGTGAGGCAGTGATGGAAGCAGCAGCGACGGTTTTCGGCGAAGCAATTCACATCTAGGTTTCGTTGAATCCTTGGAGTGGAAATTGCGCACAATAGGGCAAGATTTGAGTAGGTAGTTACATTCTTCCTTCTTGTTTGGACATGTAGAAGTAGCCAAAGTCCATGAGGCGATGGATGCTACAACCACTTCTTTTTAATATCAGACGGCAGAAACTCCTCGTATTTACGAAAGCGTTCGACACTGCTGTTATGAACCGCCTGTTCGACGACTGCGTAGTTGGGTGAGTGAAATGTGACTTTATCGCCCTCATTTTTTTCAAGCAGCGCTCCTTTGTGTTGTCGGGTGAAGTCTTCGTAGTGGATCACTTCGATCTGATCCGGGAATGCTTTGAGCAGCCGTTCCTGAAAGTTAAGACTGTTTTCAATAGATTTGCTGGCTCGGTCCGGTGTCAGAAACTGAAGTGAGAACTGGTTGATCGGAAGATAGACAAAGAGGCAACTCAGCAGGCAGTCCAGTGGATGTCTCCGAACGAGGTATATCTGAGTTTCCGGAAAGAGTGTCATCCAGTAGGAAGCATAGCTTTCGTAGCCTGGATTTTTGTCGAGAAATGCCTCTCCGAGCGCGAGTCGTGGTGAAAATCGCGCCATAGCATCGCCGTAATCTTTTTGAAAAATCTGGCATTCGTGCGGAGTGATCTGAGCAGCGTTTTTGTTCTGCAGCTTATGTCTTTGAAGTATCTGGGTAAACGTTGGGATTTCGTCGATATCGACGCGCTTCATTTTTTTGGCCAGATGGGCACTGACCACCGAAGTTCCAGAGCGTGGATGCCCGGCAACCATAAGAGGAACTGGATATTTGGGATGCGGTTTCATCTCCGGTCGCGGATAGACCAGCTGATCCATGGAGCGCTTCATCGCTTCCTGATGAAGGCGATAGTCCAGATCCATTTGCTCTATTTTATCCCTGGGAGGCAAAATTGCCTTGTTCGCTGTGGTAACGAGATCCCATGCATCTTTGTAGCGCTCCAGTTTTTCGTAACAGCTGGCAAGGGTCAACGAAGCACGGTATTTGGTTTTTGAATCTATATTCTGCACCTGTTCAGACTCGATCAGCGAAAGTGCATCAATCGCGTCCTCTGTGTCACCTCTGCTTTTGAGGATGAGACCTTTCATCAGCGGTGCTCGTGGATGTCTAACACCAATCACATCTAGTACTTCCAGAGCCCGGTCGAGCCGTCTGAGCCGTTCACAAACCTCGACGAGCGCAATGCCTATAGTGACGTCACGATCTTCCGCCCAATACTCGGAGAGCACATCATGTGCTTTTTCATAGTCCCCCATTTTGAAATAACCCGAAGCGATATGGCTCTTAATTTCGGAGCTTAGCCCGGATAGAGATGCAGCTGTTTTGAGTGCTTTGCGAGCGGCCTCAGGGTTTCCACTCAGGGTAAATGCCCTGGCTCCCTCTAGCAGGGCAGTCGTCATCTTTGGTTCAGCGCGGATCAGCTTCCGATAGTGTTTGGTAGCCACATGAGCATTGCCTGCCATCAACGCAGAGCGTGCTTTATTCAATAGACTTATAGACGCAGCATTCATCTGCAAAGAAAAGTGAAAGTACAGTCACTGCTGTCAAAACCAAACTCGATTCTACTGCCCGGATGGGCATATTTTTTTCTGCGGAGAACGTTTCGTCAGCGCTATGGTTAAGGATTTGATTACCTGTAAAAGGTTCCTTGCTATTTTCAGTGGAAGCATGGTTCATCTGGAAATTCTATGTTATTGTAACCACAGCGCTCAGTCGCCGTGTTGGTTGGCTCGGCATATCATTGCAATAGGTTATAGGATTGAAACGCTTCCCGACCCTTAAGGCTATTACAAACGATAGGAAATACGGCGAACGAGCAACTGTGTCTCAAGCAAGCTCATAATTAAGTTTTTGTAGGTTTGATTGTAG
>CAWUII010000016.1:0-37584 GCA_963922575.1 uncultured Opitutia bacterium
GAACCTCGTAATTTGAGCAGTCAATATGTTTTTTCTACTTTTATTACTTTTTTTTGAAATTGGCTGTCCGCCCACCGATAAAATCAGGATAAAAAGCAAAATAACTCATCTAGAGCTGAATAAATCTAAATCGACCTATTACTCTTAAAAAAAAGAGTTAGATGCTAGAATTTAGGAGTTAGATGCTGACTAGCAATAAGTTCCCGATTCGGATCGGTTTCGCTATTTGGCGATGGGCTTTTAGGTTGTAAACGGTTGATCATAATAAACGGGGGGACTGGTAGCCAAGTACTTAAGCCCGTTTTTTATTATGCTGCGCTTTCTCCTGAATGATCTTTGGACGTCTTTCCGGATGCTTGCGATTGAGCTTGTCGGCATTCTCGCCCATTTTCCTTACACGAGCTTCGTGCTGCTGTTGGTCACTCTGTCTTGGCACGTAATCGATACTGGCTTCACTCTCCTCATAACGTCGATCTTTACCGACCAGATCAAATCGCACCGGACAGCCATTAAGGCGAAATTCGTGGAGAATCGCTCGCTCCAGGTAGCGCCTGTATGCGGGATCAAGTCGCTCAACACGATTGCAGAAAAGCCGTATCTGCATCGGGCGGGATCCGATTTGGACTGCGTAAAATACTTTAAAGCGTTTTATTCCGACAAGCTTGGGCGCACGTGCTTCGAACAGAGAATGTATAAGTGCGTTTAACTTGCCCGTTGGGATTTTCAGATTGAGCGTTGCGGAGACTGCGGCGGCCGCTTCCAACATCGACTCGATATGAAATCCCGTCTCTGCCGAGACAAACAGTATGGGTGGATCCGGCAGGAAAAACATCTCCTTTCGCAGTGACTTTTCATACGATTCCAGAAAATGCTTCAGAGATCGAAAACCTTCCACTGGTTCCTGTTCCCACTGCTGAATAACCAGGTCCCATTTATTGACAATGACAACCAGAGCCCGCCCGGCGTCCATTACAGCGCCCGCAATTACCTGATCCTGCTTCGTTACTCCGGCGATCGCATCAATCACCAGAAAAACAACATCCGAACGTTCCATTGCCTGCTGCGAGCGTACGCTCGAAAAGAATTCCACGGGACTATCCACCTTGCTTTTTGATCGCAGGCCAGCGGTGTCCGCCAATCGGAATTTCAACAGCTCACCGTCTTTATGGGTGTAATCCAGATCCAGTTCTACGGAATCGCGCGTTGTGCCCGGCACATCACTCACAATCAAACGTTTTGAGTTAAGAAGGCAATTACCCAAAGAAGACTTGCCGACATTGGGACGGCCAATGAGTGAAATGCGCACGCGTTTGGTTTCGGCTTCAGTACTATTATCAGACGGTATGACTTCGCCTAGTTTTTCCCGAATAATCTCCATCAAGTCAGAGATTCCACGACTGTGCTCAGCAGAGACCGGAAAGACATCTCCCAGCCCCAGACGAGTGAATTCGTAGGCGTTATCTTCTTCCTCGACTGAGTCTGCTTTATTTGCAACCACGATCACCTTTTTGCCTTGTCGGCGAAGTTTTTCAGCAACCATTTCATCCAGAGCGGCAATTCCCTCCCGGACATCAACAATCAGCAGAATCACCGAAGAGGCATTAATCGCAAATTCAACCTGTTCTTCGGCAGCCTGGGCTATTTTCTTAGGTGTCATCTTCAGCTCCATACCAAGACCGCCTGTATCCAGTAGTACGAAATCGTTGTCTACTTCGGCAGACACAAGATCACGAGTGACCCCGGGCATATCATGCACGATGGACAGTCGCCGCCGACAGAGACGATTAAAAAGGCGGCTTTTACCGACATTGGGTCGACCAACGATGGCGACTGTTCTACTGGGATCAATCATTCTGGAAAGAGGTTAAAAATTGGAATCTATCAGCTACAAACTTTCTCAGCGTAACGTTCGATTCGGTCGGCTGCTTCCAGAATACGCTTATAACTGGTCGAGAAACTGGCTCTCACAAAACCAGCTCCACTCGGACCAAATGCTGTTCCCGGAACAACTGCAACTGATTCTGCTTCCAGAAGTCCCGTACAGAAGTCCATCGATGACATTCCAGATGATTGAATGGATGGGAAGGCATAAAACGAACCCTTCGGCAAATGACAGGTCAGTCCGATTTCATTGAAACGGCGAACAATGAAATCGCGCCGCTGATGGTATTGCTCTTTCATTTTGGCGACTGCCGGGCCGCCATTCTTCAAGGCCTCAATCGCTGCCTCCTGCGAGAGTATAGGCGCACAAAGCATACTGTATTGATGAATCTTCATCATCGCTTCAATTAGTTCTGCAGGCCCACAGGCATAACCAATGCGAAATCCGGTCATTGCAAACGCTTTGGAAAATCCGTGCAGGAAAATAGTGCGTTCTTTCATACCCGGCAGCATAGCAATGCTTGTGTGTTCGCCTTCAAAGGTCAGTTCTGAATAAATTTCATCACTGATAACCAAAAGATCTTTTTCCACAGCAAACTTTGCAATGCGCTCAAGTTTGTCGCGCTCTGTTACACCGCCGGTTGGATTGGTCGGAAAATTAAGCATCAGCACCTTGCAACCAGGTTCCCAGGCAGCTTCAACGGCCGCCGGATCGATTCCAAACTGGTCTTCGGCTGATGTGCCCACGGCAATCGGCTGGGCGTGCGCTAGAATGATGCTTGGACTGTAGGAGACGTAACAGGGTTCATGGTAGAGCACCTTATCACCCGGGTTCAAAACAGCACGTAGTGCAATATCGAGCGCTTCCGAAACCCCAACTGAAATTAAAATCTCGCTGTCCGGATTATAACTGATGCCGAAGTTATTCTCGACGTATACATTAATTTCCCGACGAAGCTGGATCAATCCCTTGTTGTCCGTGTAGCTTGTGCGACCCTTTTCGAGTGCAAAAATAGAAGCCTCACGGATATTCCAGGGCGTTACAAAATCCGGCTCACCGATACCCAACGAGATCGCTTCCGGCATAGCAGCAACGATCGCAAAAAAGTCGCGAATACCGGAACGTGGCAGACCAATCACATGATCTGCAATAAAGCGTGTACTATCTTTTTCCATCAGGCGCTCACAGCAGGCCGGTCACTGCTCTCACCGGCTGTTAAGAGCAGGTGCCCCTGCTCTTTGTAGGTACGTAGGCGGAAGTGCGTGGCAGTCGACAGAACACCGTCTACACTTGCCAGACGTTCGGATACAAACAGTGCAACTTCGCGCAGATCCGAACCGGTTGCAAAAACCAGAAGATCGTATGCACCCGACATCAGGTAACAGGATTCTACTGCTTCAAAACGGCTAATACGCGCAGCCAGACGGCCAAAGCCACCCTCGCGCTCCGGGCTGATCTTCACTTCGATTACAGCGCGCACGACATTTTCCTGCGATTTCTCAGGATTAAAAATCGGCCGCCAGCCGAGCAAAATACCTTCGTCTTCCAGACGGCTTAACTCAGCGTTGACTTCCTCTTCAGGCAGATTGAGCACTTGCGCCATCTGAGCTGTGTTCAGGCGCTCGCCATCGAGAAGTAATTGCAAAACAGAACTCATAATATTTATAACAAATGAATGAATTTCTTTTAAAGCAAAGCACAAAAAGACATTTTCGCTAAACTTTAAGGACAAATGACTTCATCCCTCTCTCAAAAGCGTCCATCTTTTACCAAATGAGGTTCTTCGCGATTCATTGTGAAAACATGCCTATGTTCACTGAGTTCTGTAGCACGCTTATAGCAAGCGAGCAGCCAATTGGTGCGGTTGCGAAGATTGCATCCAAATCTAATAAAGCTCAAGTAAACGGATTCCGATAGCAATGTACCCACACTAAACGCTCAGGCAGTTTGTAATTTTTCGGCCTGCTCTTCGATACTATCCATGTTTATGGAAAACTCAGTTATTATTATTGGTGGTATCAGTGGCGGGATTGGCGCCGCACTTGCAAAACAATTAACTCAAGCCGGGCACACTGTTGTCGGTTTCGCACGTGATTCGAAGCGACTGGAAGCCCTTCAGGCGGAGCAGTCGAGTGTAAAAACACATGTGTGCGATGCAACTGACCCGGAAGCTTTGAAAGCGTGCTTTGATGAAATCAATTCTGCGTACGGCAAAATTGACGGATATGCGCATGCCATCGGCTCAATCTTTCTTAAACCAGCGCATCTCACGAGTGACGAGGACTGGAACAAAACGCTGCAAACAAACCTGAGTAGCGCTTTCTATGCACTTCGAGCTGCTACCGCTTACATGAACAAGCAGAACAGCGGCTCCTGCCTATTTTTTAGCACCAGTGCAGCACAGGTTGGCATTGCTAATCACGAAGCCATTGCGGCTGCAAAAGGGGGCATCGAAGCAATGGTTCGATCCGCAGCGGCGACGTATGCTGCGCGCGGCATACGCGTTAATGCCATTGCTCCGAGCTTGACTAACACGCCACTTGCCAGCCCGATGACCGGCAATCCAAAAATGTTGGAAGCGACCAAGAAAATGCATCCGCTCGGCGACATTGCCCAACCTGAAGATGTCGCAAGTCTGGCCGCGTGGCTGATTTCTGAAAATGCAAAATTTGTAACCGGCCAGATATTTGCCATCGACGGTGGTATTTCAAGTATTGTGCCCAAGCCTAAGCTTTAAAGGCGTTGAACATCGAACGTTGAATGCTCAACTCCGAATATTTGATATTAGAAATTTTACGTTCGATGTTCAAAAGTTCAGTATTCAAACAGTTCATTCTTCAATTTGCTTGAACTTGAAAAGAATTCTGCAAACGTACGTGGTTTGTATTTATGGCTACCAAAACCAAGAAATCATCGATTCCTAAATCCGGGAAACCTAAAAACTTCCCGAATACAACGATCAACAAGAAACTTTCAACCGACGAAAAGCTTGAGCTTTATCGTACGATTGTGGGCATCCGGCGCTTTGAAGAGCGTTCATTGCGTGCTTACAATCAGGGCAAAATCGGCGGATTCCTGCACCTCTACATTGGCCAGGAAGCAGTCGCCGCTGGTGTTGTGTCGTTGATGGAGGAAAATGATCATATCATTACGGCCTACAGAGACCATGGCCACGCACTTGCAGTTGGCATGTCAATGAACGAATGCATGGCTGAAATGTATGGCAAGCAAACAGGTTGCTCCAAAGGCAAGGGAGGCTCGATGCACTTCTTCGCTCCGGAAAAACACTTCTGGGGCGGGCATGGCATCGTTGCCGGTCAGACGCCACTTGGCGCCGGTCTTGCGTTTGCACTGAAATACAAAGGGCTCAAGGGTTGCTCGGTTACTTTTCTCGGTGACGGCGCAGTCAATCAGGGCGCTTTTATGGAAACGCTCAATCTGGTGTCGCTCTGGAATATACCCGCAGTTTTTGTTATTGAAAATAATGGTTACTCAATGGGAACCAGTCTTAGACGCTCTTCAGCCGAGGAAACCCTTGCACAACGGGCAGAGGCCTTCGGCATCGAATGGGAAGTTTGCGACGGCCACGACGTCTTCGAAGTCCGTGAAGTTGCCAATCGTGCAATGACCCGGGCACGTGAAGAGCTAAAACCATTTCTTCTGGAAATACGCACTTACCGCTACCGTGGCCATTCCGTCGCGGACGCCAATCATGAGAAATATCGCACCAAGGAAGAAATCGAAGAGTATAAGCGTAACAAGGACCCGATCACTGTCTTAAAGAAACAATTGATTGATGATGGCACGTTGACCGAAGATCTGGCAAAGAAGATTGATCGTGAAAAGAAAGACGAAGCTGAGGCCGCGGCACAGTTTGCAGACGAAAGCCCAGTTGCGCCACGCGAAGAGATCCAGACGGATGTCTACTGGGAAGTTGACAATGACACTGAAAACAAGCTCAAGGGCACCTACTTCTTCAACGACTAAAGGCTCCATTCTTGAACTTCGAACGCTGAACATTGAATCCCTAACTCCTAATTTCTAACTCCTAACTCCTTTTTAAAGAATGCCACTCATCACTTATCGCGAAGCAATCAAGCAAGCACTTGACGAAGAAATTCAGCGTGACGAAAATGTCTGTATCATCGGCGAAGAAGTCGCGGAGTACAACGGCGCTTACAAAGTAACCGAAGGGCTCTGGGAAAAGCATGGTGACAAGCGCCTGATTGACACTCCCATCTCCGAGGCAGCCTTTTCCGGACTTGCAATTGGTGCTTCCATGCTGGGGATTCGTCCGGTCGTGGAGCTCATGTTCATGTCTTTCAGCTACGTCGCCATTGACCAGCTATTTAATAATGCTTCTTTCTGCCGCTATATGTCAGGAGGCTTGATAAATACGCCCATCGTCGTCCGCGGGCCGGCAAACGGCGGCACCAATGTCGGCGCGACCCACTCGCATACACCCGAAAACATGATCGCCAACCATCCTGGACTTAAAGTTGTTTGCCCCTCAAATGCTTACGATGCCAAAGGATTGATGAAGGCCGCCATTCGCGACAACGACCCTGTTTTTGTGATGGAAAACACACTTCTCTACGGTGAGAAGTGGGAGGTCCCCGAAGAAGAATACATCGTCGAGCTGGGCGTCGCCAACATTCTTAAGGAAGGCACTGACCTGACAATTGTATCGCACGGTCGCTGTTCCATGATTTCTTTGAAGGCAGCGGAAACCTTGAAGGAGAAACACGGAATCGACGCAGAAATTGTCGATCTGCGCTCCATCCGGCCACTGGATGAAACAACGATACTGAATTCGGTAAAGAAAACCAATCGGGCACTTCTTGTTGAAGAAAACAAGCCTTATTGCGGCGTTGATGCGCAAATATCACACTTGATCCAATTGAAAGCATTCGACTATCTCGACGCTCCAATCCACCGCGTATCGGCAATTGACGCACCGCAAGTCTACGCAAAACAACTGGAAGACTGGCAAATACCCAATGAAGAACGCATCGTTGCGACAGCATTGAAACTCTTCGGCAAATCGCCGTCCTGACTCCTAACTTCTAACTCCTTTATAAAAAAACTTATGGCTACAACTATCGACATGCCCAAGCTTAGCGACACCATGACTACTGGTACCCTGGTTCGCTGGTTAAAGAAGGAAGGCGACTCCGTTACAAACGGCGACATGATCGCTGAAATCGAGACTGATAAAGCAACCATGGAGGTCGAGTGCTTTGACGATGGAATTCTTTTAAAATGCTACTGCAAAGAAGGCGACGAAGTCGACGTAGGAGCTCCGATTGCTGCTATTGGTGAAAAAGGTGAAGCAGCGCCCGAAGGCAACGCTTCAACCTCGGAGGCTAAAGCAGCTAAACCAGACAAAGCTGAAGAGCCGGAAGCAAAGAGCCCAAGCGAGTCCTCCCCTGCTTCGGAATCTACAGAAACCGACTCAAACGATGGGAAACGCATCAAAGTCTCTCCACTGGCAAAAAAGATCGCTGCTGCAGAAGGTATCGATCTTTCAACAATCCAAGGCTCCGGCCCGGGCGGACGCATCGTGAAGAAAGATGTCCTTGGCGCACAAAAAGCCGAGTCATCTCCGTCAAAAGATACCCGTGAAGTTGCGACTGCAACACCTCCACCGGCAACACTCGAAGCCCTTGAGATACCAGTCAGCAACATGCGCAGGAGCATTGGCAAAGCGCTGGTAGCCTCCAAGACACAGGCACCCCATTTCTATCTTCAGATCGAAGTAAACGGCGCACCACTGGCAAAGCTACGTGCAGAGCTCAATGCAAAGCTTGCCGAACTTCCACCCGAACAGGGCGGCATCAAGTTCTCGGTGAATGATCTCACTCTCAAAGCCGCCGCCGCCGCTGCACTGCGTGTGCCGGCGATTAACCGCTCATGGGAGGGCGATGTCATCAAGCAGCACGGCAATGTCCATCTAGCATTTGGCGTCGCAATCGAAGACGGTCTGGTCACTCCGGTGATCCGTGCCGCGGAAATCAAGAGCCTGCGCACTATCAGTGCCGAGGCAAAAGCACTGATCAAAAAAGCTCGCGATAAAAAACTCTCACCCGATGAAATGAGTGGCTCCACCCTGACGGTCACCAACCTTGGCATGTTTGGCATCTCCGACTTTTACGGCATTATCAATCCCAACAACGCAGCAATTCTTAGTATCGGCGCCACGATCAAGAAGCCGATTGTTAATGAACGCGATGAGATCGTTATTGGCCAGACAATGAAGGTAGGCCTCTCCGGCGACCACCGCACGATCGACGGTGCAGTGGGTGCACAGTACCTGCAAGCTCTCAAGGAAATCCTGGAGACACCGGCCTTGATGCTGGTTTAGCACCTGCTTTGTAGTTTGAAGCATCCTGGAAATAAATATTTTCGAGGTTCGCCCCGAGGTATTTGACATTGGAAATGTCCTCAAAAAGGCATAAGGAAATACCGCGCAACGAGGCCAGATTTGGGCATCGTGTTTGTCAACTGATCGGAAATGCTCCGTCATTTCCGCACATTGTGTTTGGCTAGATTGGCTCGAAATCAAGCGTTTCAAAAGCACCTGCGGCAACGACAAAGAGCGTTGCCCTCCCCGTTGCCAATTTTACCCAAGTTACGTTGAATATGACAAAGCATCAGATTTTAGACATATAGGCATATGTCGGCAGACATGTAGGCATAAGTCTAGGGACATGTAGGCATAAGTCGGCAGACATATAGGCATAAGTCTAGGGACATGTAGGCATATGTCTAAGGACATGTAGGTATATGTCTTTATTTTCTAACTACGCTTCCTTATAGGTAAGCCCCTTTTGCATTTCCCTGAACTTCTTACCCGGAAAAAACACCACCTTACTTCGTTTGATGGCACTCGCTTTTACTTCGTGGGCAGCTTTATGCCCGTGACTGCTGACGGACATCTTCAGACTTCCCAGATCACCAAGTCGCACGATTTTGCTGTCGGCAAGTTCATTTGCAGCTGCTTCTACCAACGCATATAAAACAGCTCGTATATCCGCTCCGCTCACAGTGCTGGTTTTCTCGATGTACCGGGTTAAATCATCAATATCCACCGCTCCGGTCATCTTGGCAGAAGCATAAAACTTTTTGGTTCCGCCCCCAACCACTCCGGGTTGCGGGCGTTCGATTACTTTGAATTTAATGCTCATGATTTTACTATGGTTTTGATTGGCTTGAGGACTTCATACTCGATCTCACTTCTGTGCAATTGTCGTTTTGCTTAAATTTTTTCACACTGCCTTAGACTTGCCTTAGTGTTTTCAGTTACTTTATTGGTTTATCTCAATGCCTATTCAGGAAAACCCAGTCTTCAAGCGTCTGCATGCACACGCGCAAAAACGTTTGGTCTTCGATCCCGGAGTACCGCGCGGACAACAACTACGAGCCTACAAGCGGTACATCGAGCTGGAAAATGAAATGCTTAAACGGCTGCACAAAAAAAGTGCTTCCGGACTCAAGGTCTGCCAGGCTCGAACAGCTATGGTTGATGTTGTACTGGAAAATCTATTCCTGGCGGCGCTCGACCTCTACGCAACGAAACATGGCCCGATCCCCTGCAAGATGTCACTGCTGGCTACGGGCGGTTATGGCAGGCGTGAATTGAATCCCCATAGCGATATCGACATTCTGTTTCTGTATCCGGAAAGAGTTTCGGACAAAAATTTTAACCTGTTTCAGCAGATCCTGGCGGAAGAAATCCTCTATCCACTGTGGGACTTTGGCTGGAAAGTCGGCCATGCCTCACGAAATACCAAGGAGGTGATTCAGGAGGCAAGAAAGGAAATACAGTCTAAGAATTCGATCCTGGAATCTCGTCTTATCTGCGGTTCGGAATCGCTTTTCGCCAGGATGCAAAAGCGCTTTTCAGATTACTACAAAAATGAAGACTCTTCTGCCTACATTCAGCAGCGGCTTATGGATGAACAAAAGCGTCATCAGAAATTCGGGAACACCGTATATCTACAGGAACCCGATGTCAAAAAAGGTGTTGGCGGACTGCGTGATTACCAAAACATCCTCTGGACGGCGCATATTAAATTTGGCTTCACCAGCTTTCGCGAAATCAACAAGGCAAAACTCTTGCGACGCCACCTTTATACGGAGATAAAAGCGGCTTATGATTTCCTGCTGCGAACACGCACCGAATTACATCTACAAAATAAACGGGCCAGTGATACGCTAAATCTTGAGCAGCAACCTGCCATAGCCCTTGCTCTTGGATACGACCAAAGCAATATCTTTGAGCGCGTCGAAGCGTTTATGCAGGATTACTACGCAGCGGCCCGGACGATTTATGAGATAAGTAAAATCCTTAAGGAACGCCTTGCACTCTCCAGCGAGACGGATCCGCGCAGTTCGATTGACGTTCCCGATTTCAGAAAGCTCAGCCCGCAACAAAAATCAGAGCTGCGACTTATTGATGGATTTGTCCTGCAGGATAAGATGTTTTTTCCTGAAACAAAGACTGTCTTTAACCGGGATCCACTGCGATTGATACGCATATTTCATCTGATGCAGCAATATGATGCGAAACTGCACCCCGATCTCAAATTTCGGATTTCCCGCTCCTTGCCATTGATCGATCATACAGTTGTCAACAACCCTTCAGCGGCCAGAAGCTTTTGCTCCATTCTGAGAAACTCCGGTGACGTTTACACTATCTTGAAACAGATGCATGAACTGGGTGTACTCAGCCGCTACCTTCCGGAATTCGGGAAACTTACTTGCAAAGTACAGCACGAGTACTACCACCGCTACACTGCCGACGAACATATCCTGCGAACCATCAAGCAGCTCGATAAGATTTTCCGAAAGGATGAAGGCGTAAGTCCACTCTACGAAAAAGAACTGCGCAAAAACAACGATCCACTTTTGCTGTATCTCATGCTACTGTTGCACGACATCGGCAAATCAGAAGGTGTTAAAGGGCACGATGTAAACGGTGTTCGCATTGCCAGACCCATCCTTGACCGCTTCGCCATCAACGAAGAACAGCAGGAGCAAATCCTGTTTATCATAGAACACCACCTGGCAATGACACGCATCTGGCAACGTTTTGATCTGGATGATCCTGATACCGTGCGATCATTTGCAAAAACCGTGGGAGACACCGAAAAACTCAGATTTCTCTATGTGCATACTTATTGTGACGCCCGTGGCACAACACCCACGCTTTGGAACGACCATAAAGATATCATGCACAGAACTCTTTTTGAGCGCACGCTGGAACAACTTTCAAATCGGGAAACGATAGAACAGAAGCGCAAAGACAAGAAACAAAACCTACTAAAACGCATCTCCGAGCATCCGACTGCTGGCATTACTCAGGAAGAAATAAAAGCACATTTTGATCTTCTTCCCGACCGTTACTTTACTAATATCTCGACTGAAAACATCGAGTTGCACATTTGCCTGGCCAATCAGTTCATGGCGCAAAATCAAAGAGCAAAGTCGACCGAAACACTAGCACCGGTCATCCACTGGGACAATGATACCGACATTAATACAACAGTTGTTCATGTAGCTACCTGGAACCGAGCGGGCCTTTTCTACAAGCTGGCCGGCGCACTCACACTAGCGGGTGTCAACATCACCAGCACAAAGGCCTTTTCACGCGAAGACCACATCTCCATTGATACCTTTTACGTCACGAGTCCGAACGGCGGGATTGTTACCGATGCAAACGCCTACGAAACATTCAGATCACACTGTGAAGAATCTCTGGTGTACGGCAAGCCCCTGGAAGGTGAGATTGAACGCATGGAAGCAACCTCAAAAAATCACAAAAAACTGGACAAGGAAGTGCTCAAGGCACCCTTCCCCACACAGGTGGACGCGTATTACGAACCGGCCTTGAATCAAAAGATTATTGAAATTACGGCAAATGACCGACTCGGACTCTTACATCGAATCGCCAGGCAAATTTACGCAACTGGGTTTGATATAACATTTGCGCGTATCGCCACTGAACGCGGGATCGCGATGGATACATTTTACATTGAAAAGATTGATTCGCTCAAACCCGCCAGTAACCACGACCTTGATGAACTTGGTAAAAAAATAAAAGCAGTTATCGACGAGTAAAGTCTCTTTTCATAGGATTATGTTCATGCCCATGCCGGACGCACGAGGGCAACGATAACTTTTTACGGTTATTTAGCCATATCTGGACGAATGTGCTACCTGCACTTACTCAAACTTTTTTAGACGTGCCGTTATCAGTCGTGATTTTCTTAACAGCATCGGCCGAGTTCCGTCCCTGAGGAAAGCCATTCAAAAATACGCAAGTTGTTGAATTTTGTTGATGTTCGGATGTTAAACACTTGTTTTATGCATACTTAATCAAAAAGTGATCACAATCGTTTACTTACCGACTCAACGAAAAGAAACTTGAAACTATCGCATCATAGCATCTGGCCTTGGATTATTATTTTAGTAACATTTGTTGCCTCCAGCCGGTCTTCCATCGCTACAGTTCGGCTAGGATTTTCTTACGACAAGATTGTTCATTTCCTGGTCTTTGGCCTGCTGGCGACATCTTTTTTTCGTATCCCATACTTCCTTAGAAAGGGATGGAAAGGCCTCCTGATGACCGTTTTGATCGTTGCATTCTATGGAATACTAGACGAGTTCCATCAAATGTTTACCAAGGGACGCTCTGTAGAGTTTAACGATTGGTTGGCTGATACACTGGGTGCCCTGCTGGCTAGTGTTCTCTACCTCAAGTGGCACTGGTATCGTTCCATTCTGGAGAAACCCCTGTTCGCAAAAGAGAGTAATAAGCTCTCTCAGCGCTAATCCAGAGCGCTCTAGTATTTCACACTACAACCATAGGGTACCGTTGTCGCTGGATTGATCGGATTGCCTGAAACCGCGTTTTCGTAAGCTGACTTCACATAGTTGGTTGCATCTGCAATGTCTGCTGGATCAGTTGACTTGATACTGTCAATCGCGCCCTGATAGATCAGCAAACCTTCCGGATTGATCAGGAACATGTGTGGCGTCGTACGCGCACCGTACCGATGGCCAACAACACCTTCGGCATCTAGTAACAATGCAGTTGAACCCACTGCCTGCTTCTTACGAATCTCTTCAGCCTCGGAAGCAGTCAGGTAACCCTGTTTGCCTTCTGCCGAAGAAAGTATCTGTAGCCATATGACACCCTTACCAGTCATCTCTTTCTGAAAGGACTGCATATCTCCGTTGTTGTAAAACTTTTTGACAAACGGACACTGATGATTGGTCCACTCAAGCACCACATACTTTCCTTTAAAATCGGACAGGGTGTGCTCGACACCCGTGCTGTCCGACAAAGTAAATTCAGGAGCCGGTGAACCGGTTTCAACTGCACCGCAAAGTGCCGTAGCAAAGGATAGAATAGCAATCAGGAGTGTGTGTTTTAGGTAATTCATAGTTTTATAGATTAAACATCATTAAATTGTACTTAGTTAAGTGTATTTTCAACCGCCTCTCTTATTTTTCCATTGGTTAGGTTTTGCGGTAAGACCGTTGCCTTTCCCTCCGGCGCATAGAGAACGTAAAGCGGCACACCGGAGCGCCCAAACCGCTCCAGCTCTTTCGTAATATCAGAATCATAGCTGGTCCAGTCGGCTTTCAGTCTCAGAATCCCATATTCTTCAAATAGTGATTTCGTTGCCTCCGTTCGCAGTGCTACCTTTTTGTTAACTTGGCAAATCAGACACCAACTCGCTGTGAAATCAACAAACACAGGTTGCCCACTGGCCAGAGCAGTCTCGACGCTTTCGATCGACCAGGGCGCCCAGCCATCATCATCTTTTGTCAGTGAGGCTGACGTCGTTCCCTGTTGATGCGCATGTTTGACTTCGCTGGCAGCGTAGTAAAGCGCACTCAACAACAGAATAAGACTGATTGCCTGAGCAATGCGCTGAGTCCGCCTTGACTTCACCGGCACTGACCAGCGCCCGTAGATCCAAGCCGCGACTGCAGCAATCAAAAGCCCTGAAAGAAGTCCAACAATCGCATCGGTGCCACCAAGCGTGCCGGCAACATATGTCAGAAAAACTGCGGTCGCCATCAGCAGAAAACCCATAAACTGTTTAAGCGACTCCATCCACGCACCCGGCTTTGGCAAATAAGCTGCCAGTTTTGGAAAAACCGACAACAACAGAAACGGTGATGCGAGACCAAGGCCCATAAAACCAAAAATCAACAGGCAAATCATTGCATCTGCTTGCAAGGCAATCCCACTGACAGGCGCCAAAAAAGGTCCGATACAGGGCGCACCGACCACCGCAGCCAAAACGCCCATACCCAATGAACCTAAGGTATCGCGACGCTTTGAAACAGAGGCATCTGAGCCAACCAGCCCCATACCCATTTCAAAGACTCCCATCAGGTTCAGAGCAAAAAGGAATATTAAAACAGTGAGTATCGCTACAAAGGCAGGGCTCTGCAATTGGAAGCCCCAGCCAATCTGCTGGCCCAATGATCGCAAACCGATTAGAACGCCTGCAAGAATCAAAAAGCTGGCAACGACGCCAATTGTGTAAGCAGTGCCATGCAGCAAAGCCTGAGAACGCGAC
The DNA here is from genome assembly GCA_963922575.1 of uncultured Opitutia bacterium. Lineage (GTDB taxonomy): Bacteria > Verrucomicrobiota > Verrucomicrobiia > Opitutales > Coraliomargaritaceae > Lentimonas. The sequence goes on from CAWUII010000016.1 coordinate 14,485, forward strand.
TGCCCCGAGTGCTTGAGCAACGAAAATACCTTCAATGACAGCACGGGCAGTACGCAGGGCATCAGGTTGAGAATCAATCCACCGATAAACGCCAGAAGCAACCATCCGGAAAGACCCACCCTGAGTAAAAACCCCTCAAAACCTTTTGAAGCATCCATTGTCACAATAAGCGGTGCAGAACTTCCCCCTGTTTCCAAACCAACAGTCCCCTCTACCTGCCAGCTTTCATTAGCCGACTGCAATATTCCGGCAAATGATTCCAAAGATTGATTCAATTGCTCCAACGCAAGTGGAACGATCAAATCAGCCGACTTATCACCAGTAAAACTGAATACCTGCTCTGCACTGGGATCAACGACACCTTCCTCCTCTGCGTAAAAATACAATTCATCCGGCAGAGACTGCTCGCCTGCTTGCTCAATTGAAAAAACCAACGCCTTGTTTTCTACCACCGTTGAGATCCTCCAAGGTGGGTTCGCTCCGGGAAAATGAGCGCGTGCATCGTCAAACAATGACGCTTCACGACTCCTTATGGATTCATCACCGACAGTCAGTTCAAGGGTCAAGTTTGCATCGCCGGGCAGACAGACCTCCTTGCAAATCAGCCAGAATGCTTCTGCCTTGAAAAATAAATTCCTATTGGGAGTCAAAGCTTCCGGGGCCTGTATGGGGACCATCAACGTTACTGCATCCTCATAGCCATAGTTAATCAAGCCACCCAGTTCGATTTGCTCCGGCGCAGGCCATTGAATGGAACCGGCGACAAAGCCCTCCGGCAACTCCCATTTTATCTCGACCGGCAACCCGCTCGCTCCGGGATTTTTCCAATAGATATGCCAGTGAGGCTCCATTTCAAAATTCAGCGCCAGGTAAAAGGTCTGTCCGGGCACGATTTGTGTTGTTTCGGAGATCAGTCCGACTCTTGCAGGACCTGCAGTTTGAGGATTGGCGACAGCCAAACCAGCCGACACTGACAGAGTGCAGAAGAAAAGAAAGGTCTTCAGTAACGTTTTCATAAATTCTATTAACACGTCAAAAACAGATAAGTTGCGACAAAGTTTATTCCAAATTTATCAATTTATTTAATGTTCGATGTTTACAGGTTTGATGTTCGATGTTCATCTTTTTCGCATGTCAGAAGAAGATGAAGAAGATCTTGGCCCTACCGGAGCAATCTGCTTTGATTTACCGTCACCGTATGAAGCACATCCCTGCGGACTTTTGTATCTGCCACGCTTCATAGCAAAATGCCGCAAGCACTTGATCGGTGAACTACCTAAATCATATCAAAAAAACTTTTGCAGGGGCCTGGACCGATTTCTAAGTATCCATCTTGGCATCGATCCCAAGGAAGTACTCGCTGCAGTTAAGGAAGCAGGAGATGACGACACCAAACTTAACCGCCTACTGGAGGAATTATTCCCCGACGAACTGAACGCTGGCGATTGGAACCGCGAAGTTGTACACAAAGGCAAAACCGAAATGGGTCGCGAGTTTTTAGCCGAGTCTCTAACCAACATGGGGTGCTCTGAAAAAATCGGAGAAATCGACAGCGTTATCGATATGATCGATTTTGACGAAGGTCGCATACCCGGATTTTCTGACGACAAACGTAAAAAGTGGGAAAGCGAGGAATAGACATCACTAAACACTAATATGCAAAGTTAACTATTGCACGCTTGACAAATGCTCACTTGTTCACCTAAACACGTGAGCACTATGAAAGAATTAACCAATCGTCAGCAGGAGATTCTCTCTTTTATCGAAAATCACGAACGCGATAACGGCTACTGGCCTAGCATCCGAGAAATTCAGGAGACCTTCGACTTCAGAAGTACTAACGCGGTGATGGGCCACCTGCGGGCGCTGGAAAAGAAGAAATGTATCCAGCGTATCCCGGGTCAGGCGCGGACGTTCCGGATCAATCATCCTACAGTTATTGAGATGCCGGGTATACCAGAGGGCATGGTGGATGTGGTCAATATACCTGTCATGGGATCCATTGCTGCCGGTTATCCGGATCATGTCGAATCTGCTGGTGAGATCGGCCAGCTGCAGGTCGATTTGCAAACCGCGAGATCATTCAGCCGCTACCGGAGCTTTGCGTTGCAAGTGCGGGGCGAAAGTATGATTGATGCTGAAATATACGATGGGGACAATGTGATCGTCGAGCCACGTGAGCCGCGCGATGGCGATATCGTAGCGGCCCTGATTGACGGTGAAACCACGCTTAAGCGCTATATTCACAAACCGAGCGAGCCGCCCTATCTGAAAGCAGAAAACAAAAACTATCCGGAACTCTACCCGGTGAACGAGCTCTGTGTACAGGGGGTTGCAAAGGCAGTCGTTCGCAGTCTGTAAATCCTTCACAACTACCATTTAACTATTTTTCACTGTTCTTTTGGCCTTGGGCCGAAGAGCGCCGTACCAATCCTCACCTGTGTTGACCCAGCGGCAATCGCAGCTTCCAGGTCGTCGGTCATTCCCATGGAAAGCTCGGGGAGCGTAACCCCAAAACTGGCTACTAACCGATCGCGCAGCTGGCGCAGCTTTTCAAAAGCAGCCTTGGCAACATCCTTATCATCAGAGAACGGCGCAATGGTCATCAGCCCGTCTACATGCAGATTCCCTGAGGCCAGAGCCGCCTCCAGTGCTGGCTCCATTGCTTCGACACTAAAGCCAAACTTGTTTGGATCTTTCCCTACGTTACACTCAATCAGTATTGGCAACAACTTCTCCGCCTGTTCTGCATGACGATTCAAATGACGGATCAGTTTTAAAGAGTCTACTGACTGAATGCGATCGAAAATAGCGACGGCCTCCTTGGCCTTATTAGTCTGCAAGTGTCCAATCAATTCCCAGCGCACACCAGTGGGTAATAAACTTTTTTTCTGACTGGATTCCTGAACACGATTTTCGCCAACTGCCGGCAATCCTGCACGCATCGCATAGTGAATTGCATCGATAGGATGCCGCTTTGTCACCGGAAGTATTTGAACACATCCTGCCGCCCTACCTGAATTCTGGCAGGCTAGCTCGATTCTTTGCCGCACCTTTTCCAGGTTGTTTTTAAAATTATCAAAGGAAACCATGCTTATTAGTAGAAATTCACACTTGTTATATTTTTATAAGAAATCTTATTTGCTTTATTGAATTATAAGATATTTTATTCAGGTTATCATATCATGAATATACAAAATTTCAAAATTTTCTCAGATCTAGTTGAGAGCGAAAGTTTTTCGCGGGCAGCCAAGCTTAACGGTATTACTCAGTCGGCGGTAAGTCAGCAGCTTCGTGCTATGGAAAAACATTTTAACATACTTATTGTAGATCGCAGTCAAAAACGATTTCGTCTTACTAGAGAAGGAGAAAAGTTGAACGAGTCTGCTCAAAAAATCCTCCAACTCTACAACACGCTCAATATTGAACTGCAGGAGATGAAAAAAATCATCAGTGGCACGATTCATCTGTCGACTGTTTACAGCATTGGTCTGCACGGACTCCCCCCGTATGTGAAGACCTTTTTAACCAAATTCCCAAAAGTTAACATCCGCATCGAATATCGCAGAGCAAACCAAGTGTATGAAGATGTGCTCTCCAACACGATCGATCTTGGTCTGGTAGCCTATCCGCAGAAGCACAAGCAGCTCGAAATACTGCCTTTTGACGACGACAAACTCATCTTGACCGTCAGTCCAGAACATGAACTAGCCAAACTTGAATCCGTCGACATTAATGATCTTGCAGACTTTAAGTTTATCGGCTTTGAGCCGGACATCCCGACGCGAAAGGCAACAGATATCATGTTTAAGGAAGCCAATATCGAAATCGAACCCGTCATGGAGTTTGACAATGTTGAAACCGTAAAACGTGCGGTAGAGATTAATGCAGGAATTGCAATCGTACCACAAACCACAGTCATACGCGAAGAAGCTCAGGGTTTGCTCAAGATAATTCAATTCAAGAACAAAGAGTATACACGCCCGCTGGCACTCATTCATCGCAAAGGCCGAATCCTGACACCTGCGATGAGAAAACTAATCGAACTCCTGACATCCAGAGAACTCGACCGCTTTGGAAAACCAAGCAAAAAAGAAGGCAGCAAAAAAAAATAGCTCTAACTTCATCTAACCGAACAGGATTACTTTATGCGATGAAACTAACTTTTGTTTCGGCTCTGATTTCTATATTCTTGAACACCATGCTAGCGGCCCTTCCCAAAGGTATCGAGCACGTCCAAACGCTCGATGGTATACAGGAATACAAGCTCGCCCAAAATGGTTTACGCATACTTCTGATGCCTGACGATGGCTTGCCGGTTGCCACCGTCATGGTGACCTATAGAGTAGGCTCGCGCAATGAAGTAACGGGTACCACCGGAGCGACACATATCCTTGAGCATATGATGTTCAAGGGCACCCAACGTTTTAACAGTGAAGACCGATCGGACTATTTCGCACAGATGGAACGAATTGGAGCTCGCTCAAATGCAACCACCTACTTCGATCGCACCAACTACTACGCGACGCTTTCAAGCGAATATGTCCCTCTTGCAATCGAGCTAGAGGCCGATCGCATGCGAAATCTACTGATCAACGAAGCAGACCTCGACTCCGAGATGACCGTTGTACGCAATGAGTATGAACGTGGTGAAAATAACCCAATCCGTACACTCATAAAAGAAGTTTACGCATGCGCCTTCACTGCCCATCCTTACAGCCACCCGACCATTGGATGGCTCTCTGATATTGAAGGAACATCCACCGAAAAACTGCGTGCGTTTTACGACACTTACTACTGGCCAGAAAATGCCGTCCTCACCGTTATCGGAGGATTCGATCTGGAAGAAACATTGAAGTCCGTAAAGCAGTTTTATGGCTCTATACCCAACGCTCCAAAACCAATACCTGAAGTTACAACCTCAGAACCCGATCAGCTTGGCCCAAAACATGTAGTGATTGAGCGCGCAGGAAAAGTTGGGATCGTTACCGTAGCTTACAAAGCCCCGGAAGGCTCCAGCGAAGACTGGGCTGCCCTTGCATTGCTCGAACAAATACTGGGTGCGGATAAAACAGGTCGTCTTTACAGAGCACTTGAAGATAAGGGAAAAGCCAGCGCTACTTTTACATATGTACCACAACTACGTAACCCAGGACTGTTCTTACTAGCTGTTTATCTCACTTCGGATGCAACGCATGAAGAGACTGAAAAAATTATCGAAGAAGAGATTCAGCGGATTATCCGAGGTGGTGTTGCCGAGGACGAACTCAAACAGGCCAAAGCAGTTATCAAGGCCAGTGTTTTTTATGGCCGCGATGGCTCTTATGCAATCGCTGATCAGCTGAACGAAGCCATTGCAATGGGAGACTGGACCAAGTACATTACCCGACCAGAGGCCATTCAATCGATTAGTGCAGAAGAAGTTCAAAACGTTGCAGCAAAATACTTCACTAACAAAAACCGGACAACTGGCTGGTTTGTTCCCAATGACGCTTCAATTTCCTCGGAAAACACAGGTTCCTCTCTTGGGCCGAATTACTTTCGCGAACCTGAAACTTCGGGTGAACTGGCGGGAAGCAAAGCAAATGTTGCAAATGACAATTTCTCTACAAGCAGTGACGGCAAGCCTGTAGTCAATTTCTCAAACAAACTACAGCGCACTAAGATCGGCGACATTGAACTAATCGCCATTGATATGCCAATCGTAGATGTCGTCTCGTTCGTCGGCTGTCTGGCCACAAGCAAAACGCTTCAGTCCGAGAAATTATCGACGCTTGAAAGCTTAACTGCCGCGATGCTGGATAAAGGCACTCAGCGAAATGATCGCTTCCAGATTACTGAGTTGCTCAACAGAATTGGCGCTGAAATAAACTTTCAGGCGGGCACGCATGCACTTCAATTCTCCGGAAAATTCCTACGTGAAGACGCTGGAGCCGTGATTGGCTTACTGGCTGAACAGCTTAGAGAGCCGGCCTTCGATGCTGATGTGCTTGAAACTCTGAAAAGTCGTCAGATTGCACAGCTTTTGCGCGCAGTTGATAATCCGGATTATCGTGCTGGAACACTAATGAGCCGCCTGCTCTATCCCAAAGATCATCCAAATTATTCTGAAGAAATCTCCGTGTTGCTGGAAGACCTGAAGTCTTTGACCAGAGACGAAATTGCAAAATTCCATGCGGAAAACTATGGCCCAAAGTCATTGCAGCTCGTTTTTGCAGGTGATATTGATTTTGAACAGCTTAAAGCTGCTGTTGAATTTGCTTTTGAAGGCTGGGAAGGTGGAGTTGACTATCCATCTAATTACCCCGAATCCCTTGAAAACACTCGGAAAAACGAGCGTATTTTCATCGCCGACAAAACCAGCGTCGCTGCCTGCTATGCATACAATACCGGCCTTCAACGCACCAGCGACGACTACATACCTTTTATGGTCGGCAACTACATTCTAGGCGGCAGCTTCAATGCGCGCCTCATGCAGGAAGTACGTGTTAATAAAGGACTAACCTACAGCATTCAATCAACGCACACAGGTGACATAATGACTCCTGGGAATTGGATACTTAACACCAGTTTCTCTCCAGCTATGCTCAAACAAGGCCTGGCTGCAGTAGAATCCGTCATTGCTGACTGGTACGAAGACGGTGTTAGCGAAGAGGAAGTACAAAGAGCCATCGAAACACTTTGCGGTTCCTATCTGGTCGGACTTTCCTCTACTGGCAATGTCGCCAATCAAGTGCTCAGTTTTATTCAGCGTGGATTTGCTCCTGAATATATAGATGAATATCCTAAGAAGGTACGATCGGTGACCCATGAGCAAGTTAACCATGTCATTCGCAAATACTTTGATCCGGAGCAGGTCACATCAGTGGTTGCTGGATCGCTTGCAGAAGCTCCGACTACAGCGACCAATCAGAACCAGAAAAACACTAACATCACAGTGCGCCTGGATACACCGGATGCCGGCTGGCATATTGAAATCAGCAAAATCTATCAAACCAACGAAAACATTGTTATTATTTCACAGCTACAGCATAGTAAGGAAATCTCTGCTTCCGTCATCAGCACCGTTTCCGATAGTGTACAAATCCCCGAGATAGGAACCGAATTGCCCATTCAACACTACATAATTGGGAAAACCTGGGACTGGGGAGATTCCTCCGAATACAATTTTGTAAAATCGATGGATGTCCTTGGTACAATGCTGGACAACGCACAGTTAATTTACACAAAGTAAATAGTCACATCCCCACCCACCTTCTAGTAACTATAGACCATGCCAAAAATCGACATCGAAACACTCAGATTCATCCTTCAACGAAACGAATCAGACATTCGCAAAGTTGCAGAAATCATGAATGAAGTTGACCTGGAGTTAAAAGCCGAGGAAGAAGAGCGAGCGCTCCGTCCGCCTCCGGTTAAGAAACAGTTTGTCATGCTAGTATCCGATCCCGATGGTGCCCTCGATGGTAAAGACATGGTCGGATGGATTGCTCAGATCCCCGAAGATGATAGTGTCGCCACAACAGCTGGCCGCATACACAGCGCTGCCTATGAATACAATGCCACTCCAAAAGGCTCCCGCATGCCGGTCGAAACGATCGGAGAGGCCTGCGAAGTTATCCCAGCTAAGTTATTCAAGGAACAAAATACATGGGTTAAATCTAAAACTCCTTTGCTAATCATCCCAGTCAATAATAAGATACCAACTGAAAAAGCCGAGTAATTTAAAAATCCAAACATATCAAAAAATAACCCATTAATACAATGACCGCTCGATCAATCAGATTCATTCTGTTCTCACTCATGACTTGCTTGATTATAATTGCAGCACCCCGTACGTTGCAGGCTCATTGTCAAGTTCCCTGCGGCATCTATGACGACCATGCTCGTCTTCAAAGTATGCTTGAAGATTCCGCCACAGTTAAAAAAGCGACTGTAATGCTATCGGAACTCACCGGTAAGGAAGATCTTCAATCCTTTAATCAATCGGTTCGCTGGGTATCTAACAAGGAATCTCATTCACAAAACGTGATTTCTACCATAAGCGACTATTTTCTGACACAACGGGTCAAACCAAGTCAGGATGACTATACCGAACGACTAGCCAGACACCACGCCGTTATAATTGCCGCGATGAAGGCCAAACAAAATGCTGAAAGCAAGTACGCTGACGCTTTAAATGAAAGTATTAAAGCACTTGAAGTATACTATCCTGCACCAGACCATAAACACTAGATTCTAAGCTGAATGAGATTCATTGCTCCATCTCGCATGGGTGCCAAAAGATCTGTATAGTCTTATTAGCCATCACTTAGTAACAGAGACTGATTGTAGTAACTGGAACCAACTTCGATGCTTGAATTTTTCAGTTTATTTGCCGGAAATGTCTGGATCCTGACCGCTCAAATGGCGCCCTATCTGATTTTAGGATTTTTAATGTCAGGACTGTTTTTCTGGCTTATCCAACCAGAGACCGTGGGACGTCTGCTCGGAAAACCAAACCTGAGCTCAGTGATCAAGTCATGTCTCGTCGGTATTCCCATGCCCCTCTGCTCGTGCTCGGTCATCCCAGTCGCAGCTTCACTAAAAAAAAATGGTGCCAGTCGCGGTGCAACTGCGGCATTTATCAGCGCCACTCCACAAACGGGTGTCGATAGCATTTTTGCAACCTACTCACTGATGGGCGGGCTGTTCACTGTCATGCGTATAGTGGTCGCGCTGATCTCAGGCATTGTCACCGGTCTACTAATTGAACTCTTCTGTGGTCGTAAAAAGCAGTTAAGCGAGATTCCCATCGAAACGGTTAAAAAAACCTGTTGTAGCACACCTGCCCTGCAACGGCCGGGATTGATCCAATCACTCAAGTATGGATTTTTAAAGCTACCCTCTGAACTATCGACTGCATTGATTGTAGGACTCATCCTTGCCGGATTGATTACAACGTTGTTACCGCCAAACTGGTTTGAAGGCTCGTTCAGCTCAGGATCAGCTGCATTTTTAATTGTGACCCTGATCGGCTTACCACTATATATATGCGCAACCGCATCAATCCCAATGGCCTACGCACTCATTGCCGCAGGACTTTCTCCGGGTGCAGCACTTGTTTTTTTGATCGTGGGACCAGCCACCAACACCGCCACTGTTGTGACTCTCTGGAAGATACTCGGACACAAAGCAACCGGGATTTATTTGACCAGCCTGACAGCAATCGCCTGGATTTCCGGATGGATCCTGAACGCTGGCTTTGATCTGGTAATCGTAGATGCAAGTATCCACAGCAAACATGACGCTTTACCAACAAGCCTCTGGCAACATGTTTGCGGTCTTGCTCTGGTAGCTATTTTAACAATCGGTCTGTCTAGACGTAAAAGGCAAAACGGGCAAAAGGAATCCTGCTGCAAATGAAGATCGCCTGTTGATCAAAAAGAACATTGAACGTTGAAGATTTTTTGTCGCGGATGCCTTCCGTTATTTTTGTAATGCGAACCAGCGTGCAACTTCACTACAACTTTTGCAATTTAACAGCTGCTCTTTTTCCAGCCAGCCTTTGCGAGCGATGTTAACTCCAGCACGGTAATAGTTGAGACCATCCGTACTGTGAGCGTCCGGGTTGATTGCACACATTAGACCACGTTCTGCCGCACGGCGCCAAAACCGCCAGTCCATGTCCAGCCGATGTGGATTAGCATTGATTTCAATCACAACCTGATTGGCAATCGCTGCGTCAATGACTTTGGGTAGGTTGATCTGATAGGGCTCTCGACGTAATAGTAAACGCCCTGTGGGATGTCCCAGCATTTTGGTTGCCGGATGTTCGATTGCACGAATAACCCGGGCTGTCATTTCCTCCTCAGACTGACTGAATGCGGAATGTACAGACATCACTGTGTAATCGAGCGCTTCCAACGTAGCATCTTCCAGATCGAGCGAACCATCCGGCAAGATATCGCACTCGATACCAGAGAAAACATGCACGTTAGATTCGCCGGATTCATTAAATGCAAGTACACGATCCACCATTTGCAACACTCGCTCATCGTTCAGACCGTTTGCCTGAAAACTTGCCTTGGAGTGATCTGCCAGTCCCAAATACTCCCAGCCTAACGCCGCAGCTGCTTCAGCCATTTCTTCAATCGTGTTTCGACCGTCGGAAGCAGTTGTATGATTGTGAAAAACGCCACGTAGATCTGAAGCCTCAACTAGTTTTGGCAATTGCTTCAATTCAGCAGCTTTTAATTCGCCCAACCCTTCACGCAGTTCAGGCACAATAAAGTCCAGGCCCAAAAATTCAAAAAGCTCTTTCTCATTGTTAATACCGTGGCTTTCGTAGGTAGTGTCTTGTAAGTTCTTTGCTGATAACCCCCACTCGCTTAGGCTGCAACCCAAAGCAAGCGCGCGCTGTCGCATGGCAACATTGTGCTCCTTGGATCCGGTAAAATGATGTAGGGCAAAGGCAAACTGCTCCGGTGGCACAACGCGCAGATCGGCCTGCAACCCATTTTCAAAACGTACACTGGACTTGGTTGTGCCCTGAGCAGTCACTTCGACGACAAAAGGCTGGTGAACAAACCAATCCATCACTTCCTGAGAATCATCGGCAGCGACAATGAAATCGAGATCACCAACCGTTTCGGTCAGTCGACGCAGACTTCCGGCCACCTCAGCCTGTTTGACTTGAGGCAAACTGCGCAGGTCTTTGAGTATTGGTTCTGCAACTTGCTGGGCAGACCACCAGTGATGCCTCTTGTTATATGCCTCGCGATTTGCAATGCCTGTCAGGATTTTTTCGGCCGATTTTTTACCAAAGCCCTTGAGTGCTTCTACCTGACCGGATTCACAGGCTACTTTCAGAGCATCAATTGAATCGACCCCTAAACTGTCGTGGATCTTCTTAACCTTTTTGCCACCCAGACCGGGTATTTCCAACATTTCGATTAATCCCGGTGCGATTGAGCTACGCAGGTTTGTATAGTATTCTAATTCGCCCGTTTTGTATAATGTTTCAATCTTCTCAACCAGCGCCGAACCAATACCTCTCACTGAACCGAGCTCATTTGCTGCAATCAGTTCTCCGATATCTTCTTCCATCGTTTCCAGTGCCCGCGCACCGGTCGTGTAAGCTCGAATCTTAAATGGATTCTCACCTTTTAGTTCCAGCAACACTGCAATTTCTTCAAGAACATCGACAATATCTGCTTTTTTCATAAGCGAACGAAGAGTGTTTACCTAAGCTTTACAAAGATGAAATCACAGCATACATGGATCAATCCGGCTTGGAGGGCCGCGGGAAAAGAATCGCCTTTTCGCCAAGCGGCTTACCCTGCAGCGTATTTCCCCAATCCAGCTGTCCTTCGATACGCTCAAAAGGTTCACTACCGATCAGGTAGCGAATCTTGTCGGAAATTTCCGGCATAACTGGTGTAAGCATTGTGACGCTAAGACGCAACGCTTCTGCCATAAAAGCCAATGACGTTTGCAGCTTTTCCTTGTCTTCTGCAGCTTCTGACTTTGCAAGCTTCCAGGGTGCGCGAGTCTCGGCGTATTTATTGATACCGGAAATAAACTTAAAAATACGGTCCAGGGCCTTGTGAAACTGAAAGTCTTCAAACAAGGGCAGCAGCTCGCTGCGAGTAGTTTCCCAGAGCGCTCGTAAATCCTGCTCTGGCTTTTCATCGATTGAAGCAGCAGGTACTTTGCCGTTGGTGTAGCGGCTTCCCATGTTTAACAGACGACTGACTAAATTTCCCAGATCGTTGGCCAGATCACTGTTATAGCGGCTCATAAACAAATCGATGGAAAACTCGCTGTCTTGCCCAACGTTCATTTCTCGAGTCACAAAGTAGCGGAAGGCGTCAGAGCCAAACTGTTCAATCAGATCCAGCGGATTAATAACTTCACCGGTACTCTTCGACATTTTTGCGCCGGAGCTAAGCCACCAGCCATGAACGAGAAAATGTCTGGGCAATTCAATATCGAGTGCCTTAAGCATAATCGGCCAGTAAATTGCATGTGGCGGCACCAGTATATCTTTGCCAATTACATGGTAATCCACCGGCCAGTTTTCCTCAAATGCATCGGTCCCGTAGCCTGCGGCCGTTATATAGTTAGTCAGAGCGTCAAACCAGACGTAAGTCACATAATCAGCATCAAACGGAAGTTCAATCCCCCACTCTAGACGTGATTTGGGCCGGGAAATGCAGAGGTCGTTCAGTGGCTCTTTTTTTAAAAATTGAAGGACATCACTACTGCGAAAGCGCGGGTAGATCATGTCTTTATTGGACTCTATCGTCTCGATAAGCCAGTCCTGATACTGGGCTAATTTAAAGAAGTAATTTGTCTCAACAACTTCCTCAACTTCACCATAAATTTCAGGCCATTGCCCGTCTACTTTTTCCTTCTCAGTGACAAATTGTTCCTGTCGCTGACTGTAGAAACCGTTGTAATCTGCTTTGTAGATTTCTCCTTTGTCGTAGAGCTTCTGAAGAATATCGGCAACCACTCTTTTGTGCCGATCCTGTGTGGTACGAATGTAATCGTCGTTCGATATCTTCAGCCGCCGACAAAGCTCCTGAAAAGCTTCGGCATGCCGATTGCAAAACTCCTGTGGCTCAATGTTCTGCTTCTGTGCCGACATCTGAACTTTTTGTCCATGTTCATCAAGACCGGTCACAAAAAGTACTGAATCACCCATTAGACGACGAAACCGTGCTACAATATCGGTCAGCACCTTTTCGTAAGCATGCCCCAAGTGCGGCGAACCGTTAGCATAATCAATTGCAGTCGTAATATAGAATTTCTTGCTCATCGGAAAAATCAGGTAAATTGAGCGGTCTTGTTTAATTAAGCAAGTCCAGAGAACTAGTTGATTGGATAGAGGTTCTTAGGTAGATATGGCTTCCAGCCGCCTGTTCGTTAAGAAAAGATAAGCTCAGTAAACGCAAACGGCAGGATGCCACTCTTTTACTACTTCAGTTAGCCTTCATCCGTAAATCGGTTCAACTACCGGCACCCTTTGCATTTACTGGTTGCGCAATCTTCTATCGTGCGCTTCATATTTAAAGGCCTGTATATACGTGAAATTCACTTTAATATGACTACTTACCTATTTCTTCTAACGCCCGTAATTACAGCGACCATCGGTTGGGTAACCAACTGGGTGGCGATCAAGATGCTTTTCTATCCGAGAAAGCCACTGCGGCTGTTCGTTTGGAAATGGCAGGGCCTTATTCCACGTCGCCAGGAGCAACTCGCAAAGGAAGCTGCCGAAATCATCGAACGAGAGATTCTTCAACAGCATTTGATTCTAAGTGAAATTAAAAAGATCGAACTAAGCCCTTATCTGGAAAAGACAGCTCATAAACTCGTATGGGAACGGATCGGCCCACAGTTGCGTGCCATTCCGCTGCTTGGCAATCTGGTCAACGACAGCATTCTGGCAAAGTTTGAGACGATTGTATCTGCTGAAATTCAAAATGAGGCCGGACCACTGATTGAAAAAGTCGCCACTGAATTTGAATCGTCGGTAGACCTGAAACGTCTTATCGAAGATAACATTGCCGCCTTCGATCTGGAGCGGCTCGAAGCAATCGTAAATCAGGTAGCTAAGCGTGAATTCAGGACTATCGAATTGCTGGGCGCAGTGCTTGGATTTTTAATCGGATGCGTACAGCTGGGTTTGTTCTGGCTATCCGGCTCGCTTAATTTCTGATGTTGTAGAATCCGAAAAGCCTGTCAGTCTTCAAAATTAAAATCACAAAAAGAACATTGCTGATCCTCACAAGATCACTTAAGAAAGCATATTTAAATTTAAAATCTACTTTCATGAAACAATTCATATTTCTAACGCTATCGCTTTGTTTTGCACAATTTTCCTTTGCACAGGAAATACCTGCTGAAGTTACCAATGTTAATTTTGAGTCTCTTCGTGATGACTGGGTACAGATGGAAATCAAAATCCGCGCCAATAAAAACATTTCTGAAGATGCAAGAAACGAGCGTTTCGTTGATAATATTAAGGTAATGGCCTACCTAGGCTACGAACGCAACCGCAAGGACAAAAGCTTCGATTTTTATAAAGCCGAGGCAGAAATTGTTTCCATAGAACAGGGAAAACAGAAAGAAGTGCATTTTTTCATGCCTGGTGTTGTTGTCGATCGTGATCGTTTGCCCAAAGTACCGCCCTACTACTTCGTGGCACTCGAAGTCGATGGTAAGGTTTTTCCACTCAGCAACGACGCTTACTCAAGAGATACTTTGAATAGTGAGACACTGCGCAGCATGAAGCAGAAGGCAGACGCTGAAAGTGAGAAAAACGACTTTATCCTAGTACCGCACTACAATGCCTCTAGACTTCTACTCATAGAAGCACGCCTGAGCGAAAAGGATCTGGCACCGCTGATCATAAGAGAACCTAAAGAATAATTTTACCGGCAAAAACGAAGTAGAGCTGAATAAGAATGGATCGCGTACAGTACGATTACACTGAGGCACTTTAATTCATATAATCAGCAACTCTGACTTCTGCAATCGGTTCTTCTCTACTTCCAGTTGAAAGAATAAACAATTAGCGGTCTTTCCTCTTTTAAAAGACGTTCGTAACCACGGTGATATTATATAGGCTACTGGATGGGATCACGGGGATTTCGCTCTTAAAACCTTCCAATAATGCTTGATACAAAAGCATATTTCAAAAAAATGGCGCACTCCCTACCCCTAAGAAGTGCGCCAACCATTGTCTACTTGACATTTGCCGCAAGCGGCAGATGTCATTTTGTTACCCCAACCTCCCTTACGGGAGAAATTCAATAATTTTATAAAGATAAATTTTGAGGCTTCATGCAAGCACTTTAATCAAAAAAAAGAGTTTCTTTTTTGTTTTTTCTGTTACTGATATTGATGATAATCAGCAATAAGGTACTCTTATTGAAATCGAGCTTTTCATACAGTTTAATGTCGAATAGTTTTCCACAATGAGTTTTTCAAAACAAGTCGAAGATGTTATTGCCGACTTCCGTGAATTACCACGCACAGTAACCGAATCGTCAAAACGGTCACCCGTTTTGCTGGATACGATACTGGATCACCTCAAAGAAAAGTACAGCCTTGAAAAACCTTCGCCGGAAAGAGCACTGGTTGAAAACTGGAATGAAATCTTCGGCACGCTTTCAGGTCGCTGCAACCCAGTGTCTATAAAGGACGGAAAAACCCTAGTTATCGCTGTCACCAACCAGACACTTCGCTCTGAATTGCAGTTTCGCAAGCCAGCCCTTTTAAAGAAAATCCAAACACTGCAACACTGTGAAGCTATATCTGAGATAATTGTACGAGCATAATTGACACTGCTTACACACGATTGGATGCTTCAAAACAAAATGACTCAGCAAGACAAATTGCAATCGCACGAGGAAGCACATTACCTCAACCTTCTAAACACTGTACTGGAAACCGGCGTTTACCGTGATGATCGCACCGGCACTGGCACTTATTCTGTATTTGGCGCACAGGCACGGTTTTCACTCAAACATGGCTTTCCGCTGCTGACGACCAAGAAGCTTCATCTTCGATCCATTATACATGAATTGTTATGGTTCCTAAAAGGCGACACCAACGTACAGTATCTCAAGGACAATAAAGTGACGATCTGGGATGAATGGGCTGATGAAAACGGCGACCTGGGCCGCGTTTACGGAGCCCAATGGACTGACTGGCGGTCCAGTGATGGCTCCAGTGTTAATCAGATAGACGAGGTTATCCAGTCTATCAAAAACCACCCTGACAGTCGTCGGCATATTGTCTGTGCCTGGAATCCCGGAGAGATTAAACACATGGCCCTGCCACCCTGTCACGCTTTGTTTCAGTTCTACGTGGCCAATGGCGAACTCAGTTGTCAGCTCTATCAGCGCAGTGCCGATATTTTCCTCGGCGTACCGTTCAACATTGCTTCCTACGCCTTGCTCACACTTATGGTTGCCCAGGTCTGCGGGCTGAAGGCAAAGGAATTTATCCACACCTTTGGAGATCTGCATTTGTACGCAAACCACGTCGACCAAGCCAAGCTACAACTGACGCGTGAGCCACGTCTACAGCCACAAATGCATCTAAATCCGGAAGTAACTACTATTGACGGCTTTCAATACAATGACTTTGAACTGGTGAACTACAACCCGCACCCGGCCATCAAAGCGCCGATCGCCGTCTGACGATCTCATGGCATCACCCCTCTCTATTTAATGAATCACTTCAAAGGAATCGCCGCCATGACCAACAACCGTGTCATTGGCAACCAAGGACAGATACCGTGGCATCTGCCTGAAGACTTTAAATGGTTTAAGCGTATCACCATGGGACACATTCTTGTCATGGGACGCAAAACCTACGAGTCCATTGGCAGACCGCTTCCCGGACGCGAAACTTTTGTTGTTAGTCGCACACAGCGTACAATACCTGGCGTACAAGTAGTCACCCGCCTCTCCGAGATTGAAGCACTCGACACCGACAAAACGATATGGATTGCCGGTGGCAGCGAGATTTACCGGCAAATGCTACCACTCTGCAGTGAGCTGTACCTGACCCGCGTGCACAAGGAGGTAGCAGGCGATGCTTTTTTTCCGGAGTTTGAACATCAGTTTTACCTGAAGGAAAACGTCCTTACCCAGCCTGAATTCACGGTTGAACACTGGCTAAAGAATGCTGAAACTGAATAAATCGAAATCACTATCGTACCTGACAACGCAGCAACAACAATCGATTTAGATCGAGAATTGTTGCAAGCTCGGTACGATTACAGCGAAAGACTCGCAGGTGCCTTTTTACATTAATTGAGTCATATAAGATCACAAACCGCCTCTTCGAGACCCATTACATTCTGGAAAAACGCTGACATGTCATCCTGAACAGGCGCCTCAAACACAACCGGGCCTTCAGGGAATTCAAAGGTGTAGCGATAGCAATGCAGTGCCTGTCGTTTCATCGGAAGCGCTGTTTCGAGTCGATCCGTCCAGCCGTGCTCAACAAAATCGATGTAGAGCGTCTCGTCCGGCCCATAGATTTTATCTCCAACCACACGCCGATCCAGCCATTCAGCATGTACGCGAATCTGGTGCTTTCGCCCTGTTTCAGGTGACACCTGGCACAGGGTATAGCCACCTTTCTGAAACAGAGGTGTAAAGTGGGTAATTGCCGTTTGCGCAGTTCGATCAGTGCTCACTTCTGATTTTACAAATACGGGGCCACCTCTACGTCGTGCAATCGACTTGTCCACGGTGATTGGCGACTCCAGTTCACCTTCCAAAATAGCTAGATAGATTTTTTTTACTTTTCTGGCCTGAATTGCCATCTGGAATTTACGTGCGACGGATGGTCTTTTGGCAAATAGAACCAACCCGCTGGTCTCGCGATCCAACCGTGCAATCAAATGTAACTTGTCCATTCCGGTGTATTCTCTGACAACACCCACCAGACTTGAAAAAGGTCCGTTTTTGGAAGGATGACACACCAACCACCCTGGTTTATTCACGATCAGCAAATCGTCATCTTCCTGTATGATCCAATCCACAAAAGTGTCCGGATCAACCAGTGGAGCGGTTTCTCCATAAGGATTCATGATTGTTTACTGTGGGCGTCCAAACGCATTTTTCGCAATACAGCACCGCCCACTCGGGTTACCAGAACGATTGGCGATTTACTGCCGAAAAAGGCAATCAATTTGTTTTTCCAGCCGGTTATCAGAAGCGATTTGCCTTTTGCCAAAGCATAAAGGGTTCTATCAGCCACTTCATCGGCACTCATGTCAAGCGTTACGCCTACGCCCTGATTCATGGGTGGCTTCTCAAAACCTGCCGCTTTAAAGAAGTTGGAGCGCGTGGGGCCCGGACATACAGCCAGCGTCCGAACTTTTTCCCCTCGCAAATCTTCACCCAGAGCCAGCGTCCAGTTCAGAACAAATGCCTTGGTCGCCCCATAAGTTGCCAGGTAAGGCGTCGGCTGAAATGCTGCCGTTGAGGCGATGTTAATGACGCAACCACCCCGTTCCAGTAGTTCAGGTAACAGCTGAGCAGTTAGATCGACTATTGCCCGAATATTCAGATCAATCATTTTCAATTGCTTGGCTCGATCCAGTGTATGCTGGCGACCGTAATCGCCGAAACCACTGTTATTAAATAGTAAAACTTCACCCTGATCTGCCTCCGAAATGATTGTTTTCAATCGACTTGCAGACTGACTCAATGCTTCAGGATCACTCAAATCTGTCGGCAAATGAATGAAGTTTTCCTGATCAAAAAAAGTTTCCGGTTTGGTACGAGAAAGGTTGCATATAACAGCGGGTAACTTTAATTTTATAATTGCTTTGATAATTGAATATCCAATTCCCGATGATCCTCCAGTAACAATGATTACTGAGGTATTTTTTAAAAATTCTGAAGTAATTGGCATAATACACTTAAAGTTGGTCAATGTGTTGAAAGACTTAATTCAAGTCCAGAAACCATTGGCTTTCTTTTTGTTCAGTCATGTCAAAGTAGTGAAGTCAATCGGCTTCATTTACTCAAACCACAAAAAGAAAGAATACACTATGGAAAAGCATGAAACTAATGTACAGAATGATGTTATCATCTCTGGCTTGAACATGGAACTTACCGATGCAATCAAAAGCATTGTTCACGAAAAAGTTGAAAAGCTCTTTGAGCATGATGATCACATCATCAGAATGCGTGTTGAACTCGAATACGACCCCCACCAAAAAACGCATGAAAAGGAATTTATTGCAAAAGGACACCTTGAAGTGCGTGGCAATGATCATGTTGCCCATTCGGAAACAAACAATTTATATAAATCGATCGATCAGATGGTTCATAAACTGGATCGGATGATACGTCGCCGTTCCAGACTAGAAAAAGTGAAGCGCAAGGATGTCCACGAAATTGACATCCCGGTTGACATTCCAAAAGCAGTCTGACGAATCAACCGTCTAATCATTCCAAGCAAGTCTGATTCCCCGCTAAGTGCGGGGCAGACTTGCTTTTTTTGTAATTTTACCCATAAGCCTAGAACCATGCCTGTATACTTTTATCAAATTCTTCACGTTGTCGGAATCATCATGATTTTCATGGGATACGGCGCTCTACTCGCCCGCAGCCTTGTAAAAAGCGACAGCAAATCTGTCCGCAAACTGGGCTCCATAACCAGTGGCATTGGATTGCTACTGGTCCTGGTCGCAGGATTTGGCATGATGGCTAAGCTTGGCTATAGTATAACTACTCCCTGGTTAATCGTAAAAATAATCATTTGGCTCGCGCTGGGAGGTGTCATCACGCTTATCAATCGCAAGCCGGAACTCGCAAAAACACTTTGGTGGAGCATTCTGGGGCTAGGCGCACTGGCAGCATTTATGGTTTACTACGTGCGTGCTTTGGCTTAAAGCTTGGCACCCGAATCGTATGGTTCCAAAGCGCCTGCCAAAACTAATCAGGTGCCCGGCAACGTCAATCTCCGCATTGGCAGCATCAGCGTTAGCTCCCGAGGTGATGTTTTAGGCAGTAAAGCACGACGATGCCATCGCAGCCGATCCGAAACGATGCCAGACAGGAGTCTGGCGATCCCGGGTCAACTTTATTACAAACCTTTTGCTACTTTTTGAAATTACACTATAGCTAAGTATGTAATTATTTGGACACATGATTCTTATCCAAAATGGTAGCATAGGCGCGTCCCTGCGCCGCACGAACGTTTGAATGCTCAGGCTTACGCGACGCCATTTCGACAAGCTCAAGACCCTCCAGACGGGTGCGCACCTGGGACGGTGCTGTGAGCTACCTGAATTCGATCTGTACAAGTAATTATAGGCTTAGCTATAAAACAAAAACTTTTGATAAAGTTCTGCTTGATCTTAACCAAGTACTTTGTCTTTATCCTTACTTTTCCCGAAAAGCACCCGTAGCTCAATTGGATAGAGCATCTGACTACGAATCAGAAGGTTGGGGGTTCGACTCCCTCCGGGTGTACTCTTTTAAGTTAGTCTGCATTCCAAATGCCGCTGTGCAGTTGATATATTCGGAAGTATTCGTTGTATTACATCTAATGCACTCTCAGTTTTCTAAAACAATATACGACCAGCAAGAAGCCCCATGGAGTACGTATGCCTGTGAAAAGGACGCTCTCTATGAATGGCAGGCAGGACCGCTGAAAATCTGGCTTAAACGATCGGACTTGGAATGGCAGCTGAGGCACGAACTTTCTGAAGACGAAGATTCAACTGAGTTCCGATGGCAACAAGTCGACAAGAAAGAATCCGAGGACGTTTTATGGCAGAGATGGGCATTTAGTAACCCAAAAGATGCAATCACCTTTCTACCTGCGATGCCAGAACGTCCGCTTGTTGTAAAAACAATGACGCCAACACATATCCCATCCGGGATGGAAGCTATATTTTATGTCAACATCCCTATGTGTGCAAAGGTGGAAACCGAAACAAGCATTCAGACCACTGAGTTACTATCCGTCAATAGTGTCACACTTTCAAATACGTGGTTTGGTGACAATTTCGAGGGTGACTTATGCTATGCACTTAAGACAAAGGCAGTGCGTTCGGTAAAGGATGCAACTCCGCAGCCGCACCGCGCACTTTGCCCAATACTGATTGCTAACAAAGCGGATGAACCGCTGCCGCTGCAAAAGATATGCATACGGGCAAAATATCTGAGCGTTTACGCAAGTGACAATCGATTTTGGACCAATCAGATCAGCGTGAGCTTTCTCGGCAAGGGCTTGGTCAGCAAAGTACATTATGACCATAATCCGCCGGCAGAACTGAAGGACCCGCGCCTGATCTGCCAAGCCCCGAAACGCTATGAAAGTGGATTTTTCAAAACGCTTGGACAAAGCTTTATCGACTTATTCTAAATAACTCAGCAATGGAACTAGACAAAATAATATCCTCAGACCTGTTACAAAGTCTGGTGCGAGCCCTGCTGATTATCGGCGTCGGACTTCCTCTGATATACTTATTTTCCAAATCAATTGGTGCCTATGTAAAAAAACGCACCTCCGAGCACATCGGGCTAATGACCAAGAAGAGTATTTTCTTCATTGGTTTTGCCATTTGTTCAATCACGGTTCTTTATGAATTTGGCTTCAAACTAAATGCCCTGCTCGGTGCTGCTGGCATTGCCTCCGTGGCAATCGGTTTTGCTTCTCAGACAAGTCTTTCAAATATTATCAGCGGACTTTTTCTTTATTGGGAAAAGCCATTTGAATCCGGTGACACGATAAGGGTGGATGACACAACCGGTATTGTTATCTCAATCGATTTAATGTCGGTAAAATTAAGAAAGTTTGATAATTTATTTGTCCGCATCCCTAACGAAACAATGGTAAAGGCACAAGTTACCAACGTAACAAAATTCCCCATCCGCCGCATGGACATCAATGTCGGTGTGGCCTATAAGGAAGATGTCGATCACGTGGTTGAAGTCTTAAAAGACGTTGCTGACAAGAATCCGTATTGCCTGGATGAACCAGAACCATTGATCATTTTTCAGAGTTACGGAGAATCGTCGCTGGATTTCATGGTGGGTCTCTGGTTTGAGAAAACGCAGTATGTCCTGTTGCGAAACAGCATCATGCGTGATATCAAAAATCGCTTTGATGCAGAAAACATTGAAATACCGTTCCCGCATCGTACTATCTACGCAGGTTCAACAACTGAGCCATTCCCTTTAAAAATAGTTCAGACCAATGAAAAAACTTAAAGAATTCTATTTGGATCCGCTAGCGACTCTGCTCAAAAATTCGGTTCAGCTGTTAAAACCGGAAGCATTCGATTTTACCAAAAAACATTCCGATCCGGGTGCTGCTCCTGGCATTGAATACCGCAAAGATATCAAAGAATCACCCAATCCGGGCGAGATTGGCGTTTCCTGCATCGACTATTCCGAATCGGAATTTACTGAAAAAATTTATGATCATATCGACGACTTTCTAACATCGAAAACGTCAAACCCAACCGGCTATCAATGGATAAACATCAATGGCGTGAATCCCTACGTGATCAACCGATTAAAAGAACACTATAATTTACACACGCTAGCCGCAGAAGATGCGCTCAACATCCCCCAGCGCCCCAAGGTTGAAAATTACGAAGGTCAGGTGTTTATCATTATACGGATGTTGATGCTGGAAAATAACCAAATGACAAATGAGCAAATTAGCTTCTTTTTTCTTGGTAATACGCTGATTACAGTACAGGAGAATCCGGGCGACACCTGGGGCAAGATCAGGAAGCGCATAAAAAAGCCTGGATCCCGGTTTCGCAAACTCGGCAATGCCTACCTCCTCTATGCACTTATCGATGCAATCATCGACCACATTTTTCCACTGTTGGAGAAATATGGTGATATCCTTGACGAACTGGAACTGCAGGTTCTGCAAAATCCGAAGCCCGCAGTACAACAACACATTCACAAGATTCGCAGCGAACTCTCAACATACAGACGCATTGTCGTTCCTACCCGGGAGATGCTTTACAAAATACATCAAGACAAAGAAGAAGCTTTTGATAATTCTGTAACCCACTTCTTTGGCGATGTACACGACCATGCACAACAATTGCTGGACACTATCGAAAGTTATCGGGAAATGTCAAATGGTCTTAATGAACTTTACCATACCATTGCGACCGAAAAACTAAATGAGACGATGAAATTGCTGACGTTGATGGCGAGTTTCTTTATACCATTAACTTTCTTCGCTGGTATCTACGGTATGAACTTCAAACACATGCCGGAATTAGACTGGTTATATGCCTATCCGACTTTCTGGGCCATTTGCCTCACTATATCTGGCAGCATGTTTTGGTATTTCAGACGCAAGGGCTGGATAGGAAACCGTTAATCGAAAAATGCATACCACTGGGAACGCCAACGTCCCCGCCGGTTACACAATTGAACCGCATCATACCATCGTATAACTTTACTTAGTTATTTTTGAGACATTCTTTGATCCGGCCTATTGGAGGGAAATGCTCCGTCATTTCCGCAGGGCCAACGCAGGGGAAATGCTCCGTCATTTCCGCAGGGCCAACGCACGGGAAATGCTCCGTCATTT
>CAWUII010000017.1:0-37274 GCA_963922575.1 uncultured Opitutia bacterium
ACACTAAGAGAATACTCTTGTAATGCATCTGTTACTTTGTGTGCTTCGTGCTCTTTGCCCTTCGACAGGCTCAGAGCCTTGAGCTTGTTGAAATTGTGGTAAAGCAGAGCCAGGCTGGCAGTAATATCTTTGCCAAACATGCACGGATTTTAAGAATAAGGTACTAAAAATAGTTTTATTCTTGTGACTTTTGATGACACCGATGTTTGGTTATTGTTTTCATGACCAGATCGAAGAAAAAGTTTTCAACCAATCGATATCTTAGAGCAGAGCGCCGGAAACGTGTTTTTGTAGTGTTGGTGGTTCTTGTTGCGTGTGCTATAGTTTGGGGGACTTTTTTGTTTCTAAGTCAATTGAGCCCCAGAAAGGTTGCCCCTCGATCTATTAGAGATCAGGCCGATTCTATGGAATCCGAGAAAACGTTGGATGAAAAATATCAGGAAATGTCTGCTGAAGAGCTAAAGTCTTCTATCACCGGTCTGGAGCAGGAAGCCCAGTCACTGATAACTAACGGAGATTATTTAGCCGCTGCCGTGAGGTTTGAACAAGCCCTTGAACTGCAAAAATTTATTAATCGAAATCATTCACAGAGTTCTCAGAATGATTTCAGTCATGCAATCCGTTTGCAGCTCGAAATAAACAATGCGGTTGCAGAACCTCTCTTTCGCAAAAGTCTGGGTTTTGAAGAACAGGCGGATTCTTTGATACAGTCGGGCAATATGGATTTAGCTGCAGAAACACTGGCTCAAGCAATTGCGGTTCAACGGCAGTTGAATAATGAATACAGTGATGCGCGACAGGCAAGTCCACTTCGGTTGCGACAGTTGGAGGGTAAATTGGCCGAGCTGGAATCGAGCGAGCTGCATATCAGGATCGAATCTATGGCAGAGCGGGCTGTCTTACTAAAGGAACGTGGCGAATTAGAATTGGCCGGGGAACTTTTTGAGGCGGCAGCTCTTTTGCAAGATCAGTTAAATGTGGATTTTCCAAGTAGCCCCCATGCGTCCTTGTTGCAGGTCGGTGAGCTTAGACGTCAGGAGCAGATTGCCAGGAGCACTGTTTTTGCAAAAAAGATAAGTGAGGAGTCCGTTCGACTGGAGCAGTTACTTATGACTGGGGATATCAGTGCAGCGATACAGTTGCTTGAGGAGTTAGAACAGTCGTTACAGGTATTTGAGAAATCCTTTCCACTGAGCTCGTTGATTGATGAAACAACAAAGTTAAAAATTACTTATTTGCGACGGAAAGAGGCAAATCTGGCGATCATTCAGGATCAGGTTTATCAGGAATTGATCCCGATTGCCGATCTTGAAGGTGTCCAAATGTTGCGCACAGAAGTGCAGCAGTCTTTATATGTTCTGCTGATAGATTCGAATCCAAGTCGAAATCCGGCCGACTCGAATCCGGTTGATTCTGTTAGTTGGGCGGAGGCGGTGGTTTTCTGTGAGCGGCTGGGCTGGATACTTGGCCGAGAAG
Organism: uncultured Opitutia bacterium; assembly: GCA_963922575.1. Taxonomy (GTDB): domain Bacteria; phylum Verrucomicrobiota; class Verrucomicrobiia; order Opitutales; family Coraliomargaritaceae; genus Lentimonas. The sequence goes on from CAWUII010000017.1 coordinate 1,477, forward strand.
TGCGATTGCCTTCTGAAGAGGAGTTTAGAAAAGCATTGAGCGGGTTTGATCCTTCTGACTTACAAGACGTAGCTTGGGGCGTTGGAGAAGCAAATGGTTTTACGCACCCAGTCGGTCAGAAAAAGCCGCTGCCAAGTGGCTTTTTTGACTTGCTTGGAAATGTAAGTGAGTGGCTATTATCTGAGGAGATTTCAGAACTGGACACCGCTTATCATATCGGAGGACATGTGCAGAGCAGCTTTAGCACCCTTGCGAGTGTGCCATTGCTTAAGCAACGAAAGTCCGGGCGCAGTCGAATGACTGGGTTCCGGTTTGTTGTGTTGCACTGAGTGCTGACCCTACCAGTTGTTAATCGCTGGATTTTTTTTTATTTCTCTGGTCAACCAGAACAATCATAAACATGTGGTATGCGAACCAAAAGGTAGTGCTGATGGGAATGGCCGCAAAACATGCCTGTAGCTGAGCAATCATCGGATCCGTGGAAAACGTAAATGGACGCAGTACAAGAGACATGAACACAAAGAAACCAAGTGTTAACCCAGCGCCAAGCCCGATGTGAAATTTGTTAAGGAGTTTCTGATAGGGAGAATTTTCCATTTAAAGATGACACAAAATGCAATCGACTGATGCTGTCAAAGCGAAACTCTATGTCTCTCAGGTAAAGATACAATTTTTTGCAGGTCAGTACATGTACGTACTTGCACCGAAAAAATGGATAAACGCGCTCGCAAAAACGATTTAGGTGAACACAGAGTAGGGTGACATGCTACCGGTATCGCAGAAAAATCACGTCTTTCTCAAATGCTTGGCATTTATCACTTGAATTCAAGATTTCATTGAGCATCTTTCATCCTTTACTACTTTTATCTTATGGGCGCGTTATTCATCAGTCTTCTTACTTTAATTCTTATCCTGATCTCTGCATTTGTCATTTTGCTTGTTTTGATGCAGAAGACCAGCCAGAGCGGTGGCATGGGCGCAGCGCTTGGTGGCGGTGCTGCTGAATCTGCATTTGGTTCGGATACAAATAACGTCCTGACAAAGGCGACGATTTACAGCATCGTTGCTTTTTTCATCATATCCTTAGGCTTGTTTCTGATTTACCAGTCGAAAGCAGCAGAGCGCACCAGAACTTTGAACCCAAATGAATTAATCAGTGCGACTGACTCCGATTTGCCCGAGTCCGGCACTGCGGAAAAGAGCCTCGCGGACGCTGAAGAAAAAGTCGAAGCAGCCTTGGACAATATGCCAACAAAGTCAGATCTCCCAACAGTGGATGTTGAAATGCCATCCGAAATCACAGTTCCTGTATCTGACTAATGCCTCAAAATATTGTTTTATCGATTGTCGAGGAACAATGATCGCTAACGTTGCGTGCATGTTTAGCTTAAAACAGAATCCGAATGCGCTTAAATATTTCCTGGGTGCCTTTTTGTCGATTTTTTTGACCTCTGCCTGCATCGCTCAGCGTTCGACGCAGGATGTACGTCCACGTGTTATGGAGCGACTGGACGAGAGCGAAGCCACCAGAATGCTGAATTTTTTTAAGTCACAGCGCCTGGAGGAGAATTATTGTTTTCAGTTTCAACTAAAGCATAAACCCAGACGAGGTCGTGCGGTTCGTTACGAGGGCATTATGTATGGTTCCTGGAATGAAAAAGGCCCGATTAGCCGATTTAAATTATTTCCCCAAAAAGTAGGTGACAATTCACCGGAAGCCTTTCCACCGATTGAGATGATTGTCCAGAATGGTGTTTCACCGGAAGTATGGATGCGTCAGAGCGGACAGCCATTTACACTGATTGAAGATGGTTCCTTGTTTGAACCGATTTTTGAAGGTGTTGTTTATACGCCGTTTGACCTGCAAATGCCATTTATTTTTTGGGAAGATTTCCTCTATGACGGCCCCTCGCGTGTCCTGAGCCGAATCGGACAGAAATTTCTTATGTTTCCGCCTGAAAGTTCACCGGTGGCTCTTGAAGGTGTCAGTGCAGTACGCGTTTCAATTGATGATACCTACTACGCGCTGCTTCGTGCAGAAGTATTACAGGATGACAAAAAAGTAAGATCCCGTTTTACTGTTCACGGAATAAAAAAAATCCAGGATCGTTACATCGTGAAGGAGATTGAGCTGAAAAATATGCTCACAAAAGATGCGACAACCTTCAGAGTACAGGCTGCCGGCATTGGTATGAAATTTAAAGATTCCCTGTTTAATCCTGAAGAATCAGGAGAGCCGCCGGCACTTTCTGAAATGAAATTGCAGATATTATAACATTTATTTTCTCCAGTAGAGATATTCAAAGTAAATTCTAATAATGACAAACGAAGTAAAACTATCCACGTGGGCCAGTAATATTGCACCTTCACCAACATTGGCTGTCACCTCAAAAGCAAAAGCGCTTAAAGCAGCAGGTGAAGACGTCTGTGGGTTTGGTGCCGGAGAGCCCGACTTTGACACGCCGGAATTTATAAAAGAGGCATGTATTCAGGCGCTTCGCGAGGGCCAGACTAAGTATGCGCCTACGCCCGGGATACCCGCGCTTCGCGAGGCTTTGGCAAATCATTATCGCAGCAATAATGGCGTCGAAGGCGTGACGGCTGACCAGATTGTGGTTAGTCCCGGTGGCAAGTTTTCCTGTTACCTGGGAATCCTCTCAGTCGTGAGTCCGGGAGACGAGGTCATCATCCCCACACCTTATTGGGTCAGCTATCCCGAAATGGTCAAACTGGCAGGTGGCGTGCCCAAGACTGTTTTCGCCGGACAGGAAAGCGGCTTCAAGATCACTCCGGATCAGTTGCGCAGTGCCATCACACCGAAGACCCGCTTGCTGATACTCAATAGTCCTTCCAATCCGACCGGCGCTGTTTACTCACCCGAAGAACTGCAAGCATTGGTTGAAGTGGCCCTTGAAGCGGGTATCTACATATTATCCGACGAAATTTATGAGTATTTGCTCTATGATGGCGTTCAACATGTAAGTCCTGCCTCATTCTCAAAAGAAGCCGCTGGTGCAGTGATCACCGTTGCAGGATTCAGCAAGACGTTTTCAATGACCGGCTGGCGACTGGGAACATTGATGGCACCACTGCCGATTGCAAAAGCAGTCGCAAATTTACAAAGCCAGACCAGCTCGAATGCGACAACCTTTGCACAATACGGTGCTCTGGCTGCAATCCAGAAATGGGATCAGTCGATGGAGGCGGTAAAGGGTATGCTGAAAGTGTTTGATCGCCGCCGTTTACGCCTGCTGGAAGGGTTGAATGCAATCGAAGGAATTGAGTGCACCCGTTCGCAGGGCGCCTTTTACTTGTTTCCGAAGATCCAATTTCCTGGAATTACTGACACTGAATTCGCAGCAAAGCTACTTGACGTCGAGAAAGTCGCGATTGTGCCCGGTAGCGCTTTTGGTGCGGACGGCTACATGCGTCTCAGTTATGCAACTTCAGATACAGTGATTGAAAAAGGTCTTGAGCGTCTGGCCCGCTTTTGTTCAAAACTTTGAATCGATGCAGCCAATGAGTTGACCCGCTAAGTTTCATGAAGAAACGAGAAGTGCTCAAAATAGACTTACTTTTAGTATTTCTATTTTAGCAATTCACTATCCACCATTCACTATTCCTTTATGGAGATCGAGACCTTTCCCAATCCGAATCCGGAGCGTAACTACACGATTCAACATATTCAGGAGGAATTTACATCCACCTGCCCGATGACGGGGCATCCGGACTATGCAACGGTTGTCTTCAGCTATGTGCCGGATAAGCTTTGCATTGAGCTGAAAGCAATGAAGCTCTACCTCCATACCTATCGGAACAAGGGCATCTTCTTTGAAGCGGTGACCAACACCATTTTCGAAGATCTGTATGCGGTTACCCAGCCGCGCTGGGCTCGCCTGGAGACGATTTGGCGGGGTCGGGGTGGCATACGTTCCAATATGGTTGTCGAAGATCAGCAGGAGGGTTACAGCGGTCCGAAGACTCCGTTTTTTGAACGTTGAACTCTTTGAACGTCGAACTCTTTGAACGTCGAACTTTGAACATCGAACGTCGAATATTGAATGCTTAAACACTGCTATCATGCATTGAATTCAATGTTCAATGTTCTACGCTGGTTACTGCTGGTACTTCCGGTTTCCATCGCAACGGGCTGTCTGGTTGCTTTGTTTTTATGGCTACTGGAGTCGGCGACCCAGCTGCGTAAGGAAAATTTGTGGCTCATTGGTTTCCTGCCGATTGCCGGGATATTTATTTACTGGATTTACGACAGATACGGAAAGAACGCGGAAAGTGGCAACGATCTGATACTGGATACGATTCATCAGGAGGCAAAGGGTGAGATTCCGTTGCGAATGGCTCCCCTTGTCTTGGCCACGACGATTATCACTCATTTATTTGGAGGTTCCGCAGGAAGGGAAGGAACCGCGCTGCAGATGGGGGGCAGTGTCGCAGACTTTTGTGCGAAAAAATACCGGCTCCGACCCAAAGAGCGTGGCATTTTACTGATGGCCGGCATTGCTGCGGGGTTTGGGGCAGTTTTCGGCACTCCTGTTGCCGGGGCCGTTTTTGCGCTGGAGGTGCTGGCGATTGGTCGGATTCAATACGATGCACTTTTGCCCTGTCTGATCGCCAGTCTGGTGGGCGATGTCGTTTGTATGTCTTTTCCGATTCATCATCCGTTCTTTTCAATCGCCAGCTCATCGGATGAATTGGCAGCGATGGGAAACTTTGTTGCAGTCGATTGGCGATTATTGCTTAAAGTATTTGTTGCCGGTGCATGTTTTGGACTGATCAGTCGTCTTTTTGCCGGATTGTCGCATTACATAAAAGACAAGAGCCGTCAGTTTATCCCGAAACCACTACTGATACCTTTTTTGGGTGGTTTGCTGGTCTTGGGTATCACCTATTTGCTGGGCACTACCGATTATCTTGGACTGGGTGTTTACTCCTCAAATCCGGGAGACGTCAGCATCACTTCAGCGTTTTCCGGAGGGGCGGATCCGTTCAGCTGGTTCTGGAAACTGCTTTTGACGGCCATCACATTGGGCATGGGTTTTAAAGGAGGCGAGGTGACACCCTTGTTTTTCATTGGAGCCACTCTTGGATGCACGCTTGCCAACCTTTCAGGCGCTCCGGTCGATTTGTTTGCCGGGCTGGGTTTCATTGCAGTATTTGCAGGTGCAACGAATACGCCGCTGGCCTGCGCGCTCATGGGTGTTGAGTTGTTTGGTGCTGAGAATTTCCTCTTTTATGCAGTTGCCTGTTTTACTGCTTACTACTTCAGTGGACACAAAGGAATCTACAAAGCGCAACGGCTGGCGACTCCGAAGTTTTAATCTGTGGCGGTAAAATCAAATTTTTGAACAATGGACTTAAACAAGCAGCTGGATGCGCCGATCCGATTTTACAACCGCTACAGCGGTAAGATTGAAACAGAGTCCATTTACGGAGAAAAGTTTCTGCGCTGGGCCTATGGCAATCCACTGGGAAAGCTGACCGTCGCATTGTTGGTTAAGCGGCTCTGGTTCTCTCGCTGGTATGGCTGGCGGATGGATAAGCCCGATAGTTGCAAAAGGATAATCCCATTTATTCAGAAGTATGCTGTTGATACCGGGGAATTTGCTGCAACAGCAAAAGATTACCGTTCGTTCAACGAGTTTTTCTATCGCAAATTAAAACCGGAAGCCCGTCCTATTGCAGGCGATGAAACAGTCGCCGTCTTTCCTGCAGATGGACGCCACTTGGCAATTCAGGACCTCCATGCTACCGACACGTTTTACATTAAGGGCCAGCAATTCAATCTGGAGGCATTTCTTGGTAGTCGGGAACTGGCAAATGAATTTGAAGGCGGGGCATTACTGATTTCACGTCTTTGTCCGGTGGACTATCATCGGTTTCATTTCCCGGTTGCCGGAACGCCCGGAGCGGCAACGATCCTTAAAGGAAGTTTACGATCGGTCAGTCCATTGGCGCTACGGCAAAACCTTTCCATTCTCTGGGAAAACCGACGTTCGCTTACGGAGATTCATTCCGAATCGTTTAAAAAAGTGCTTGTGCTGGAAATAGGCGCCACCTGTGTTGGTGGGATTCATCAGACCTATGCATCTGGAACTAAAGTGCAAAAAGGCGCTGAAAAGGGTTACTTTTCATTTGGGGGTTCCTGTGTTTCGACCATTTACAAAAAAGGCATGATCCGCTTCGACAATGATTTGCTGGAGCATACTGCTGCAGGTCGTGAAGTATATGCAAAAATGGGGGATCAGTGCGGAGTAAGAATAGTGAATGGTGAATAGTGAGGAGTGAATGGCTGACCTCACCGAGAATCATTCAGCGTTCGACGTTCAAGAAGTTCGACGGTTCAAAGGCTCCAGAGGTAGCTTTGTTTTTGCGCAAGAATTTCTCCCTGTGAGTTTTTGATGGTAAAACGCCAGGCCGACGGTATGTCATCTTCCTCTGGCCAGTCGTCGCCTGTGAGACCAATGAAAATTTCCCGTGAGCTTGGTAAGATCGCAGGCAGTTCAAAACGACGGGTTTGCAGATCCAGCGACTTTGATGTATACAATTCACCTTGGATGTAGGCATCGGCCGGAAGCTTCCGAACATTCTGCTTTAGAGTGAGTACAAAATAGTAACCATCCCGCTCTTTAGGCTCCGTTCGTATGATAACGCGTCTCCCCGGATTTTCCTTGCCGGTCATATATTCGGAAATACGCATGAATTCTTCTGTTTTCATATAGCGCGGAATGATCTCTGTGATGCTTACAGACGATCCCGTCGATTCTCCGGTTGTATTACAGCCGACAATCAACAGACAGAACAGGAACAGGGAAAAGATACGCATACAATTGTTGATGATTAAGCGCACAGACTTGTCAATAGCTGGGATCGCCGACGGGGACGTCATTCATTACCAACGATGAGATGGAGCCGCGCGCAGTGTTTCGTAGTGGCTAGTATCTATTTCTCTGATAAAGCGGCTCGGATTCATACGTAGAACCGTGCTTCCCTGCTGGTTAAGCATCGGGTAGGTGAGATAAAGTTCTTCCATGGCACGGGTCACCGCTACATAAAATAAACGCCGTTCTTCCTCAAGATCACCGTCATCGATGGTTCGTTTCAGCGGGAACAGACCATCCGCCAGTCCAATGATGAAGACAACCGGAAATTCCAGCCCCTTAGCCTGATGGATCGTTGTCAGTCGCAGGCAATCCCTGCGTTCCCCGGGCGAACGTTCATTTGTCTCCGAAGCAAGCAGGACAAATTGTGCCAGCAACTCTTCCATGGTATCAAAACGGCTGGCAAAGCTGATCAGACTTTGCAGGTCATCGGCACGTTCCACCCAGTTTGGATACACTTCTCGGATGTAGTCACCGTACCAGCCTTCCAGACCGATCTGCACGACATCTTCCGGCTTTTCAGAGGAGAGGGCGCCGGACAGTTCGCGTATCGTCTCAGCCAGCGAGGGCCATTCCTCTTTGGCATCGCCGGGTACCTTTTTGAGAACTTCATCTGAGGTGAGTACATCACAAAAGTTTTTAGTCTGCTTTTGTGCCAGATCCTTTGTGTATGCATGTATACGCTCGGCAGTTTTTGGGCCCACTTTGGGAAGCAAGGATACAAAGCGTGTGAATGAAGATACGTCTGCCGGATTGGATGCAAAACGGAGTTGCGCCGTGAAATCGCGAATATGAGCTTGCTCGAAGAAACGCACACCACTGGTGATTTGATAGTCGATACCGCGGCGGGTCAGCTCCATCTGCAAATCCATCGCCTGATAGTGTGCGCGGTACAGAACGGCAACATCCGACAAAGCACGACCCTCATCAATCAGTCCTTGGATACGCTGGATAATAAAACTTGCCTGATTTCGGGCATCCATAATCGGAGTGAAGTAGGGCTTTTGGCCGTCCGGTTTCACTGCACGCAGTATTTTAGAGTAACCCTTTCCGGAAGGTTGTGATGCGAGCACGGAGTTGGCGAACTCAAGAATCTGCGGCGAACTTCGGTAGTTCGTTTCGATCTTATGAACGACTGCGCCTGGATGCCGTTCTGTGAAACGCATAATATTGTCAAAATTGGCGCCGCGCCAGGTGTAGATGCACTGAGCATCATCACCAACGGCCATAATCTGGTGATTCACACCTAAAATATCAACGATCTGCGACTGCAATTGATTGGTATCCTGAAACTCGTCGACCAGTATATATTTGAAGCGATCTTGGTAGTACCCTACGATCTCGGCATTGTTGCTAAGCAATTTGAGCGCATATTCCAGCAAATCATCGTAATCAACTACCTGCTGCTCCAATTTTGTTTTCTGGTAGGCTTGAAACGTATCCGCAATCGTATCAACGACTCCATGAAGTAGCGGATAACGATCTTTCGCCTCATCGCGGACATCACGACAGGTATTACGTGCATAACTGATCAGATTGTGGACTACCTTTGGCTTTGGGTTGTTTTTCCCCTTGATGAACTTGGGATCGACAGTGTTGATTGCATTTTTAAGCAAGCTTTCCGCCTCACCTTCATCCAGTATGGTGTAATTGCGTCCGAGGCCAACAGCTTCGCCATGAATGCGCAGTATGCGCTGGGCGATGCTATGGAATGTACCGCCCCAGAGCTGTTTCTTGCCAATGCCGGTCAGATTTTCGACACGCTCCAGCATTTCATTGGCAGATTTATTAGTGAACGTGAGCAACAGGATTTCGTAAGGTTTGACACCTTGATGGAGCAGGTAAGCAACGCGATAGGTCAGGGTCCGAGTCTTTCCGGAGCCTGCTCCCGCCAGCACCAGGGCCGCACCGGGCTCCGCAGTGACGGCTTCATATTGTTCGTCATTGAGCTCTGCATGGAAATCAATCGGCGCAAAGGCAGCGGATGCATTGTTGGTGAAGTCAGTCATTTTCTGCATAGGAAACGTGCATGGAGCAAAAGCGCAAAATAAATATGAGTTCCCGTCTTGAGAGTTTATCGAAGCAACTTATGCTGAGAAATATGCAAATAATCCCTTCTAATATGCTTCCTGAGCGCGATAAAGATGCGCTACGTGTGTTTCTGGAAGGCTGTCGGGAAACCGCGAAGACGAAAGGCCATTATCAGATTGCCAGCATTTCACTTGCGGTAAAACACATTGCCCCTCTGGCAGTACTGCAGTCAATTGATGAACCTGGCGCATTGCACTTTTACATTGAGCGGGCTGCCGGTGAAGAAGCCCTTGCAGGTGCTGAAGCAGTTGTAGAGGCGCGGTTTTCAGGAGCGGATCGGTTTAAAAAGGTACAGGACTTCGCAAATGAGGTTTTGGAAAATACCATTGCCGTTGGCGATCTGGATGTGCCCTTTACCGGGCCTCACTTTTTTACCGCATTTACGTTTGATGATACTGTTCCTGAGGGCAGTGCTTTTGCGCCCGCGACTGTTTTTCTGCCATGCTGGCAAGTCTCCCGCTATCGAGGTGATTATGGTGCAGTTGCTAATTTGCGCGTTGATGCCCACTCCGTTGTCGACCAACTGGTTGAGCGTGTCTGGGGGGCTTATCAAAAGTTTTCGGTATTTGATTATTCAGGAGGTTCTTTGCCAGCGCCTTCGTCCGCAAAGCCGCAGGCTGTTCTGCAGAAACCGCTTACGGCAAATTCGTATTCCGATGCGGTGACGCGTGCTCTGGATGAAATTAATGCCGGGGCCTATGAAAAAATTGTTTTGGCGCGCGGTGTTAAGTTGATAGCAGATGAACCTTGGCAACCTCTGAATACATTGAATTCATTGAGAGAACGTTTTGCACGATGTTTTACATTTTCATTCGGTGTTGGAGATGATGGCAGTAGTTTTATTGGCACCACACCGGAACGCCTGTTGAGAATACATAACGGCTCTCTACTGACCGAAGCAATTGCGGGTTCGGCACCGCGTGGTGAGACTGCTGCCGAAGATGCCCGATTGGGTGGTGCGTTGCTCGACAGTAAAAAAGATCTGCATGAACATACCTGTGTGCGTGACTCAATTTTGCGGTGTCTGGGTGAACTTGGGATCGTTGGTCGTACGACTGCTGTGCCACAACTATTGCAACTGGCGAATGTCCAGCATTTGCAGTCAGTCATCGAGGCTGAAGTCGATGAAAAAGCCCATATTCTGGAAATTGTAAGTAAAATGCACCCGACGCCGGCAGTGGGAGGTACTCCCAGGGAGACATCAGTTCCGCGGATTCATGCCCTTGAGGAAATTGATCGAGGGCTTTATTCGGGTGTCATTGGCTGGTTCAATCATTTAAACGAAGGAGAGATGATTGTCGGTTTGCGATCGGCACTGGTTAAAGGAAACGAGGCAAACCTTTATGCAGGCGCTGGTATTGTCGACGGATCGATTCCAGAAAAAGAAATGCAGGAGACCGAGTTGAAGTTGAATGCTTTGCTAAATGCGTTAACTTCATGATCTTTAGAAAAGTAATTCTCAAAACCTATGCCAAAGAAACCGGAAACATCTTCAAAATCACTGTCAGACCGTACCTCTGAAATTCTGGGCAAGCTTATTCCAAGCTGCGGTGATGGGCTGCGTCTGGTTGAGCTTGGGCAGGAGCGTCCGTTAAAGCTGCACGAGCGGCTGGAGCTGCTCTACAACTCGCCGCTTTGTCTTCACTGTAATTGCAATCGCCCAAAGTTTAATAAGGAACGTGACAAGATGCGTGAGATCGAGCGTCAGCGCCGTGAGGTGAAGAAGAACAATGTAACGTCGAACATCGAACATTGAACATTGGGAACGTCGAACGTCGAACGCTGAACATTAAATATTTGATTTTGGAGGTTTACGCGTTGCTAATCCAACAAGTAGGGCAGTCCGAAGAGCAGAAAAAGGAACAGTAGAATCGATACGGCAAAAAAGATAAAGCAGCCTACCTGAACACTCTTTACATCTGTAGCGCTTGAGGACTGTACAAACCTGTCTCCGACAAGCATGTCAGCGGTCGACTCAGTAGCTGCCCGAACTGTTTTGTCCACAGTCTGCTCCTGAGAATCATTTTTCAGAATGGGAGGTTCGGATGACTTGAGGGCTGACTCCGTTGGAGCGTCCGATTTTCCAGCCAGTTCTTCCTGTCGAATCTGGTCATCCAGCCATCTCAGATGTTCCTGGATTAATGCGCGCTGGGCGCGGAGTTCTTCAATCGGTTTCACACTAAAGGATCTATTCTAACGGTGGATGCGTGTATTTGATAACTATGTGCTTTTAAAAAGGTAGCTACTTTTTGAAATTTAGTAACTACTTTTTGAAATTTAGTAGCTACTTTTTTTCGTGCTGGAGGGCAACGCTCTGTTGTTGCCGCAGAGTCTTTTGAAACGTTTGATTTGTAGCAAACAATGGTACCGATTTGGTGATCAGGTGCCTGGGAACGCCAATCTCCGAATTGGCAGTGTCAGAGTTAGCTCTGGGGTGAATTGTTATAGGCAGTAAGCCTGACGATGCCATTGCAGCCCATCCGAAGCGATGCCAGACAGGAGTCTGGCGATCCCGGGTCAACTTTATTACAAACCTCTTGCTACAAAATGAAATTGCACCCCAGATCAGGCATAAAGGCCGATGGCTATTTACGTTTATTTAGCTGTAGCGACATCCGGTAGCACCCAGAGCTGTGAAAACTGCTTAGTCGCGTTTAGGTTTCTTTTTGTGAGTGCGGGCTTTACCTTTGGGTGGTTGATTCTTGGGCCGGCGGTTTGATTTGTTTTTGCGGCCAGGTTTACCATTCGCAGAGGTCCCAACGATTCTGAAGTCAATCTGACGTTTGAAGCGGTCAATGCGTTCGACCTGCACCTCGATGGTTTGACCCAGCGTGTACGATTTTCTCGAACGGCGACCGGTAATCGCGGTGCTGTCATTGTTTAAAATGTAAAAGTCATCTTCGAGGGTCGAGATATGTACCATGCCAAAGGTAAGTGTATCGCGGAGTTCGATGAAGAGGCCGTGGTTTTTAAGATCCGTGATGATCGCTTCAAAGGACTGCTTCTCAGACTTTTTAATCTCTCGTTCGAAGAATTCGAGCAACTTCGTCTTGGCAAATTCGCGCTCTGCCTCGGTGCTGTTGCGCTCGGTGATGCTCAGGTGTTCGCCGAGTGACTGCAGTTTTGCCTGTGTGTAGCGAATGGCTAAATTGTCCGGCGCGGAGTCAGATCCCTTTTTGTGCAGGTAATTGTCTAGAATACGATGCACGATAAGGTCTGAGTACCGACGTATGGGTGAGGTGAAGTGAGCGTAATCCGGCTTTGCCAGTCCGTAATGTCCATCTGCACTGGCGCGGTATTGGGCCTGTTTTAGGCTACGTAGTACCTGAATTTTGAGTGTATAGCCCTGTGGGTGTGTTTTGAGCTTACTGAGCAACTTGCCCATTTCGCGCGGGTTGCTGAGATTGCCACAGGAAATGCCAAAGGTGGACATGGTCTCTCTCAATTCCTGAAGTTTTTCATCTTCAGGCTCATCGTGGACACGGTAAATGCTCGGCGTATTGGAGCGTTTTGTGATCCGTGCCACCTGCTCATTTGCGCAGAGCATAAATTCTTCGATGAGCTGGTGACTTTCGTCATTGACCTCCTTTTCGATCCGGTCGGCGTAGCCTTCTTCATCGACGTAGATTTTGACGGAATCCATGTCCAGGTCGAGTGAACCATTGCGCATACGTTGTTTCCTGAGACGTTCCGCTATTTTCCAGCTCTTGCGGATATACTGTCGCAGTTGTTTCATTTCGTGATCGTCCACTTCTTCAAGCGAACGTCCGGTGGAGCCGGTCTGATGTTTCGGGGGTAGGGGTGTTTTGCGGATTGTATCCAGATCTTCCTCGGTCATGAAGGCATAGGCCTGCTTGTAGGTCAGGCGTTTGTTGCTGCAGATGACGGTGTTGGCAAATTCCACATCTACAATCTCCGCCTTTTCGGAAAAGGTGATAAAGCAGGATTTGGTCAGACGATTCTCCGCTTCAACCAGACTGCAAAGACCGTTCGAAAGTGCGTGCGGTAGCATGGAGATCACCGTGCCGATGAGGTAGGTGCTGTTGCCCCGGGTTTGTGCTTCAATGTCCAGAGGCGTTCCGGGTTTTACGTAGGCGCTGACATCGGCAATATGGATGCCGATACGGATCTTTTTGTCTTCAAGCTCTTCCAGAGAGAGCGCATCATCAAAGTCCTTGGCATCGTCAGGGTCGATGGTGAAGGTGAACAGGTCGCGGCAGTCCTTACGACCGGCGATGTCTTTCGTGTGCACGCGATCCGGAATATTGTAGGTCTGTTCCTGAACAGCCGATGGAAAGTGTGGGGCAAGGCTGTATTGATGAAGGATCGCTTTGAACTCTGCATCCGGTTCGTGTGTGCGGCCCAGTACTTCGATGATTTCGCCTTCAGGATTGAGGTGGCGTTGGGTCCAGTCCAGAAGTTTAACAATCACTTTGTCATCCAGTTTTGGAATCGGCTTTATGCCACAATTTGCGGGCTCGGGGACCAGTATGTCCTGAACGATCCGAGGATCGTCTGCGATCACGTAGTGCGCATGGCGACTTTTCTTCAGGGTTCCGGGAATCGTCTCGCGAGTGCGCTTCAGGATGCGAATGACGCGGGCTTTTGGCATCTCGTTGGTTTTGGAGTCACGGCTTTGTTTGCCCTTTTTCAGGTGTTTACGCTGCGGTTCCCGGACGATGCGCGCCAGCACCTGATCGAGATGCAGAGCAACCCCGGTATCTTCGGCAGCTATCGAATAACTTGAATTGGCGAAAGACGGTTTTTTGCCGCTGGTATCCGTGACTAGGGTAGCTGCGCCATTTTGACGAAAGAGTATTTTGCCACTGACTAGATCGGCATCATTCGGCAGGCAAATCTTGTCTTTCTTAAGGCGGACGATTTCGCCGCTTTTAAGCATTTGATCGATCAGTTGACCCGCCTCGTTTGACTCCTGAGGGCCAAGCTTGAGCACCGACGGGATGGCTTCCTTGCGCACGGGTACGTAATCCTCGGCGCTGAGAAGATTCAGAATTTGTTCATAGAGTTCCATGTAGGCTCCTATTAGTACTCCTGATTATTACTTTTGCGAGTCTTTCAATGAAAACTTTCCAGCTTTCCCTTTGGGCGGCATGTGACTGTATGCCTTAAGGGTCAATAGAGATTGAACTGGCGGTTTTGCCGCTGGAACTCTTGTGCCTGAGCACTCCATGTATTCACGAAACGCTTCACTAGAGCATTTTTCCCGTGTTTGCTGATTTCATCCCACCATTCCGTGCTGCCTACGTGTTTGTTGAAGAGTGAGGAGTTGGGCGCTGATTGAAACGGATTTCCCGGAGTCCATTCAGCGGTTAGCTGCATCATGTGAAAACTGAGTTCCGTTGGACGGACGTTTTTCCAGTTTGTCACGTTTATATAAACACCTTCTACTGGTTGGCCTTTTTTGTTCTGTGTTTTGACAATTTTAAAGCTTAAGCCCGAGATTCGTAATTGTTTCAGCGTTCGGAGTAATTCAGCGTTTGATTTGCCTTTAAATTGAAGTAGTCGGAACGGGTAGGGTGTGCCGATGCCGTGAGTGAATCCGCCAATCTGAGCGCCGAGCCCAGTCATCGCATAGCCGAGGACTGCATCCAGGCTCGGTATGTAGGGAGACGTGGGTATCCATTTGAGTCCAGTTTGTGGCCATAACATATTACGGCGCCAGCCTTTCATTCGGATGACGGTCAGTTTGCCTGCCTGCCGCACTTCATCGGATACGTTCATGGTTCCGGAAGTATATTTGGCGAGCTGTGCCAGTTCGCCGATGGTGAGTCCGTGTACATAGGGTACATTAAATGCACCCACGTAGCTGCGCCATTCTTTGTCGAGTTGAGGTCCGTCAACTTTGAGCCCGCCCAGTGGGTTCGGGCGATCCAGAAGGATGACTTCGACTTCATTTTCAAAACAGGCTTCCATCGCGTAGCGCATACAACTGACGTAAGTGTATGAGCGGACGCCGATATCCTGGAGATCGATGATCAGCGCATCCAGATTCTTCAGCATTTTAGGAGTTGGTTTGCGATACTTGCCGTAAAGCGAATATACTGGCAGACCGGTGCGCGTATCGGTCTTGTTGTCTATCGGTTGATTGGCTTTTTCATTTCCGTAGATGCCGTGCTCGGGTCCGAAGAGAGCGACCAGATTTACATTCGGTGCCCGCCGCAGGACATCGATGCTACTGATGCCCTTGCGGTTGACGCCGGCAGGATGGGTGAGCAGGCCGACACGTTTATTGGCGATCGCTTTAAATGCGGATTGTTCCAGTACATCGATTCCCAGATAGATGGGCTCGGCATTTGCAGCGATGGTAGATGTGCTGGTCAGGCACAGACATATCAGAAAGGATTTAAGGAGACGATAGGGCATTTCAGCGTTGTTCCTGTCCGGTTTCAGCGTCGATTATTTTGAAATTTTCGGCGTGGTAGATCATGTCTGCCCGGAACGAAAGTCGCGCGCCGTAGGATTCTTCAATACCGAGTAGGAGATCCTCATCTTCATGGCGTAATCGCTCAAGGTTTGAGGGGTTGAGCAGTACCAGAAGGTTTATCTCTTTGTCTATGCCGTCACGGCTTCTGATGTGGCGGATGACGCTGATCAGGCGACGCTGGATTTCGACGCTCATGGTGCGTGGTGACTTTATCGACCCACGTCCGTGACAGTAGGGGCAACTTATGTAGATACCGCTGGCATGGCTTTCCGTGTGGCGCTGGCGGGTCATTTGCATGATGCCGAGTGTCGAGATGGGAAGGATTTGGTTTTTTGCTTTGTCTTTGGACATCTCCTGCCGCATTCGACTGAGCACTGCGTTGCGGTCTTTTCTGGCTTTCATGTCAATGAAATCCAGGATAATTAATCCGCCAATATTGCGTAGTCGCAGCTGTCTGGCAATTTCAGTTGCAGCCTCCAGATTTACCTGGGTGATGAAGTCCTTGCCATCCTTGTTTGTGTTTTTGTGTGCGCCGGTATTGACATCGATTGAGATGAGAGCCTCGGTCTCTTCGATCACAATTTC
This sequence comes from uncultured Opitutia bacterium, assembly GCA_963922575.1. Classification (GTDB taxonomy): domain Bacteria; phylum Verrucomicrobiota; class Verrucomicrobiia; order Opitutales; family Coraliomargaritaceae; genus Lentimonas. The sequence goes on from CAWUII010000017.1 coordinate 17,494, forward strand.
GCCGCCACTGGGCAACGGGACGCAGCGCATGTAGATTTGCTCGATTTGTCGCTCAATATTGAAACGTTCGAATACGGGAATGTTTTCATTAAAAAGCTGTATTTTCGATTTCGAGCGTGGTGAGATGGTGGAGACTTCTTTGATGATGTCTTCGTAGTCCTGTTTTTTATCAACAATTACACGATCGATATCTTCGGTCAGGAAATCGCGAATGGTGCGACCTACGATGTCTGGTTCGACGTAAACACAGCATGGTTTTTTGCTTTTGCTGATGCGTTGGCTGATTGCATCCCAGCGCTTTAGAAGGATGTGAAGGTCGCGGACAAAGAAGCGTGCCTTCTTACCTTCACCGGCAGTGCGAATGATCACACCCATGCCTTCGGGAAGCGTTAGATTGCGAAGGATGTCCTTTAACCGGTTACGCTCTTTGCGGTCTTCTATCTTGCGGGAAATGCCAAGTGTACCGGCGTAGGGCATCAGTACCAGGTAGCGACCCGGCAGAGCAATATTGGTTGTTGTGCGTGGGCCTTTTGAGCCGATTTGACCTTTAGTAATCTGTACAACTATTTCGCTCCCAGTCGGGTAGAGCTTGGGGATGTCATTAATGGTGACTTTTTCACTATCCCGTTTCTTCTGTTTGGCCGACTTATTATCGCGGACAATTTCGATCGTATTATCGTTGGCTGCCGGGAGAATGTCCCAGTAGTGCAGGAAGGCGTTTTTCTCTTCGCCGATATCGACAAAGGCAGCTTTTAGGCCCGGTTGCAGGTTTTGAATTTTACCTTTGAAGATCGCACCGATTTCATGTGCTTCGCCGGTGCGCTCGACTTCAAATTTTTCGAGGACACCGTCTGTGATCAGAGCAACGCGCTTTTCAAGTGGCTCAGAGTTGATTATCAACTCCGAGTATGCCTTTTTCTCGTTTTTGATTGCCTGGATAACGCGTGTTATCAGTGGTTGCTGCTTCTTCCGCTTTATAGCGTCTTTTTTGAGTTTTCCAGTATTAATTCGCTCTGCTTTTTTTTCGACAGGCGCTGCTGAAAGTTCTTCTGTGAAAGGTGAATCATCTGGTTGTGTGTTTGAGTCTGACATGTATTTTGGGTGTCCCTGATTTGATTAGGGTTCCCTTGTTTTGATAACTGTATTGTGCGAATTGCATGTGTATCGTCTTGTCTGATTATGAGTAATCTTTTCTATGTCGATAGACGCTCTGCACAAATCCCTGAAGGATAAAACAGCTTAAAACAAAGGAACCTCCGTAACTTAAAAACGGAAGCGGGAGTCCTGTGATAGGTGTTATGCCGATAGTCATACCAATATTAATGAAGAAGTGGACTAGGAAAAGAACACTGACGCCAATTGCCAGTTGCATTCCAAATCTATCTCTTGCGAGTCCGGCAATACGTATGCCGTTGGTGACTATCAGGCAAAAAAGCCCTAGGACAAAAACGCTTCCAAGAAAACCTGTTTCCTCCGCGATAACGGAGAAAATGAAGTCGTTATGAGCAACTGCTTTGGGTAGATAACCGAGCTGGGCTTGTGTTCCTTTAAGAAAACCCTTGCCGGTTAGTCCTCCAGTTGCAGTGGATATTTTTGCTTGTTTGGCATTCCAGCTTGGGCCGGTGCCTTCCGGATCAATAACGTCAGGTGCGACGAAAGTGAGTATCCGGTCTCTTTGGTAGTTGTGAATAGGAAGGAGCGATATGTACTCCTTTGAAAGGTCTGTTGTTTCCTCACTTTTGATCTCGCGAGCTTTTTCAAGATGTTGACTGTATGCGTAAATATCGACGCCGACAATGCTCACCGCGACGGCGAACAGAGCGAAAGCGCTGATGAAAAACTTCTCCGACAGACGGGAGACATAAAGTAATGCGAAGATCATTGGTGGAAAAACAAGAGTCGAACCTAGGTCTGGTTGTAAAAAAATCAATAACATAGGGATTAAAAAAACAATTATCACAATGACCAAAATCATAAGCGAATCTCGTAGTGTTCCAATCTTGGATCGTGCCAGTATGCTGGCGATCATAATCAGTGTTCCGATTTTGGCTCCCTCTGTCGGCTGGATGGTAGCAACTTTAAGGTCGATCCATCTTCGGGCCCCCATCATTTCGATGCTTATCGGGCTGTACTCTGTCGTCAGCAACAAGCCAAAGATGCCGGCAGCATAGATGAAATGTGCGTAGTTCAAGAGCGTTTTGTAATTAATTGCCGAGATAAACGCATAGGCGACCATTCCCAGAGTGATCCAGGAAAGTTGTTTCTGCCAATCGCTGCCACCGTGGTTGAACTGAGCTGAGTAGATGAACAAAACACTGATGGCACTGAGCATCAGGATGCAGACCGGGTTGATCCAATCGACCCGACTGTCATTGTCATCCCGAATGAGATTCTGATAACTTTTGCTGAATATTTTTTTGTATAAACTCAAAGTATCTTATTGCATTTAAATGCCTGAGGCTTTTGCCACTGAAAAGTTACTTAGCAAGCAAAGAAGGCTGGCTACAATTTTATTACGCTATTAATCAATTCTTCCACTAAGAATAGAAGAGAGTCTTTTTAAGAAACTTATGTCTAACAATAATGAAATCGAGCAGCAGCTAGCAAATTATCCAATGCTTCCGGAGCCATTCAGAGATAAAAACTCAACGTTGATTAAGGGCCTGCTTCGGGAAGTGGATGAGAGCAGTTTCGTGCTTGCTGACTGGTTGGACTCACTGGCGGTGTTATACATGTGGCTGAATGAGAAAGGACTCATCTTGCCGCCGGAAGAAGGCTTGAGTTACATTGAGTGTGCCGCAAAATCGGTTAGCAGTAGTGCAATGTTGACTCATCTGCCATCGCTTGTGGATGATTTTCTGGAACAGTATGGCTGTGACCGTGCAGTCAAAAAGCAGCACTGAGAAAATTTACCTACTTTACTCCCTTAAGCAAACAGCTATTAACCTGAATTTGAATGCCAGAAGAACCATCTGATAACTACTCGGAAGTTGAGGAACTGATTGCAGGCGGTGATTACAAACTGCTTGCATCATTTCTCATGCGTTGGGCCGTTCCTGATGTTGCCGAATTGATCCTGCAATCAAGTAAGCCGAATCAGGTGCTGATTTATCGGGCATTACCGCGTGACCGTGCAGCCGATGTGTTTGCCTACATGCAACCGGAAGATCAGGATACGATCCTCAGGGCCTTGAGTGATAGTGATACGCGTTCGCTACTGGCAGACCTGAGTCCGGATGACCGGACCGCGGTTTTTGAGGAACTACCCGCTAAAGTGACACGTCGACTCATGCAACTCCTAAGCCCCTCGGATTTGGTCGAGGTTCGTCAGTTGCTAGGTTACCCGCCGGAGAGTGTCGGGCGTTTGATGACGCCGGACTACATCCGTATATATGAAGACTGGACCTGTGAGCAAGCGCTTGCTCATATCCGAAAGTACGGGCGTGATTCTGAGATTTTAAATATTCTCTATGTCACTGACAAGAAAGGTAAGCTGATTGATATCGTTCGTATGCTTCGTCTGATTATGGCTGAGCCGGGCACAGTTATAAAGGATATGCTGAATTATAACTTTGTGAGTGTCTCCGCCTATGAGGACCGTGAGGTTGCGGTGGAGATGATTCAGCGTTATGACATCAATGCGTTGCCGGTCTTGGATTCGGAGGGTGTTCTGTTGGGGATCGTGACGGTTGATGATATTCTGGATGTTGCCGAAGAAGAAGTCACCGAAGATATACAGAAGGGCGCTGCCATGGTGCCTCTGGAAACCCGTTACAGCGTGGCGACTCCCTTTCACCTGTTTCGCAAACGCATTGGCTGGTTGCTGGTATTGATTTTTGTCGGATTGATTTCCGCAAAAGTTATTTCGCACTACGAAGACTACATTGTCGAGTTCATCACTCTGGCTCTCTTCATGCCACTGGTTATTGCGAGTGGCGGTAATTGTGGCGCGCAGTCGGCGACACTCATGGTTCGTGCCATTGCAACCAGTGATCTGGGGCTGGACGACTGGATGGCAGCGATTACCAAGGAACTGGTTGTCGGCATCCTGCTGGGCGTAGTGATGGCTTTAATTGCCGCAGGAGTCGGACAACTGTATGGTGGAGATGTAAAGCTCGCTCTGATTGTAGGCCTGAGCACGGTAGCCATTGTTTTTGTTGCCAACACTTTTGGAGCCTTGCTGCCGTTTGCATTAAGCCGAATGAATATCGATCCGGCCACTGCGAGCAGTCCACTGATAACATCCATAATGGATGTTCTTGGACTGATCATCTATTTCTCAATCGCCGTGCTAATTCTCGGATAGTCGGGCACCTACTTCACTTCTATGAGCAGACTATGAACGATGCAGATACACACATTCAGGTTATTAAAGACAGCGTCTTGGCCTTTGCAAGAGAGCGTGATTGGGAGCAGTTTCATAGTCCGAAAAACCTTTCGATGGCGATCGCAGCCGAGTCGGCGGAGTTAATGGAGCATTTTCTGTGGCAAAGCCGCGAGCAGTCGATTACGGATGTAGAATTGCCTAAAATACGAGCGATGGTCGAGGAAGAGCTGGCCGACATCCTGATCTTCGCGATTGAATTTGCAAATGTGACCGGGATCGATGTGACAACCGCTATTCGGAATAAGATGAAACGGAATGCAGAAAAATACCCGGTTGAAAAGGCACGCGGACGAAGCGATAAGTACACAGAACTTTGACCCGGCATAAACTCGACTACACTTTTAGGTTGCATGCGGTTGCTGCATAATGGAATTCAAATGGATGCAAGCGCCAAAGAATTTTGTTTCAAAGCCATTTGATTACCATCAAGAGGTTGAGGTCCAGGTGGAAAGTTTGACCAATCTGGGTGTGGGGATTGCACGTGTGGATGGTTGGGTCGTTATGGTTCCGTTCACAATCCCGGGTGAGCGTGTTCGGGCGCGTGTTTTTCGCAACTTCCAAACCTATTCCGAAGCGGATTTGGTCGAAGTTCTGGAAGCGTCCCCGGATCGTGTTGAGCCGCGGTGTCATCTTTTTCAAACCTGCGGTGGTTGTCAGTACCAGCATATTGACTACGAGCGTCAGCTGGCAGAAAAAAACAAACAGGTGCGTGAAGTGATGCAAAAACTGGGCGACATCGACCATCCGGTACAACCGGTAAGGGGCTCGCCGAAGATTTACAATTATCGCTCTAAGCTTACGCCGCACTATAATCGGCCAGCGAGTGACGGCTCGCAACCGATCGGGTTCCTGCGGTACGGTCGACGAAATCAGCTGGTCGATGTCGAGCAATGCCCGATTGCGACCGAGGCGATCAATCACGCATTGCCGGAAATGCGTGAGTCTGCACGTCGTGAAGGTGGAAAGAAGCGTCGTCAACGAGGTGGTACGCTCCTGATGCGTGATGTGTTAGAGGGAGTGGTCTCCGATCCGCAGGCAATCGTTTCCGAGCGGGTAAATGAGCTTACACTGCAGTTTAAGGCGGGTGAGTTTTTTCAGAACAATCCGTTTATCCTGCCTGAGATGGTTAAGCATGTTGCCGCAGAGGCATCGTCTTCAGGTGCACGTTATCTGGTGGATGCGTATTGTGGCGTCGGGTTGTTTTCGCTATCGGCGGCAAGGCAGTTTGAGCAGGTTGCCGGTGTGGAAATCAGCGAACCTGCGGTGCGCTGGGCGCAGGCCAATGCCAAGATCAGCTCGATCAGTAATGTTCGCTTCGTGATTGGCAAAGCGCAGGCGATTTTTAATGGACTGAAATTCCCTCCAGAGTCGACGGCAGTGGTGATTGATCCACCGCGGAAGGGTTGCGATGAAAGCTTCCGGCAACAGCTGATGCAGTTTCGTCCGCAGCGTATCGTCTATGTGTCTTGTGATCCGGCGACGCAGGCGCGCGATCTTAAGGAGTTTGTTGGTTCCGGTTATACAATTACGTTGATCCAGCCTTTTGATCTGTTCCCACACACACGTCATATTGAGAACGTAGTGTCGCTCGCGCTGAATGGCTGAACCGGCCGTAGGGTAGTCAGGCAGAGAGCTGCTTCTTCGCGGTGACGGGAACTTTGACGTTCATCACCGGATCGATGACGTGGAGGGAAAAGCTACAGTTGTTATCAACAATGTCGGCAAATTTTTCCTGTACGTGATTCACGGTATTACAGTCACGGCTCAAGTGTGCGAGGTAGACTTCCTGAACCGTTGATTGTCCGTTTAGGTTCTTGATGGCTTCATAACAGGCGTCATTGGAGAGATGTCCGTGTCGCCCGCGGATGCGTTGCTTGATGGACCAGGGTCTTTTGGTATCACTGTCAAGTAGTCGCTCATCGTAGTTGGCTTCGAGTACCAGGATTTGCACGGATTTGATAAATTCGTGAATGTATTCGGGCACATATCCAAGGTCGGTGATCCAGGCCAGACTGCGCTGCGGTGAAATAAGATCGTTTTTATTGCCCCAGTGAAAGGTAAATCCGATGGGGTCATAGGCATCGTGTGGGATGGTGAAAGAGCTGACCTCAATATCGCGAAATTGGAAAGTCGTACCGGTTTGGAACACGTTCCAGTTCGCTTTTTTGCTGAGTTTGCGCTGTACCGCCTCGGCGGTATCGCGATTTGTAAAAATGGGCAAATCAGTGCGTCTTGAAAGTCCGCGAATGCCTTGTGCATGGTCACTGTGTTCATGTGTTAAGAACACGGCATCAATTGCTTCGATCGATTCACCGATATCGGCCAGCATTTGCTCAATGCGTTTTCCGGAAAATCCGGCATCGATCAAGACAGAACTGTTTTCGGTACGTAGGAGCGAGCAATTGCCACTACTACTGGAACCCAGTATTTGAAAAAAATCTGACATGGATCTATTACTTAAAACTATCTGTCTGCGTAACTTGGGTAGTGCAGTATTGTCATTCAACACGCAGTTGAGTTGTGTAAGCTAGAGCTTTGATGCTTTCGCTGCGGTACCAATGGCACGTGCGCTAACGGGCCTGTAGAGAAATTGCAGTGTTCAAAAATGTACATAGGTAAAACTAACTGAGTACTTGGCCGAATTGTTATGAATCATACTTTTTCGTGCAAAGTCTTTTTCTGAACTTACTAAATCCTTGTATGTTTTTGTGTGGTACTTTTATTTGTCTTTATTACGAAAACAGGTACACGCTTGCATATAAAGTAATTTGTACAAGTTATATAAATTGTATCCTGTAAAATCCAGCTATTAGGATATAATCAAGCATGAAAGACAAACAAAGTATCTCAACACAGGCTGAACCGGTTCCTGCGCCTGCGAAACCAGTTAAGTCTTATGATCCTGAATTCGTACCTTCCGACGAGTATCGCGATAGCTTGCCCGATATGCAAAATGCCGATGCTCAAGCGATCTTCGGGTCAAATGTACCCATTCTGAAAGTAGGTATTTCAAATTTCAGATTGCCACTGCGTTACATCACGGAGAGTTCGGATACGCAGACGCTGGAAACCTCAGTCACCGGAACCGTTTCACTTGAAGCAAATAAAAAGGGGATTAATATGTCGCGTTTAATGCGCGTATTTTACACTTTTCAGGAGCGTATTTTTACACCCGACACATTGCACGAAGTTTTACTCCAATATAAAACGGAACTGAGTGCTAAGCGTGCTCGGCTGAAGCTTGATTTCGAATATCCGATTCTAAAATCAAGCCTGCGCAGTGGTTTGAAAGGCTGGCAATATTACAAATGCGCATTTGAAGGAAAATTGAGTGAACTCAATCGTTTTCAAAAATTTATTCACTTTGATTTCATCTATTCGTCCGCGTGCCCCTGTTCCTCCGAACTGGCTGAACATGCTCGTGAGAGTCGCAATATTTATAGCATACCGCACTCTCAACGCAGCACGGCGCGCGTTATTGTAGAGGTTGCCGAGGGTAAGCATCTTGCGGTAGAAGACATCCAGCAGCTGTGTCTTGTCGCCTTGAAGACAGAGACGCAGGTGATGGTCAAACGTGATGACGAGCAGGCATTTGCTGAAATGAACGGTGCCCACACCAAGTTTGTTGAAGATGCAGCCAGACTTGTTTACCAACAGCTGGATGCCGAATCGAGTATTGTCGATTTTCAGGTGGCTTGTTCGCATCTGGAATCGTTGCACTCACATGACGCTGTTGCGGTGATTTGTAAAGGAGTTCCCGGTGGGCTTACGGGGGAGTTTGACAACTTTAAAAGCTTGGTTCGATAGTTTTGATGTAATGTAAAAAACCACACGCAAACCTGATAAATTATTGGTTATGGAGAAATTATCAGGTGAGTCTCTTTCTGATGCTGCCGAAGAGATCTTCGATGTCGTCAATACGGAAGATGAAGTTATTGGCTCCGAGAAACGTTCCGTCGTGCACCGGAGACAACTCATGCATCGGGCAATACACGTTTTTGTATTCAACGCAGCAGGGCAACTGTATCTACAGAAACGTTCGATGCACAAAGACTCAGCACGCGGTAAGTGGGTGAGCTCCTGTTCGGGGCACGTGGACAGCGGAGAAGATTACGACTCGGCTGCCAGGCGTGAATTGGTGGAAGAACTGGGCCTTTGTGAATCAGCCGATTTAGAGAGGGTGTTTAAGGAATCTCCCTGTGAGCAAACGGGTCAGGAATTTGTCTGGGTATATCATTGCAACGCCGAAGGCCCGTTTACTTTAGAACCCATGGAGTCGAGTGAAGGCCGCTGGATTGATATGGATGCTCTCAATGTATGGATACAGTCAAGTCCACGTGCGTTTGCCTGGTCTTTTACCTATCTGTGGCAAAAATATCAGCTTCGGATAAAACGTTAAAACGATCCTTTTTAGTCTTGATCGTCGCCGATGCCGATTCGCTGTCCTACCTCTGGGAACTCTCTTAACTCAGCCAGAAATTCATCGATATTGAAGTCGGCCACAATAAATTCTTCGTATTCAAATGTGGGCACTTTGGTTTGTCTACTCACCGAAACCATAGAACTCATATTTTGTTTATTGTTGGAGACATCGCAAATTTCCAAATCAACGCCCTGAGTATTGAAGAAGGTAAGTACTTCGCGACAATTAGGGCAATCGGGTTTTATATAAAGAATAGGCTTTTTAATACGACTCATAGGTGTATTTTGTGAAAATTCGTAGTGCTTTGGCAATCAAAATGAACAACGAAGATTGGACATTGAAAATTGAGCGGCTCGGTTACGATAAATGGCTATTTTTTGAAACGGTCACTTTTGTCCAATTCATTGTTTCTTTTCGTTGCAATTCAAATCAGGGGAAATTTACTTCAGTGTTTTATGAAAATTCTTATCGCAGACCGCATTTCACCTATTGGAGTTGAACTATTTAAAGCTGAGACAGGCTTTGAAGTTATCGAAGCATATGGATCTACGCCTGAGCAGGTGCTGGAACTAGTCAGGGATGTCGACGCGATTGCGTTGCGTTCAGATACCCGTATCACTGCAGAAGTAATTGCTGCGGCACCCAAGCTCAAAGTTGTCGGCCGCGCAGGTGTTGGGGTGGACAACATCGACATTGAGGCGGCTACGGATCGCGGCGTGATTGTAATGAACACGCCGACCGGCAATACGATCGCGACTGCGGAGCTTACTTTTACGCACATCTTGTGCGGCGCGCGTCAGATCGTTCAGGCTTGCGCAGGCATGCGCGAGGGCCGCTGGGATCGCAAACAGTTTTCCGGCACAGAACTGAATTCCAAAACGATTGGTATCCTTGGTATGGGCCGCATTGGGACTGAGATCGCCAAGCGAGCAAACGCATTTAACATGACCGTATTGGGCTATGACCCCTATCTGACTGAATCCAGAGCTGATTCGCTCGGTGTACAGCTCTCAAAACTAGATGAGGTGATTGAGAATGCCGACTATATAACGGTGCACATGCCGCTAAACGCTGATACCAAGCATATGTTAAATGCGGAAGCATTCAACCGAATGAAAGACGGCGTGCGCGTCTTTAACTGCGCTCGTGGTGGTATTATCCAAGAAACTGCATTGATCGAAGCACTTAAATCCGGAAAGGTCGCTGCTGCCGGTCTGGACGTGTATGAAGATGAGCCACCGCCGGAGGATAGTCCGCTCCGTGCGATTAAAAACCTTGTACTCACACCGCATCTGGGTGCATCCACTAAAGAAGCTCAGGAAAATGTCGGCATCGACGTCGCCCGTCAGATGATTGAAGCTTTGAAAGGTGGTATGGTTCGCAACGCGCTCAATATGCCATCCTTAGATCCCAAGACACTTAAAAAATTAGCTCCCTATATGTCTCTGGGTGAAAAGTTGGGTACCTTTTCCCAACAGCTTGCGCCCGAAGGTGTCGAAAAGATTGTCATCCGTTACTTTGGGAAAATTACAGAGCAGGATACACTTCCACTAACGTATGCGATACAGCGAGGGTACCTGCGCGACATTTCGGACAACGTCAATGATGTCAATGCGCCGAAGAAGATAAAGCGCCTTGGTATTGAGACTGAAGAGGTAAAGACCAGTACGCATGCTGAATTCACCGAGTTAATCGAAATACAGGTTTACTGCAAAGATGGCAAATCCCGTACGATTGGTGGCACGCTGTTGGGCAAAAACCAGACCCCACGCATTGTCACCATCGATGGACATGGAGTTGAGGTCAACACGGATGCGATCCTGTTGGTATTGAAAAACAAAGATGTTCCCGGCATTGTCGGATTCATCGGTGTTACGCTTGGAGAAGACTCCGTCAATATTGCCAACATGTCACTCAGTAGAGATCAGGGAGAAGGCTTTGCAGTCAGTGTCTTTGAGCTGGACAGTGTGCCGTCCGAGGCCGCCACGAAGAAAATAAACGAGCATCCTGCGATTGAGAAATACCGTGTCATTCGCCTCTGAAATTCAGTTCTGTCTTCATCATGCTGTCTTTTGGAAAAACCCACAGCCAACATTCTGAACGATGCAAATGCTTCGTAGAAAATGGTAGCGCAGGCGCGTCTCGCGCCGCACGAATGGCCCAAAGCTTTAGTGTCCACGATGCGGTTAATGCACCGAGTGTGAAGCACGCTAAGTTCGTTCAGTTAAACTGGAGGGAAATGCTCTGTCATTTCCGGCCCCTGGTCGCTGACAAAGTTGACTCGAAACCACGTTTTACCTAACCTCTGCGGCAACGACAGAGCGTTGCCCTCCAGTTTGAACAGTGTTTTTTAAAGTTATGAACTTAGCGTGCTTCACACTAGCTTCCACGATGCGGTTGCGCACCGAGACGGTGCAGTGCTACCATCAAAACGAAGAACTCTTCGCACCTTTTGAAATCGGTGTCACACTAGCCGGATGCAATCTGCATATGGAACAAGCTCCGTCTGGCTGTAAACGATGACCCTTTTTAGCATCTTATTCGTTTCAATCACAGGGTACTTGCTGGGTGCCATTAGCTTTGCAGTTATCGTCGCACGCAGCCAGGGTGTTGACATTCTCAAGTTTGGTAGTGGCAATCCCGGTGCGACCAACGTAACACGTGCCCTGGGTTCCAAGTGGGGGAGGCTGGTTTTTGCTCTGGATGCCTTAAAGGGTTATGTTGCTGCGGGCTGGCCAATTGCCTTTATGGGTGAATCCGGTCCAAACCTCGCAATTGTTGGATTGATTGCCGCGATCATTGGGCACAGTTTTTCCGTCTTTCTCCGGTTTCGCGGTGGTAAGGGTGTGGCTACCTCAATGGGAGGTTTGTTGGCAATCATGCCCTTGGTTTTATTGGTGGGAGCCTTTGTGTGGGGTATCGTCTTTTTAATCTCCCGCATGGTTGCGCTTGCATCGATTTTATTCGCTTTGAGTTTGCCGTTAGGTGCAGGTTTTATTTACGGAATCAAAGACCCACGTTTTGTGCTCGGTGTTTTACTTGGAATACTGATCATCGTAAGGCATCGCTCAAACATTCAGCGCATGCTTCGAGGCGATGAGAATCGGTTTAAGCAATAAGCGAAATACGAAGCACATGAAGTCTTGGAGTAGTGAGATTTTTATAATTAAACCATGCTCAGCTACTTTGTTGCTTGATATTAACTGAAGACAAAAGTGCTAAACTATTTTGAAGTCTTCGGTCGCTTGTTTGATTTTTTGGTCACGAACAAGAAATATATAAACAAAAAAGAACCAAGAAATCTACAAAGAAAGCTGCCTTTCGTTTTAACTGAAAGAGCGTTTCGTTGAATTTTATAAGTCTTGTAGCCTTCCCTGGATAAATAGTTTACAAGTACGTCTAATCTGTCCTTCGGGATGTGGCAAAGTTCAAAATAAATGTATTTTGGCTTAGTTAACTTCAAATTAGATGAATAGATTACTGAATCATCATATCCTTCCGTATCGATTTGGAGAACATCAATTGGCATTTTCCAGTCAATGTCTTGAAGTACTCTGTCAAGTTCTTTTGAAGGAACCGTAAGGGATGTAATAGCTTCAGCTGCATTTATGTTGCTATGATCTTTGAGCGCATCTTCCAAGTGTTCCCTGCTTGCAGAAGTTATCCCAGTAGCAGCTCTGTATTCTGGCCAACCTCTATTCGTAGCATAAGAAGGTTGAAAATCACTCCAATATTTTTCCTTAATAGCATACAGAGTAAGAACGCCGTTTGGTCCAATTGCACAATTAATTATTTTGCTTTTCGGATGACCAGAATAGTTTTCTTTGAGATAACATTTCAGTCTTGTATTAGGCTCAATAAGACAAACAGCTGTACGATCTATGGATTTCATTACAAAATCATAAATAGGATCATTAAATTTTCCGTCGTTTGCACCAACAACGATGATATTAATTTGTTTCTTTATTTTAGATAATAAAGAAAGTGCAACTTGGTACGGATTTGGCATACAAGAATTTAAGTAGTGGGCAATGATTGGATTATTCTCAAAGTTTTTTTAACTACTTGAGGCCAAGTGAAATTTTCTTCCGAGTATTTTTGAGCATTTTTTGAATATGTTTCCCGCAACTGACTATTAATCAGTAAATCAATCAATGCTGAAGCGATCGATGTAGCATTACCTGGTTCAACTACGATGCCCGTGTGGCCGTCTTTGATCATTTCAGGTGAACCACCGGTATTGGTTGTGACTACAGGGAGCCCATTAACCTGAGCTTCACATATACTTCTTCCCATAGTTTCGGTATGAACATATGAAAAATTATTGTGAGTCTTTAACACATCTTTCGATGTCGATAGATAGATGTCAGAATTACAATAATATCTCTGTACTTGATCAGGTGTTTTTTGTCCGACGAGAAAACAGCAATCATTCAAGTTTTTTTCTCTGATTTGCGCTTCAATATTGTTCCTTAATTTGCCCTCACCAACTATCAAATATCTAAATTTAACGCCTCTATTTTTAATGATATACATAGCATCAATAGCGTCGTCCAAAGCTTTAAAATCAACTAGTCTACAGCAGGAAATAATCAATGGTGCATTTGGATCGCCTGGCAGATTAGCAAGCTCAGTATGAGGTCTATCGTATGACTCGCATCCGCCTTTAATAAGGCTAAATAAGTGAGTGGGCAGTGGGGACTTTTTGATTCTTTCAAAACTGAAATTACTATTCAATATGATTTTATCCAATGAATTCAAACTATCTAAAAAGTTGTCAGAAGAATTATTTTTCTTTTGGCAGTAAAAGAAGTCATTTCCTCCGGAGCGTGCAACTTGAATAAAGCCATCATCTTTAATCAAATGATAGTGTTTATACAAATCCAGAGCATTGTGATATATCACCGTCTCATTTGGCTTGAGACGAAACATTCTAAAACATTGAAGAACTTTCTTCGCGCATTTAGATTCCTTTTTTGTGATTACAAATGCCTTTTTATTTCGAAAATTGTAATCTAGTTTTACAGCACGCGAAAAAAAGCGCTTACGTTTGCGTTGTGTTAAAACATAAATGTTATCAAATGTTTTTGCGGCGGTTAGTTGCTTAATTAAATAGTAAGCATTGATTTCAACGCCACCTACATGTTCGGGAGGAAGGAGTTTGGAGTAGATGATCAGATTCTTAATTCTCATTAGCACTAATATGCAGAAGCAATGAACGTTTCCGAAATGGGATTCAAACATCAATATTTCTGTAACTATCGACTTTCATGCCAATAATTCCAGCTAAGACACCAGTATATTTTGCTGCCTTTAAAAAATGCTTATTCCTATCTTTTGAGTTAAAGCAAACAGAGTTGAAGCAACCCCCCAAAGTATGAAAAGATATTTTACAAAGAGCTTTTACTGTTAATACAGGCTTAATGTTCCCTTCTTTGATACGCCTCCATGTGGTTGTTATGCCAGAACGGTATTTGCGACGTAAGAGCCAGCTCATTTTCAAACGACTTGGAAAGACTGTTTCATAAACAACTGCTTCTGCGCATTCATAAATTGGAATTCCTTTCCTATTGACCTCAAAAAAAAAAATCGTGTCAGTGCCGCCTGCGTGAGGCTCAGAAGTATCAAAGCAAACCTTATGCTCTCTTACTATAGTTGTTGGAAAGATTACATTATTCGTTGCACAAGTATCGAGTTTTTTCCCGGTTTTACGTTCTTTTTTCATGTAGTAACTGTAGCGCATGTAGTCAGGTGTGTTTTCGGGGAACTGATGTATAACCCGACCGTGAATGACCACATCGCTCGAATAGGAACGTAAATATTGATAGAGTGTACCTAACCAGTCTCGAGATGCTTGCTCATCATCATCGATAAAAGCAATATAATCAAAGTTGAGTTTTACACTTTCATCCAATGCTCTATTGCGGGCAAAGGGGATGCCTCTTTCTTTTTCACACGCATAATATATGGGGACTTTGCTTTGGACCTCCAAATCATTAACAACTGGTTCAGCCGATTTATTTTCGTCGTTGTCAATAACTGTAATCGAGTAGGATGTCTTTTTGAGAGGATTCTGATTAATTAGACTGAAAAGACAGCTTTTCAAATGTTGTGGGCGCAAATACGTGCAAATACACACATTAATATTTTGGTCGTTTCGCATTACTTAACCTTAAGATTGAAAATTTATTGAAATAATTTATGCAACATTAATTTTAAATCGGTGATGACAGAAATTCAGCTGTTAATTTTTGATAAATACGTTTTGATTCGAAGAGATTGATGTTAATGCTTGTGGTAGAAAATTCTGATATCTTAGAGTTTCCTTATAGTTATCTTAATAAGCTATTAAATTCTCTTTACATACCGGTATTTTAATTTGAATGCTTGACTAAATGTATAACTGCTTGCTAGGCATAACAATTTGATATTATCTCCTTTGATGTTCTACCTAATATGAAATTATTATTTGCGAGACTATTCGCATTAACCTTTCTGGTAACAACTCTTTCCTTATTGAATGGTGAGGAAGAAAAGGAGCCAACCCTATTTGTGGATTCAATTAACCCGAAGGTGTTGACTGACTTGGCGATTCCGGGTAAAGACTATCCCGAGACAATAATACAGCAGGGATTTTACAGAGTCCCTTTTTCGGACGACGGTACAGCTGTATCGAATGATTCTGAAGCAAACATGGTTTATCATTCATTGATTGAAGATATTCCAGAGGGCAATTTCACATTTGGCGCTATCAGTCAGATACAACGACAAATATCAGCATCGCTAACCGAGAGCGGTCACTATGGAATTGCCGTCGTTGTAGACCCGGATCAAATAGACGCGCAGACAGGCGATGACTACCGGGAGGAAGGTGATACGTCTCTCAATCTTAATGTTTGGATCGGTGAAGTTACCTCGCAGCGAACCGTTGCAAAAGGAAAAAGGATTAGAGAAGGCAGCCTGATCAATCATCCGCTGCATGATAAGATTATCAAAAACGCTCCTTTTACAAAAGCTTCTGAGGCAAGCCTTACCGGTGAGTTCATCATTGATAAGCCTAAGCTGGACAACTATCTTGAACGCCTTAATCGTTCGGTCAACCGGCGGGTAGACGTCGCAGTATCCTCGGCAGGAGAGCCCGGCAAGCTGGTTCTTGACTATATCGTTAATGAACCAAAGTCTTGGCTCGGATATCTTCAGCTCAGTAATACAGGCACTGATTCAACGGGAGAATGGCGTGAGCGTATCGGAGGAGTCCATTACCAGTTGACGGGTAATGATGACATTTTGGCGGTTGATTACTTTACTGCTGAGTTTGATACTGCAAATGCAGCGCTGATCACATATGATTTTCCATTGGTAAATCCTGATTATCTGATTTTTAGATCATATGCAAGCTATAGTGATTTTGCTGCGGAAAATCTAAGTTTTGCGAGCAATCCGGATGCGATTGGTACCACAACAACTTATGGAGCTGAACTAAAGTATACACCGTTTTATTTTTCAGATCATGCAGTCACATTTGATGTAGGATTCAATTATGAAAATGTTAAAGCTGAAAATGCCACGGGTGTAGGTCTTACTGGATTTGGCAGATTTTTAAGTCCCTACATACGAGTAAGGGCCTCAAAAACAAAGAGGGAACATCGCAGCATATTCTCTGCGCAATTTGAAAAAAATTTCAAAAACAATGAACAAAACGAATTTTCAAACCTAGGAAGAACAAACATAACGGATGACTATGGCATTTACAGATTCAACTTGTATCAGTCATTCTTCTTAGAGCCCCTGCTTCCAGGTTACAAAAAAAGCAATCCGGACGAGTGGCTTGCAAGTACACTAGTGCATGAATTTGCTTTCTCGCTGCGCGGACAATACCTTACTAATAATACATCACGCTTGATTCCACAGAAACAAATGTATGCCGGTGGTTTCTTTTCTGTCCGTGGCTACAATGAATCCGCTGCCCGGGGAGACGAAGGTTTTATTGGATCCGCTGAATACAGAATTCATCTGGCACGACTTTTAAAACCCTACTCGTTATTGGAAGAACCTGATCGGAGAAACCAGATCAATAAAAACGAAATGCAGAATCGGTTCAATTTTCGCGCGCCTTCTCTGTATGGTTTTCCAGACTGGAACTTGATGGCGCGCGGATTTGTTGATTTTGCAAAACTCTCAGTTAATGAGCAGCGTTTTAACGAATTTGAACAGGATCTATTGAGCTTTGGTGTGGGCCTTGAATTTCAATACTTGGCCAACCTCAATATTCGTTTGGATTACGGAGTTGTCCAAGATGAACTTGAAGCGAGTGGTGGTTCCATTGAAGAGGATGGCGATCAGGGTGACAGTCGCTTTCATCTGATTGTCACTTACTCTTTTTAATATATGTGTAATTAAGTTAGTACGGCCATGAAACAGATACACTCTCCCACTTTAGTTGAAAAAACAAAAGCTCTAACGATGCTCACGCTCACCGCAGCGTGGACCTTCCTTCCGTCGATTGCACTGGCGTCATCAGACGGAATAACGGTAGTTCACGGTACTGCCGACATTACACAAAATGGTAACTCAACTGTATTTGATACTTACACCAATAAAACGATTATTGAACATGATAACATTCACATTGGTGTAGGTGAATCCTACATTTTTAATCAGCCAAATTCTGATTCAAGTGTCCTTAACTCCGTTCCTGAAAGTACCAGCCCAACAACAATTCTGGGTATTGTAAAATCGAATGGAAATGTCTGGTTTGCCGATGGTAGCGGTTTTGTGATTGGACAAGACGCAGTTATTGATGTCGCCGGGTTACTAATGGCAGGTGGAAACATCACGAATGAGGATTATCTGAATGGATTCAACAATGCACTCAATCTCACCGGTAGTATTGAGAATGCAGGCACTATCATCACAGAAGGGCTGGCCGCCCTGCTGGGGCAAACCGTAACAAATAATGGAACTATCACTTCGTTGGAAGACAGTGTCCTTATTGCTGCGGGCGATCGACTACTTCTTGGTGAACGCGATGGCTACATCAGTGTCGATATTACCTCATTGGTGCAATCGAATCAGACCCTCGTTGAGAATACCGGTACGATTAATGCCAACAATGGTAGAGTAACACTTGCCGCTGGCGATGCCCTTGGACTTGCGATGCTGCACAGTGGTGTTGTCAAAGCTCAAAGTGCGCGTCTTCAAGGTCAAGGTTCTGGTATCGTTGAAGTAACTGGAACTGTTGACGTAGAAGAATCAGTACATGTAACCGGTGAGACCATTTTTGTCGGAGAGGTTGGAGAGTTCGGAGCGGGGGCCACCATTCGTGCATCCGATAGCTCAGAAGGCGGCGAAATTCTGATCGGTGGCGATCAGGAAGGATTAAATCCTGACGTGCGTAATGCAGACAACGTCTTCGTCGGGTCGAATACAATCTTATCTGCAGATGCTAAAATAAGCGGACAGGGCGGTAAGTTGATCGTTTATGCAGATCAGCAGGCGATCATACTTGGTACACTGACTGCAAAAGGCGTTTCAGGCTCCGATGGTGGCTTTATCGAGACTTCAGGTAAGGAGTATCTTGTGATTGCAAAATCACCTGTGATTGGCGATAACGGCACCTGGTTGATTGATCCCAGCAGTATCGACATTGTTGGTGGTGGTGGATCCGCCAATTTTGGTGATGGAACAAATCCATTTGATAACCCAACTGCGGCAGTTTCTGAACTTGGAGTCAATCTGATCGTAAATGCATTGGAAGACAGTGAAGGTGCAACTGTAACTGTTCAAACTACTGACGGAGATATCACACTCAAAACTACATTAGATTATGATAAAGGTGGAGGTGGAACCAATAATGCTACTCTCATTCTTTCAGCTGCCGATGGTGCTGATGATGGCGTTGCCGTTGGTAACATATTAATTCTTTCTAATATTGAAACTGGCAACGATGATAATCTGAATCTGACGCTTAACGCTGAAGGTAATATTGAAATAGGTGATAATGGTGACGATATCGACTTAAATGATGGAACGTTTGAAGCTATAGGCAACAGCATTAATGCTACGGGTGCCAGCAATACCGCCGCAAATAGTGGTGCCTCAATTCGTGCCAAAACAATTAACCTAACTGCGACCGGTGGAGATATTGGCTCGAATAGTTTTCTTCTTAGAGTAGCACCACTGGACGCTGACAACGATCCAGGTACTTTGAATGCAAGTACAAGTGATGGAGATAATAATGCAAATAATGACAATGATATCTATATACAAAGCGCGATCACAAATTCCTTTCCAGACGATGTCCTGAATATAGGTTTGATAGATGCTGGCAACAGTGGAACCGTCACGCTTGAGTCTTTAGCCTCAAACGGAGTTATAACCGATGCGAATGGTAGTGCCACCAACATAATAGCATCTTCGGCAAGTTTGACTACAAATAACGGTATTGGTGTGGACAATTCGTCGACCACTGACGCTTTGGAGACAAATGTTGATACGTTTTCAGTCTTGTTGGTTAATACTTCGGGTGACGGCATTCACATTGACAACAGCGGTAACACGGTTCTGAGCGATGTAGATACAACTAATGGAGTAATTAACATTAGTACGGATAGTGGTAATCTTACAGCAACCAGTGTCAATTCCTCGGGTGGAGCTATAACGCTAACGACGACAACCAGTGGCAATATAGAGGTGGACTCTGTAACCGCGGGTGCGGGCGATGTGACCCTTAACTCAATTGGCAAGATCGATGAGAGCGTTACCGAGGACGCTACCGCCGATGTGGTGGGTGCGACGATAAATTTGAACGCCGGCGACATTACTGATACGACCAACAGTGATGACGGTATCGGAACCGCACAGGTACTGGAAGTGACGGCATCGACGGCTCTGAACGCGGACACAAGTGCGGACGACAGCAACATCCTGATCGACAGCGTTGGCGACTTACTGGTGGGTCTGGTAACCGCA
>CAWUII010000018.1:0-33846 GCA_963922575.1 uncultured Opitutia bacterium
AAGTGTATACCATGTCCTGAACCTTTTGTGTATACCATGTCTTGAACCCGCACCCCTAACTTCTCAGGCGTAAAGTAGAAGCGGCATCCTGCCGTTTTTTATTGTAGACTAAGCGGCAGGATGCCGCTTCTACATAGTTACTTTATTATGTTCACAGTGCTCAAAAAATCTGGTTTGGCCCGTCGTGGTGTTTTGACAACGCTCCATGGTGATATCCAGACGCCGATTTTTATGCCGGTCGGCACCCAGGCGACAGTTAAAGGGATGACGCCTGCACAGGTAGAGGATGTAGGTGCGCAAATTATATTGGGCAACACATATCATCTCAATCTTCGCCCCGGTTCACAGCTGATCAAAGAATTGGGCGGGCTACATGCTTTTATGAACTGGAACGGACCCATTCTTACGGACAGTGGTGGATTCCAAGTTTTCAGTTTGGCCAAGTTGCGTACGATTACAGAGAGAGGAATTGAATTTCGCTCACATCTGGACGGGCAGAAGCTGTTCCTGGGGCCGAAGGAGTGCTTCGAAATTCAGCAGGCATTGGACACAGACATTGCCATGGTGTTGGATGAGTGTCCGCCGTTTCCCTGTGAACGTGAGGCTTGTAAACTTGCGGTGCAGCGTACAATTCGTTGGGCGAAAGAGTTTTTAGGGTATGCAACTACGAGTGGATTTCTGGATTCCGGGCATCATGTTTTTGGGATTATTCAGGGGTCGGGTTATGAAGACTTACGGCAGCAGTGTGCGCTGGACTTAGCGGAAATGGATTTTCCCGGATATGCAATTGGTGGAGTCAGTGTTGGTGAGCCGGAGGAGGAGATGATTCGTCAGGTTCAGGTTTGCACGGAGGTAATGCCAAAGGAAAAGCCCAGATACGTAATGGGGGTGGGTACGCCGCCGCAGCTATTGAAGATGATCGGTCTGGGTGCTGACATGTTTGACTGTGTGATGCCGACCCGGCTTGCGCGGCACGGCTCAGTGTTTACCCCAGAAGGTATTTTGAATCTTAAAAACGAACGCTTCAAAAAAGACCCGAAACCAATCATGGAGGCCGATAACTACACGTGCAGGCATTTCAGTCGTGCATACTTGCGTCATCTGATTATGGCGAACGAGTTACTCGCGCATACCTTACTATCGATTCATAATACGCATTTCTTTTTAGACCTTATGGAGCAGGCACGTGCGCATATCGAAACGGGAGATTATGAACAGTGGAGTCAGGGGTGGATTGAGCAGTATGGAATGTAGAAGCGGCGTCCAGCCGCTTGTTGTTTCAATTAAAGCCCAAGCGGCTGGAAGCCGCTTTTACCGGTAGCACCAGATCTGTTTCACGGCCGAGCCAACTGCGCAGGTTTTGAGTGATTTCTGAACACAGTTCGAGCTGTTCCCCAGCAGCAGCAGTTTCGGGCAAGGGATCATTGATCAGCTGTCTGGCAGGTGCTTGCAAATAGGAAGGAAGCTTCGTCCACCAGGATTCGCGAACTGGGTAGCCTTCGTCTTTCAAAAGCAGGTAGAGCGCCTTCAGGGAAACAATTTCCGGTGATTCTTTTTCGGCAAAGGCATCCAATGTGCGCTCAGTAATTTCATAGAGAAGGGTGGGGTCGGCCATATGAGGTGCATTGTGCACTATAAGTGAGCAAAACGCGGATGCGTGGTGTAACTTGCGGTAGGAGTTTCCGATGCTGCTGCGCCGTTGTAAAAGTTGATATTCTTTGACAAAACGTGCTTTTCCCTGACGCGAGCTTTCGAGTTGCATGCTGGCGGTATCAAATAAATCAGGCCTTCCCAGTAATGGATTCTTTTTTGAAATCCGTTGCAGGCAGAGTATGTAACCTGACTCCTTTGTCAGAACGTCAATTTTCTGGAAGGATTCACCACTGGATGCAATACATAGAACCAGCGCGTTTTCAGGAGAGGCAATTTGGCTCATTTTAATTTAGCCGCGGCTTTGCACATCCAAACGCTAAAAAATAGTGTCAGATCAGGCCGAGTACCATTTTACCTTCTTCGGTGATCATCTCTTGATCCCACGGAGGGTCCCAGACAATATCGACAGCGGCTTCAGTCACTCCGGGGATTGCTTCAAGACGGTTTTTGGCATCTTCTGCAATTACGGGACCCATGCCGCAGCCGGGCGCGGTCAGTGTCATTTGCATATCAATCTTGTTACCACCATTTTCGTGATCACTGCATTCCAAAGAGTAAACGAGGCCAAGGTCTACAATATTCACCGGGATTTCCGGATCAAATACTGTCTTAAGGGCTTCCCAAAGGGTATCCTTGTCCACCGGGCCAGCATTCGCATCGCTCTCATCGGTTTG
This sequence comes from uncultured Opitutia bacterium, assembly GCA_963922575.1. GTDB lineage: Bacteria > Verrucomicrobiota > Verrucomicrobiia > Opitutales > Coraliomargaritaceae > Lentimonas. Next base: position 2,328 of record CAWUII010000018.1, read on the forward strand.
CTGCGAATCAGCGACAGTTTCACCCAGCGCATCTGCATTGGCACCGCTGATGCGAAACATGCCGTTTTGTGTCATAACGGTGAAATTGCCACCGAGCCTATGGGTGATGGTAACTGCTTCGCCTTCAGGTAGCGTCATGGGTGTGCCCTGTGGGATGAGCGTGACTTCGACTTCGCGGGTAAGAGTACGTTGTTCGTCAGACATGAGTTGTGTATTATATATAGTAGAAGCGGCTTTTAGCTGCTTATATTGTAAACATAAGGATTCAGTTCCTGCTTATTGAATCTTCGAACCAAACTTTTCGTGTATGAGTCTGCGCAGGTTCTCGGCAAGTTCTTCATTGTCGATTTTACTGATAACTTCTTCGAAGAAACCAAAGACCATCAACTTCATGGCTTCGCGCTTGGGTATGCCGCGCTGCATCATGTAAAAGAGTTCTTCCGAGTCTACGTTGCCGGTGGTTGCTCCATGCGAACACTTTACATCGTTGGCCAATATCTCCAGGCCCGGTAATGCATTTGCCTCGGCAGTTGGATCGAGCAGCAGATTGCGATTGATCTGGTAGGCGTCGGTTTGCTGTGCGTTTTCAGCGACTTTGATCAATCCGGAGAAGATGGTGCGCGCATTATCGAGCAGTGCATTTTTGTAGAGCAGATCCGAGACTGCGTTTCCAGCGTTGTGAGTCTGGAAGGTGCGCTGGTCAAACTCTTGATTTTCTTCAGCTATGGTCAGCGAGTACATTTTTACCTCGGCCCCAGGACCTTCAATGCGTGACTGATTTTCGTAGCGGGCGCGCTCGGCACCGATGTTGACCGCAAGATTTTTAACATATGAATCGCGTTCGGCAACAGTGGTGTCCAGCTGAAAGGAAACGGTTTTTTCGTTCCAATTTTGTATAACTTTACGAAATACTTTAGCGCTGCTGGCTGCATGGATATTGCATGCGGAAACATTGAGTGCCTTGTTTTCCTCTGTGTCAGAAAAGAAAATGTCTACAACAGATGCATTGGCGTTATCTTCAGCAATGATGAGCGTGTGCGGAAAGACGGCGGAATTTTTACCATACGTCCAATAGTAGTTAATGAACGGATCCTTAATTTCAACGCCTTTGGGGATATACAACACCGAGCCTGCCTTTACTAACTGAGCGTGCAATCCAAAGTACTTTTCGGAACCCAGTTCGGTTGATTCCTTCAGGAAGTAGCGCTGCATCAGTTCAGCATGTTGTTCGATGGCATCTTTGATTGGCAGATAGATGACTCCTTGTTCAATGAGTTCCTGACTGATTCCTTCAAAATGCGCTTGTGCATCGTCTGCAAAAACCAATTGACCGGCACGTCCGGATATAAGGTTCGAGCGATCTTTGAATTTTTCGAGCGTTTTGTTATCAGGTTTAGCTGCAGGTGTAAATCCAGCCGTGTTTAGTCTGCCGACCGAGGCAAAGCGCCAGCGCTCGTCATGTGCGCTGGGTGCTGGCAGTTTTTCAAAACGTGCTTTTCCTTGTTCACGGAGTGAAGAGAGCCACGCAGGTTCGGTGGTCGATGTGGGTTCTGTTGGTTTTTCCAAGAGTGTAGTGTTCATCTGAGATTTGAAATTTGAGATTCGAAATTTGAAAATCGTTTACCCGACCGATCCTTCCATTTCCATGTCGATAAGGCGTTTGAGTTCGACCGAATATTCCATCGGGAATGCTTTCATCAGATCGTTGACAAATCCATTTACGGCCAGACTCATGGCTTCACCTTCGGAGAGGCCGCGTTGCATCATGTAAAAGATCTGCTCAGCGCTCACCTTGGAAACACTGGCCTCGTGCTGTACGGTATTATTTTCGCCACGTGTGGTGATTGCCGGGTAGGTGTCCGTGCGGCTGTTGGTGTTGATCAGCAGAGCGTCGCACTCTGTGTTGTTTTTACAGTTTTTGAGATGCTTCGGCATGTGTACCTGTCCTCTGTAAGTAGAGCGACCTTCGCCAATTGATATGGATTTGGCAATGATGTTGCTCGTTGTGTTATCAGCGAGGTGAATCATTTTTGCACCGGTGTCCTGATGCTGACCGTTGTTGGCGAGTGCGATTGAGAGCACTTCACCACGGGCACCTTTGCCCTTGAGGACAACGCCGGGATATTTCATGGTCAGGCGGGAGCCGATGTTACAATCGATCCATTTCACTTCGGCACCTTCGTCGGCCATACCGCGTTTGGTAACGAGATTGAAAACGTTGGATGACCAGTTTTGTACGGTGATGTACTGAATCTTGGCGTTCTTGAGTGCAACCAGTTCAACGACAGCGCTGTGTAGCGTAGCTGTTTCAAACTTGGGTGCGGTGCAACCTTCCATATAGGTGATTTCAGCACCTTCGTCGGCAATGATTAATGTCCGCTCAAACTGTCCAAAGTTTTCTGCGTTGATTCTGAAATAGGCCTGAAGTGGTTGCTTGAGTTTCACGCCTTTTGGTACATAGATAAAGCTGCCTCCCGAGAAGGTCGCGCTGTTAAGCGCTGCAAATTTGTTGTCCGAACTGGGGATGACTTTGCCAAAGTACGGGCGAAATATTTCCGGATATTTTTGTAGTCCTTCCGTTGAACCAACGAAAATGACACCTTCTTTTTCAAGGTCTTCCTTCATGTGTGAGTAGGAAGCTTCGGAATCAAACTGAGCTTCAACCCCGGCAAGGAATTTGCGCTCCTGTTCGGGTATGCCAAGACGCTCAAAGGTCTCTTTTACATCATCCGGTACATCTTCCCAGGAGCGTGCAGGCACCTGACCTTTGGAAAGGTAGTAGCGAATTTTGTCAAAATGAATGTTTTCCAGATCCTTGTCCGCCCAGTTGGTCGGCATCGGTTTCTTTTTGAAAATCTCCAGTGCTTTCAGTCGGAAATCCAGAATCCAGGGGTCTTCATTTTTTACATCGGAAATGTATTTAACGGTGTCTTCGTCAAGGCCGACTCCGGCATCATGAGTGTAATTTTCCGGGTACTTAAAATTGCCCTTTTCGGTATCTACGTTGATCGCCTTGTTTTGAATTTCTGCTGTTGTCATAGTTGCAATTTTTGATGGTTTGAATTTTAGGCGGGTACTCCGGCGAAAGCTTCTTTCACCCAGTCGTAGCCTTTGACTTCAAGTTCTTTGGCGAGTTCTGCGTCACCACTGTGTACTATGTGCCCGTCGTACATGATGTGAACAACGTCGGGCACGATATAATCAAGCAGGCGCTGGTAATGGGTGATTATAAGGAAGGCACGCTCAGGTGAGCGCATCAAATTCACACCTTCCGATACAATTCGCAATGCATCAATATCCAAGCCGGAATCCGTTTCGTCCATAATGCAGCATCTTGGCTCGAGCATCGACATCTGCAGGATTTCACAGCGTTTCTTTTCACCGCCGGAAAAGCCTTCGTTTAGAGAACGTGCCGTGAATTTACGATCCATCTTGAGCGCATCCATTTTGGCATAAAGCTCTTTGTAGTATTCGACCGCATTTATCTCTTCATTTTCAGGCAACCGTGCCTTGCGGGCTGCACGGATGAAGTTTGCGATACTGACGCCGGGAATCTCAAGTGGATACTGGAACGCGAGAAAAAGACCTGCCTTGGCAATATCATCGGGTTCTTCACCCAGGATGTTTTCGCCATCCAGAAGCACTTCACCACTTTCAACCTTATAGTCCTCATGGCCCGCCAGAACTTTCGCGAGTGTGCTTTTACCAGTTCCGTTGGGACCCATCAAAGCGTGAACTTCACCTTTTGGAATGGTGAGATTGAAATCTTTGAGGATCGGTTGCCCATCAATTGAGGCCGTTAGATTTTTTATTTCGAGTGTGTTCATTGTTGTTTTATAAGTTGGTTTATGGAGTACGAATTAACTGTTTGAATGGCTGCGTTTGCCATTATAGGTGATTTCAATATGCGAAGCTGAGAATCCTTCAGGTAAGGCCTGCTTTAATTGATCGATGGCTGGCTCGGAAAGACTGATGTCGATCACTTCGCCACTATCCTGACAGTAGAAGTGAGCATGCGGCTTTAAATTCGGGCAGTAACGTGTCGGTTCACGTTCAAAGTTAACCTGGCGGATTAATTTGGATTCGGTCAGTGCGTCCAAACAGTTGTAAACAGTGGCCAGTGAAATAGTAGGCATTTCGCTTTTCGCACGAACATAGATCTCATCGGCGGTCGGGTGATCACGTTTTTCTAAAAGCAGAGCAAAAATATGCTCGCGCTGTTTGGTCGAGCGTTGACCGCTGCGATCCATCGCTTTGTCTAAAAGCTCTTTGTGATGAGGTGTGAGTTGCATCTTCGTTTTGTAATGATTCTAAATCGCAATAATTTGTAATTCTTAACACCTAATTCAGCAATTGGTGATTTTGCAAACGATAATTGGAATAATTCTAATTATTGGTTTGTTGAACCCAACAATAAATTGGACTTGGGCCTTAATTTACATTATAGACCACTGAATAACTCACAGACCTTCGGGATGACCGTGGATTTTGTATATTTAGTAATCTCTCCCGTGTCATCTTTTGGGCTACTAATTATTTTGATTTTAATTCGAAATATAAGATTTAAGCTTCGCTATTATCATTAGAAATTATTTTCATTGCATTTAAAGTATGGATCTTCCACGTGGTAAATAAGATCAAAAATTAAGGATATTATTGTCAATTATGTTTAGTGACTTTTTCAGGTTTATGGCTTTGATTATTTGCACTTTAAGCTTTCCGTTTAATAATGTTCTAGGAGATTTTGCTCAACTGCAAATCGCTCCAGATGACATTTCTGACCAATGGAAACTTTCCTGGAAATCCGAAGCCTCCTTTCTGTATTTTGTGGAGCAATCTGAAGATCTTTCGACATGGCACTGGCAACGCTATTATTTAACCGAGGAAGCTACAACAGTTGATGATTTATTTACCTCAACTGCCGATCGTAACTTTTTTCGCCTTCAATACACCGAGTTTTCCAGCGACAACACATCGCCGCTGCTGACCGGTGATTACGATGGAGACTCTATATCGAATTACGACGAGATCAATTCGTTTTTTGTATTGGGTCTGGATGCACTAAATCCCGATTCTGATGGCAATGGGACCAATGACGGCGCTGAAGACAGCGATGCTGATAGCAACACTGATGCTTACGAGTTTGCGAATGGTCGCTTGGTGTTAACTCCAGATGCTGACGTGGCGCTCTACACTGACGTGATGCTTGGAAACGACAGTTATAGTGGCATCAGCGCAGTGCCAGGCAGGCCAGGAAGCAACGACGGTCCGAAAATAACTGTTAACTCGGCTCTTGCTGCTGCCATAAGCGGTGATATCATCCTGCTACAGCCAGGCAATTACGATGAAAGCATTCTTGATATTAGCGGCACGGGTAAGATCCTGACTCTGCGCCCCAACGGCACAGTAACGCTACAATGACTAGATTTGTGCTATCCATGATTCGATAAATCACTTTAAAACTTAACTAAATCTAATGAAAAAATCTGTAAAACTTGCTCTCACTTTGTTTGTGCTAAGCCTATCATGCGTTGCTCATGCTGATACGATTCAAGTCGATGGTGACTTTGAAGTGCAAGGTGATATAAAAGGCAACCTGACCTTTGAACTTGGCGGTACCGGAAAGATCGCCTTTGCCGATGGTAGTGAAGTGAACTCGCTTACAGATTTAGGGCTTATCTGGCTGAGTGGTTCAGTAGCCCCTGCTGATCAGTTAGGAGACGAGGGCAACTTGTATTTAGACACAAGCGCCGGCGAATTCTACTTAAAAATTTCCGGTAGCTGGGGTAGCCCCATTAGTGGCCTGGGCAGCTCAGTTACGGACAATCAGGATCTGACCGGAGCAAGTCTAAGCGGCACAACATTACAGATTGACATTGAAAACGGCAGTTCGACTTCTGTCGATCTAACCGGGCTGTTTGCATCAGGCTTGGGTGTTGTACCATACCCTACGCTGTTGACGAGTTTGGAAGTTGGCAATCGTCCAGAGCATGTGGTGATCTCCGGAAACTATGCATACATTGCGGATTCCGATCCCGATACAGACAATTTTATCGTTATTGATATAAGTGATCCCAATGCTCCGAAAGAAGTTGGTAGTCTTGGAGTAGAAGCTGCATGGAGGATAGCGATCTCTGGCAATTATGCCTACATTACAAGTTATGGCGAACGGGGCAAACAGGGCGAAAGGAGCGACCGTGATTTTAAAGTGATTGATGTAAATGATCCTACAAATCCTACCGAGTTGGGTGGTTTTGATTTTCCATCAGCCTGGGACATCGCCGTTTCGGGTAATTATGCCTATGTGGTCGTGGTCGATGCAGGAATCAATAAGCTGAGAGTGATTGATGTGAGTTATCCGAGTTTGCCCGTACTGGAAGGATCTCTGGAAATCGGAAGGAGTCCAAGACCAAGTACGGGCAGCTATGCCTTAGCTGTCTCGGGCAGCTATGCCTATGTGTTCGATTTGTTCGATGGGGACGAGGGTGCTTTGATAGTGATTGATGTAAGTAATCCGGCTGCACCGGTACTTGCAGGGTCTCTGGAAATTGATAAGAGTCCACAAGCCATATCAATCTCGGGTGACTATGCCTATGTGGTTGATAATTCCAGTAATGATTTAAAAGTGATCGATGTGAGTGATCCGACTGCGCCCGTACTTGCATGGTCTCTGGGAATCGGTGGTAATCCAAAAGCCATATCAATCTCTGGTGGCTATGCCTATGTGGTTGATAAGGCCAGCGATGATTTGAAAGTGATCGACCTTGGTTTTAGCTCGCCGGTGGGAGTGGATCCAGTCACCGGTGAGCTCAAGGCACTGGATTTAAGTAATATTTTGAGCGGACTGCAGGACAACCTTGGCGATCATATAGCGACTCAAAACATCGCCTTGAACGGCAATTGGCTTTCCAACGACGGTGGTGATGCTAAAGGAGTTTACGTAGATACAAACGGAAGTGTTGGCATTGGTACCAGTACACTTTCACATACATTGACGGTAGATGGCGATGCTGCCAAAACAGGTGGAGGTGAATGGAGCGTTTTTTCTGACCAACGCCTGAAAAAAGACATTCGCAACTTTAGTGATGGATTGAACATCATCGAACAAATAAGGCCGGTAAGCTTCAAGTACAACAGCAGGTTCGCTAATGCTGATGATGGCCAAGAATACGTGGGTGTTATTGCACAGGAGGTGGAGGCTTATGCACCTTACATGCTGGAGACGGTTCGCGTAAAACTGAAAGAGAACGATGTGGAGGAGACGGATATTCTTATGTACGATGGCTCGGCGCTTACTTACATCCTGGTGAATGCGGTTCAGGAACAGCAAGCAATCATTGACCATCAGGATGCTGAAATTCAGATATTGCAAAACGAACTTCAAAGCGTGCGGCAGGAAACGCAATCGCAACTGGAAGCATTTAAAGAGCGTCTACTGGAACTGGAAGATGCAAGCCACTAAAGTTAGAAAATCAATTGGTGCCCCCGATCATGAAAGCATAGTTCCTCCCAGTTGTTTGAATCGAAACAGGTTGTAGTACTTTTGTAAAACTAGCACCTTGAACATCAGCAGTGAACCGTAGGGCTTTCGGCCTCCTTTACTTCGTGTTCCTTGTAGTCCAGATTTTCCTGAAGCACTGGCTCAAAGCTTGACCAGTCAATTCACTGGTTTAACGGATCTAAAGCTGTTGGTCTTGCAGCCAACCGCTCGACGCGTCCCAGATAATCGAAAAATCCTAGTTCAGTGCTCATCAGCATTCAGCTTGATTGATTATTACACGATTAATTTTTTTTAGATGTCCCCTTGTAAGTTCGTGTGTATTCGTGGTCTAAAGCAGCTGAGCTTGAGCCAGCTTGCAGGTGTTTTAGACAGTCACAAGAGGGCTTATCGCTTGTCGTGCTACATCGATCGTATGCCCTCTGCCAGCACTTCGGCGGCGCGTTCGATGTCACTGCCCTGATGCGCGGTACTGATAAAGCAGGTTTCGTAAGGTGAGGGGGGGAGATATACACCGTTTTCCAGCGCGTAGTGAAACAGTTTATTGAACAGTTTTGTATTGCTGGAGATGGCATCGTCGTAATTGCGCACGGGTTGTTCGCTGAAAAATAAGGCAAACATGGAGCCCACCTGAGGCACTTGCAGCGGGAGTCCTTTTTCATCGGCGGCTTTCAGTAGCGTATCACAGATGGTCGTCCCCAGCTTTTCCAAGACTGGATACGGGTCTTCCGCTTCCAGTTTTTTGAGTGAAGCAATGCCGGCAGCCATGGCGAGCGGATTGCCGCTCAGGGTTCCCGATTGGTACACGGGACCAAGCGGAGCGAGGTAGTCCATGATTTCTGCCTTGCCACCAAGGGCGCCGACCGGCAAGCCACCGCCGATGATTTTGCCCAGTGCAGTCAGATCAGGAGTGATCCCAACAATCTCCTGTACGCCGCCAGGAGCGACGCGGAACCCGGTCATAACTTCGTCAAAGATCAATACTGTGCCATGCTGATCGCAAAGATCTCGTAGCAGCTGGAGATAGCCTGGATCGGGCAAGATCAGTCCGCAGTTGGCTGGATACGGTTCAACAATGAGTGCCGCGATTTCGTTTTTGTGCACCGTGAAGGCATTGCGCACAGCGTTGGCATCATTGTAATTGACCACAATGGTTTCGGCGGCAAGCGAGGGCGGAATGCCGGCGCTGTCGGGATTGCCAAGTGTGAGTGCACCGGAGCCGGCTTTGACCAGCAACGAGTCTACGTGGCCGTGGAAGCAGCCGGCAAATTTGATGATCTTGTTGCGCTTGGTGTAGCCGCGAGCCAGACGAATGGTCGACATGGTGGCCTCGGTGCCACTGTTGCACATGCGAACTTTTTCAATGGACGGCACCCGGGCGACAAGCAGCTCCGCCATTTCAACCTCGTAGGGGTTAGGCGTGCCAAAGCTGGTGCCGTTTTCCAGTGCCTGTGCGATCGCCTGGCGAATATCGGGATCGTTGTGACCGTGGATTGCCGGGCCCCAGGTGCAGACAAAATCGATTAGTTGCTGATCATCGACAGTGTACAGGTGAGCGCCATCAGCCCGCTGGGTGAAAAACGGTGTGCCACCGACCGAGCGAAAGGCGCGTACGGGCGAGTTGACCCCGCCGGGCATGAGTTGGTTGGCGCGTTCGAAGAGTTGTTTGGAGGAAGCCATCTGTATGTTACTGCTAGAACCAGTCTGTAGGATGTCAATTTCAACTCACATACTTTTGCACAATCGGAATCCGACGGCCGACGCCAAAGGCGAGTGGCGTGATCTTCAGGCCGGGGGCGGCTTGTTTACGTTTGTATTCATTGAGGTCAACTTTGCGGATGATGTCGCGAACGACGTCCTCCTTGTGGCCGTGTTCGATGATCTCTGTGGAAGAGAGTCCCTTTTCAACATAAAGTTCCAGAATTTCGTCGAGTATTGGGTAGGGCGGCAGGCTGTCCTCGTCTTTTTGGTCCGGGCTGAGTTCGGCGGAGGGTGGTTTAGTGATTGTGTTCTCCGGGATGATTTCATGCTTCCGGTTGATGTAGCGGGCGAGCTCGTAGACTTTCATTTTTGGCACATCCGAGATAACGGCGAGGCCACCGCACATATCGCCGTAGAGTGTGCAGTAGCCGACTGCGAGTTCGCTTTTGTTGCCCGTTGTCAGCAACAGAGCGCCAAATTTATTGGAGAGGGCCATCATCAGCAGGCCACGGCTGCGCGCTTGAATGTTTTCTTCGGTGGTATCCTTTTCAAGGCCGGTAAAGATAGGTGCAAGTGTTGCTTCGGTTGATTGAACAATGTCGGCGATAGAGAGTTCGTGATATTCGATATGTAAATTCTTCGCCAAGGCCGCAGAGTCATCACGGCTATGTTGACTGGAAATTGCAGAGGGCAGGGCGATACCGATCACATTGTCCGAACCCAGTGACTCTACTGCCAGCGCGGCGACAACCGCAGAGTCGATGCCACCACTCAGGCCGATCAATGCTTTCTTAAATCCACTCTTGTGCGCATAGTCGCGCAGGCCGAGTACAAGTGCATCGTAAATGGCTGTACTGTTGTTGGGTTCAGGCTGTTTTGTCTGGGCATTTGTATTCACCACGCGGTTATCTTCCCGAAACGTGTCGAGCATGCCGAGCATTCCGTGTTTCGGATGGTAAACGCAGCTGGCCCCGTCAAAAACAAGTTCGTCATTGCCGCCAATGGAATTGCAATAAGCGACCGGGCACTGGCAGCGTTTTGCGGCGCCCTCAATCAATGACTTTCGTATTGCATTTTTGCCATCGTGCCATGGGCTGGCTGAGAGATTGAGCAGGAGGTCGATGCCTTGGTCCGCAAGCAAGGCGACCGGATCTTTATCGTAATGACGACTGGTTGGGACGAACTGGCCGGTCCAGATGTCTTCGCAAATGGTAATGCCGATACGCTTGCCTTGCCATTGGTAAACGGTCGGCTTTTCAGCTGGCTCGAAATAGCGCTCTTCGTCAAAGACATCGTAATTGGGCAGCAGTGATTTGCGGGCGATGGTTTTGATTGCGCCGGATTCGCACCAGGCAGCAGCGTTATAGAAAGAGCGCCCGGTTATGTGTTCCTCACGTTGCTCGACAAATCCGATGATCGCCGGGATGTCGCCGATTTCTTTGGCTATGGTCTTAAGTGTTTTATTAACATCGCTGACAAACCGACTCTTAAACAGCAGATCGCGTGGTGGATAGCCGCATACTGTGAGTTCCGGGTAGAGGATCAAGTCAGCGCCGTCAGCCACCAACTGGCGATATGCGTCAAGGATACGCTCTCTGTTTCCAGAGAGGTCACCAACCGTCGTGTTAATTTGTGCGATCCCAACTTGCATGATGTTTGTACTTTCCAGACAAACGAACAGTCAACATCATGCAACCTTTCAGATCAAATATTACAGTACTGCAAATAAGATGTTTGGGTATTTTAAAAATGCTTTAGGGCGTCTTGCTTTTATCTTTTGAATTTGATGGGACGCTGTCTTTAAATTCAAGCATGTAGCCATTGGGGATTTCTTCATTTTCTATCACTTTTATCTTACTCACGTCAGCTGTTTTTTTCATCTTACTCTCCTTTGGCAGTTCGTCAGGGCTTTCTCCGGTAAATATCCTAAGTTCTATGATGCCTCCCTTTACATCGTCACTTTCTTTGTCATCTCTTAACGCAACTACTGACATGGTTCCTCGAACATATGTGTAGGTAGCAGGTGTGTAGTTGTAAAGTTTAAGTACTTTCATCAGCATCTTATACTTAATATTTTTACCGTTGGTAACAGCGAATCCGAAATCGCTCTCTGATTTTCTCGCAACAATACAACGGGTCGGAATTCTGCTCAGTAATTTTTTCATTTCTGAGGGATCTCGTCCTACGTAAATCATTATATTTTTTGATTAAAACATCCTTTTGATTTTTAGACGGCTTTTTGTCAATCATAGAACAGGCATTGCAGTTTGCCCGGGGTGCAATTTTGTTTTGTAGCGAACTATTTATTATGTAGTTTAACCCGAATCAGAGATTCGGCGCTTCCGTGTACCGAATCGGTACAGTAAATGATTACTTTTCAAAATTTTACGTTAAAATTGCGACTTTATAAATAAAAGCTGTAAGGATAATCGGTATGATTTCTGATTATTCTAATTAAATAATGTCTTCTAATGTACAAAAAGCTTAGTTTTTTAATGTTACCATTCATATTCATATGTGCTGGATATGTATCGGGTGCAGATGAAATTGAATCGACGGCCAACGTTTTATTAATGCAGGCAATGCCAGAGGAGGCCTCGCCTCCGATCATGACGCTGGATGCGATGTTTAAACGAATTCGGGAAGCCAGTCCTGAAGTTCTATTTGAGCGTGAACGGGTTCGTCGGGCACTTGAAGAGAAAATTCAGGAACGCGCCGCTCTTCTGCCGCAGATCTCGCTGACAGCTTCGCAGATACGACAACAATTGGGTTTGGGATTTGCTGGCGATCAATTTGAATCAAAGCCATTTAACTCTTTCGGTAGTCAGTTGGAACTGACACAGACGGTGTTTGATAACGAGCGTTATGCAAATTACGGTCTCGCTCAGTTAGAGCAGGCAATCGCAAAAATGGAGTATGAGGTCGTTTATCAGGATATCCTGGAGCGTGCGGTCAATCTGTACTTTACGCAACTGCGCGATCTAAATCAGAAGAAAATCATCGAAGGAGACATTGAGCGGAGTCGCGAATTGCTTCAATTGGCCAGTGATCGATTTGAGGCAGGTGCAGGTGTGGAAATTGATGTCACGAGAGCGCAGGCACGTCTGGCGGGTGATGAACGCGAGCTTTGGACGGCAGAGGTCGCGATTCAAACATCTTTACTACAATTGAAAGTACTTTTGGACATGGACTTGGATGCGGATCTAGAGGTGGATATCTCCTTGATTGATCATCTGGATGCGCCGCCGCACCTGGACGGTTACAGGATAAAAGGTGATGAAATGGTTAAAATGCGACCGGAACTGGCGGTTCAGAAAAAACGTCTGGATCAAGCCGAGTTGACTCGCAGAGCAGCGGTTTGGCAGGGCTTGCCAAATGTCGAACTGTTTGGCAACTGGGGCTACGTTGCCAATGATGCATTTCAGGATCGACAGAACGAAGTCTGGTTGGTGGGCATGCGGGCAAGCATACCTATTTTTGAAGGGTTTCGTATTGAGGCCCAGAAGCGAAATGCTAAACTTGCGCTCAAGCAGCAAATCTATCAGACGAGAATTATCGAGCAGGAAATTGAGCGGGAATTCAGGACCGCCTTGTTTGAAATGAATGCGCGTTACAAGGAAATCGAGCTTGCCGAAAAAGAAGTTGGGTTTGGTCACACCGAGGTAAGACAGGCTTTTTTGCGTTATCACGAGGGTTTGGTAGATAACCGTGAACTCATTGATGCCCAGCAGCGTCTTGCGGATGCAAGCCGGAGTCATTTGAACTCTGCTTATCTGTATGGGCTCAGTCGTCTCGCCTTTGCACGTTCAATTGGAGCAGTGGAGACGGTACTGGACTGAGTGAACTTCGAACATCGAACTTCGAACGTTGAACTTCGAACGTTGAATATTAAATGTTGGAAACTATGAATGGACACGAATAAACACGAATTAGGGCCGGATTGTTTAATACTCGCTTCGGCATCGCCGCGTCGCAGTGAATTGCTGAAACGGATGGGATTGTCGTTTGAAACGTGTCCGGTAAATGTTGACGAATTGGATGTTTCGGACGATGGCCCGGAGGCGATGGTACTGGCGAACGCACGATTAAAAGCAGAGGCTCTGGCCGGGGAATTTCCGAATGCACTAATACTGGGTTCAGATACAACCGTTGCACTTGGTGAGAATATCTTGAACAAGCCTTCGGATATGGCGATGGCGAGGACGATGTTGAGGCAGCTTTCCGGGCGTGCGCATACAGTTTACACTGCAGTTGCGCTGGTGTGGAAGCAGGGTGGTTTACATGATGGCTTTGTTGAGTCTAGCAAGGTCTATTTCAGGCCGCTCGACGATTCGATTATTGATGCTTACTTTGAACGTGTGAACCCCCTTGATAAGGCCGGTGCATACGGTATCCAGACTGAACGCGAGTTGATTATCAAATCGGTTGAAGGCTCTATTGAAAATGTGATGGGACTGCCGACCCAGGCATTGCAGCAACGCCTTTTGCAACTTAACTTTGATTTTAGTCAGTCAGGCTGATTAGGTAATCTGAAATTGAGCAAAAATTCCAAACTTCAGCATTCGACCGGTCAGTACTATCCGGCGCAACGTGAGCAATGGCGTATTTATCTCGTTGCCTTGCTAGTTACCTTTCTGCTGCATGCCATCTTTTTTGTTTGGGCCCCGGAGCGTTTGTTTATGGAGCGATCCGATGACAGTGCAGTTCAAGACGATTCAGTCGAGTTGACGCTGGAGCCTATGGATCCAGAGGAGTTATCCTATGTAGAAGCAAATCCAGAAGCGCCCGAAAATGAGCCAGACCAAAAGGATCGTTACTCCTTTAAGGCGCAGCAGGCAGCTGATAAGACTGCAGGCGTCTCTCAGGACAATAAGCCGACGGTTGACGGGGATGAAGCATCGCAAAAAATAGTTCAGGGTTCTGTAGAGCAACAAGAGCCGGTTCTGTTGGAAGGCGGTGTCTTTACACTCTCGGGAGAATCTGTTGCGGATCAGGAGGAAAGCACGGAGACAACGCAGGCTCCACGTGTCGTGCCACCGGCTCCGGATTTTGTTCGTCAGCAGCCGGAGGTGGAGGATGGCCCCGGTAGCAGTTTGCAAATTTCTGGTGCTGGTAAGCAAGTCAGTGAGGAGTATTCAGATACTGATCAACTGATCCAGTTATATCGTGCGGAACCAGAGAACCCGCAGGATCAAAAGGCAAGCGAATCAAATAGCCGGACAATGAAGGCAAAGCCCTTGCCGCGCAAGCGCCTGACGCTTCCTCCTGATCTTGTGTACGGGCCACTGATGCGTTCGGAAGGTTCCGCCAGTCGGCGTGGTGCGCTTGCGATCGATTCGACTTTTAGCCAGTTTGGTGAGTATGAGCAGCAGTTTTATGCAGCGGTTCAAGCCGTTTGGTACCAGGAAATTGATTTCTTTCAGCCGATCGATACGTCAGCGCGTGTTGTTGTTCAGTTTCGGATACAATCGGACGGTACTGTTGATGAAGTCAAAATCCTGCATAGCACAGCAGGTGAAGTCGGCACCTGGATTTGTCAACTGGCGCTTACAAAACGTTCACCCTTTCGGAAGTGGACCGAAGAAATGGTGCAGGTCTTTGGTTCGGATCGGGTGATGAAGGTCGCTTTTTCGTATCTCTGACGGTTTGAAATGAAGCAAATGGCAATGAAATCATTGCATGGATGCACAGGATGAGCAGTATTCTCAGTCAATAATGTAGAATTAGAGATTTTTTGAAATCTATCTTTACAGTACAACATTAACGATTTGATGACTTCTAACCCGCAAAACCCCATCAATAATTTACCACTTGGTTCCGGAGTGAAGGTTCTGGCTTCCCAGAATGGTTTGATTGCTTTGGAAAAGCCTGCCGGTCTGATGTCACATCCGAACCGAAGAGGTGATTATAGCCGGTGCCTTCTCACGACGGACTATGACTACGAAGACGAAGTTTACACTTGGGAGGCATCGACCGGCGCTCAGCGCGCGTGGTTGTTAAATCGTCTGGACTCGCCGACATCGGGCATACTCTTACTTGCGGTTGATGAGAAAATCGTACCTACGATTCGGCAGTTGTTTGCATCCCACAAAGTGAACAAAACTTACTACGCTTTGGTTAAACACACCCCGTCTCCGGTATCCGGGTGCTGGAAGGATCATCTAAAACAAGATTCCTACCGAAGTGCTAAAGTTGGTCGGGCAGAATTAGGAAATTTTGCGGAGACGCGTTATCATGTGATCGATAAATCAAAAGAACTTCCGGTTTCCTTGGTACAGTTAATTCCCCTTACCGGACGCACCCACCAGCTGCGCATACAGTGTAATTATCATCGGCATCCTATTGTTGGTGACCGGACACACGGTGATTTTAGTTTTAATCGCAAGATTTCCTCCATAACAGGGGAGAAGCGAATGATGTTACATTCGGCTGAAATCAGCCTGAGTTATGTATGTGAGGGAAAAAGCTATGACTTTTACGCCAAATCTACATTACCCGAAGCACTAACAAAATGGACAAATTTCAAACCTTAAAAAATGAAAATCGACCCAAACCCAAACCCGTGATCAATAAAACACAGACACAAATAATTTTTTGAAATAAATGTTGACGAGCCAAAATACTACAGGCAGTTTCACAAACTTCTTTTTTTCACGCGGATGTGTGGAAACTGGCAGCTCTTTTAAAGTCTTTGCTAATGCGCCCTTGTAGCTCAGTGGTAGAGCGCATCCTTGGTAAGGATGAGGTCGGCGGTTCAATCCCGCTCGAGGGCTCCAGTTTTCAAACTATCTAATAATCTCTCAAAACTAAAAAACATCAATCATGGCTAAGGAAACATTCCAAAGAACAAAACCGCACGTAAATGTCGGTACTATCGGTCACATTGACCACGGTAAGACGACAACTACGACCGCTATTCTCAAGGTTCAGTCAGAAACAGATGATCCTAAGGATCCAAGCAGAAAACTTGCTACGTTTAAATCCTATGCGGATATAGCAAAAGGTGGTACTGTTCGCGATGCGACAAAAACGGTTACTATTGCTGTTGCACACGTTGAGTATGAGACGGCAAATCGTCACTATGCACACGTTGACTGCCCGGGGCATGCTGACTTTGTTAAAAATATGATTACCGGTGCTGCTCAGATGGATGGAGCCATTCTCGTCGTATCCGCAGCAGATGGTCCTATGCCACAGACTCGTGAGCACATTTTGCTCGCAAAACAGGTGGGCGTACCAGCCATTGTCGTTTGGTTGAACAAGGTAGATCTTCTTGATGATGAGGAATTGCTTGAGTTGGTTGAAATGGAAGTCCGTGACCTGCTTTCTAAGTATGATTATCCCGGTGATGACATCACGATTGTTCGCGGTTCTGCTACAGCAGCGCTCGAAGGAAAGCCGGAAGGCATAGAAGCAATCGGTAATCTGATGGCAGCGATTGATAAAGATATTGCTGAGCCAACTCGTGAGATTGATAAGCCATTACTGATGTCTGTTGAAGATGTTTTCTCGATCACAGGTCGCGGTACGGTTGCAACAGGGCGTATTGAGCGCGGTATTGTAAAAGTCGGTGAGGAGATCGAAATTGTTGGTCTTGGTGACACTAAGAAAACAATAGTGACGGGTGTGGAAATGTTCCGCAAACAGCTTGAACAAGGTATGGCTGGTGACAATGTCGGCCTTCTGCTTCGCGGTATCGACAAAGATGTAATTGAGCGTGGTCATGTTATTGCAAAGCCAGGCACAATTACACCACATACTAACGCTAAAGCTGAGCTATATGTTCTCTCTAAGGATGAGGGTGGTCGTCATACACCATTCTTCGACGGATATCGTCCACAGTTTTTCTTCGGCACCGCTGATGTCACTGGTGTTATCAAATGTCCTGAAGGTGTTGAAATGGTGATGCCCGGCGACAATCTAACTGTTGAGGTTGAGCTTGGTAAAAAAATTGCCATGGAGCCCGGTCAGCGTTTTGCGATCCGCGAAGGCGGACGTACAATCGGTGCAGGCCGTATTACTGAGGTCATTAAGTAACTCCAGTCGAATCCCTCTTTGGATATTCGCCGAGGTCTCTCAGAAGGGACCTCGGCTTTACTGTCTTAAATCAAACTTCATGACATAATCCATAGGAGAGTAGTTCAATTGGTAGAGCAACGGTCTCCAAAACCGTAAGTTGTGGGTTCAAGTCCCTCCTCTCCTGCCATAATAAAAACAAATGAAAAACCCATTTAGAAGCATACGTACCTTTTATAAAGAGACCGTGGCGGAACTCAAAAAAGCGTCTTGGCCTAATCGTACGGAATTGCGCGATTCGACGATTATTGTTCTCGTCGCAACTGCTATTTTAGGTTCTTTTATTGCATTGGCCGATTTTTCATTAATGAACGGTGTGGAGCTGCTTACTTCCTGGGTGCAGTAAAAGTAGTTCAAAAATTTTCAAATTCTATATTCTAAAAATCTATTATGCACAGTTCTTCATCATTATCAGATCCCCACTGGTTTGCTGTTCAAACATTGTCAAATAAGGAGGGAAAGGCAAAGCAGTATCTTGACAAGTTTATAGCAATTGAGGAAATGGAAGATTACGTGTTTGAAGTACTGATGCCGACGGAGACAGTTACTGAGGTTAAAAGTGGTAAGAAAAAAACAATTACTCGTAAATTTTATCCAGGATATATTTTCGTCAAAATGCGCCTTTACGATGACGATGGAAAATTACTGCAAAAGCCATGGTATTTCGTTCGTGAAGCGCAGGGTGTCATCAAATTTGTAGGGGGTGATCGTCCTACGCCTCTTAAAAAAAGCGAGATTGACCGTATAATCAATCAGGTTGAAGAAGCCGAAGGTAAAGAAAAGCCTAAGATTCAATACGAGATCGGTGAAATGGTGAAAGTTATTGACGGTCCATTCATGAATTTGGTTGGTAAAATTGAAGAAATTGATCCCGACAAAGGTAAACTCAAAGTTTCCGTATCTATTTTCGGGCGATTCACGCCCGTTGAACTTGAATATTGGCAAGTCCAAAGAACCGAAGAAAGTTAAAACAAATGTCTAAAAAAGTAATAGGTGAAATTCGCTTACAACTCCCTGCAGGGTCCGCAAATCCGGCCCCTCCCGTTGGTCCTGCGCTCGGTGCACAGGGTGTCAATATTATGGGTTTTTGTAAGGAGTTTAATGCAAAAACCAAGGATCAGGCGGGTATGATTTTACCGGTTGTCATTACTGTGTATGCTGATCGCTCGTTCAGCTTTATCCTGAAGTCCCCACCGGCTGCTATCCTTCTCAAAAAGGCAGCAGGTATCGCAAAAGGTTCAGGGGTACCAAATCGTGACAAGGTTGGTAAAGTCAACCGGAAGCAAATCATGGAAATCGTTGAGATTAAAAAGAATGATCTTAACGCAAAGGATGATGAGGCTGCCTTCAATATAATCGCAGGCACCGCTCGTTCCATGGGAATTGAATTTATCGACTAACATTTTAAAAACTAAAAAAAATAATATTATGGCCACCCAGCAAATCAAGGGAAGCAAACGCTACCGTGAGTCAGCCAAAATGGTTGACTTCGAGAAGACCTACACGGTCTCGGAAGCGTCTGCGTTATTAAACAAATTACCAAAAGCGAAATTCGATGAAACCGTCGAATTATACGTACATTTAGCCTTAGATCCTCGGAAGAGTGATCAGATGGTTCGTGGTACGTTACAACTGCCACATGGAAGTGGTAAGACGGTTCGAGTAATTGTTTTCACGGAAAATCCGGACGAAGCACTTTCTGCCGGCGCCGACAAAGCGGGCCTGGACGACTTGATCGAAGATGTCAGTAAGGGTTGGCTTGATTTCGATGTAGCGATTTCAACACCCAGTGCGATGAAAAGTGTTCGCAAGGTTGCGCGTGTGCTTGGGCCTCGCGGGATGATGCCAAATCCCAAATCCGGCACAGTTACCGATGATATCGCGGAAGGCATTCAACTGGTTAAAGCAGGTCGTGTTGAGTTCAAGATGGATAAGACCGCAAATGTGGCTGTTGTTGTCGGCAAGCGTTCATTTGAGCCGGAGCAAATTACTGAAAATACAGAGGCCGCAATGAGTGCACTTGTAGCGGCTCGTCCCAAAAGCGCCACTGTTAAATTCATCAAGTCGCTTGCGTTGAGCTCAACGATGAGTCCTGGTATCAGTATTGATCCGGCATCTTACAATAAAAGTTAGGAGGATTTAAATTTTATGAGACCAGAAAAAAAATATCTTGTTGATGAGGTCAATAGACACCTCGATAAGTCCAGCTATGTTTATCTGACCAACTATGAACGTATTACGGTCGATGAAATTGCAGAGTTGCGCGGCCAGTTATCCCAGCACAATGCTGAGTTTCACGTTATTAAGAACAATATCTTTGGCGTGGCGATTGCTTCCAGAAATTTACCTAATCTTGAGGAATATCTGAAAGGACAGACGGCAATTATTGTCGGTGGTGATGATCCATCAGGCGTGGCAAAAGTGGTTGCTGACTTTTTTAAGAAAAATGAAAAAGTCGATCTCAAGGCAGGTGTGCTGGACGAAAAGACACTGACCAAAGACGAGGTTATCGCATTGTCCAAGCTGCCAGGTCTGGAATCATTGCGTGCTCAACTGCTTGGGCTATTGTCACAGCCCGCGACCGGCATTGTTCGTGTCATTAGTGCAGTTCCTCAAAGTTTGGTCAATGTATTACAAGCTAAAGTTCGTGCTGAGAACGGTTAAGTAACTTTAAACTCAAAATAAGTACTATTTTGCTGTTATTTCTTCGGAAGTAGCAGC
Organism: uncultured Opitutia bacterium; assembly: GCA_963922575.1. Classification (GTDB taxonomy): domain Bacteria; phylum Verrucomicrobiota; class Verrucomicrobiia; order Opitutales; family Coraliomargaritaceae; genus Lentimonas. The sequence goes on from CAWUII010000018.1 coordinate 22,324, forward strand.
TTCATAAACAACAAACCAAATAATCCGGTTAGGGAGAATAACTTCTTAAATATCCTAAATCTAAAGGATGCTAACCAATTAAAGGGTAAATCAAAATGGCAGATATAACAAAAGAACAAGTAATCGAGTGGCTATCCGCACAATCCGTGCTAGAAGTAGCTGATCTCGTTAAACAACTCGAAGAAAAATGGGGCGTTAGCGCAGCAGCTCCCGTAGCAGTCGCTGCTGCCGGTGGTGCTGTAGCAGCTGCTGAAGCAGTTGAAGAAAAAGACGAATTTGACGTCATTTTCGCTGCGCCGGGCGACAATAAGATCGCTTCCATTAAGGAAGTGCGTGCAATCACAGGTCTTGGGCTTAAAGAAGCAAAAGAGCTGGTCGAAAGCGCGCCGAAACCTGTTAAGGAAGGGGTTAGCAAAGACGAAGCCGAAGAGATCAAAAAGAAACTCGAGGCTGCTGGTGCTAAGGTTGAACTTAAGTAATTTGTAGATTACGTTATATTCAACTGCAACTTCACAGTTGAGCAATGTCTGTTGCAAAACAGGCATTGTTCAACTTTTTTAATTTTAAACGATTTATTTTATCTACTCGCTAGAAACCAAAAAAGTCATCGAACACTCCGCCCATGTCAAAACGTATTAATTTCGGTCAACTCAAAGAAGTCATTCAACCACCCAATCTGATTGAAAACCAGATTGACTCATTCAAAGAGTTTCTCCAATTGGAACAGGCGCCCTCCCAGCGCAAACAAATTGGACTTGAGGCGGTGTTCTCTGAAGTGTTTCCGATTGAGAGCTACGATGGACGTTGTCATCTGGAATACCTCAGCTACAATATTACGCCACCTCGTCACTCTGAAATACAGGCAATACGAGATGGTGTTACCTATTCGTCATCCTTGTACGTCAAACTACGATTGCGCGAAGAGGACCATGTGAAGGACGAAGAGATTTACATGGGCGAGCTGCCTATTATTTCAGAGCGTGGCTCTTTTATCATCAACGGCGCAGAGCGAGTTGTCGTCAGCCAGCTGCATCGTTCCCCTGGAATTTCTTTTGAAGAGAGCGTACATACCAGCAGTAAGATTTTGCATGCATTCCGAATTATTCCGGATCGTGGTACTTGGCTCGAAGTTCAGTTCGACCAAAATGATTTGCTCTATGTTTATCTGGATCGTCGTCGCCGTCGTCGTAAATTTCTCCTGACTACGCTTCTCAGGGCCATGGGCTACAGCTCGGACGCAGATATCCTCAATCTTTTTTATAAGCTGGAGGAAATCAAAGTAAGCAGCGCACTTAAGCGCGAATCCGTGTCGAATCTTGTACTGACTGAGGACATTGTTGATGCCGATAGAGGAGTTGTCCTGGCACGTGCCTTTGAACCACTGACCAAGACCATCGTTCGCACTTTCGAAAAAGCAGGTCTCAAGAAAGTCGTCACGATCGATACAACCGTGGATGATGGCGCAATCATCCGTTGTCTTAAGAAAGATCCGACTCAAAATGAAGAGGAAGCACTCAAAGATATTTACAAGCGCCTGCGTCCCGGTGAGCCACCGACAACAGCTAACGCAAAAGCGTTGCTTAAGCGTCTTTTCCAGGATCCTAGACGTTACGACCTGGGGCGTGTTGGTCGCTACAAGTTAAACCAAAAGCTTGCAATGGATGTCGATCTTGACCTCCGGGTTGTTAGCGCAGAAGACGTTGTCGAAGCAACAAAATACCTAACACGTCTGAAACGTGGTGATGGAGTACTTGACGATATCGATCACTTGGGAAGCCGTCGTGTACGAACTGTCGGTGAGCTGCTCGCCAATCAGTGCCGAGTCGGTCTGGCCCGCACGGAACGTTTGGTCAAGGAACGCATGACCCTTTATGATCAAAGCGTCGACACGATTTCACCACAAAAGCTGATCAACCCGAAGGCGCTTAGCACGGTCATTCGTGATTTCTTTGCTCGCAGCCAGCTTTCCCAATTTATGGATCAGATCAATCCACTTGCAGAGCTTACGCACAAACGGCGTCTTTCTGCACTTGGGCCAGGTGGTCTGAATCGTGAACGTGCCGGCTTTGAGGTTCGTGACGTCCATCCATCTCACTATGGCCGCATCTGCCCGATTGAAACACCAGAAGGACCCAACATCGGATTGATCAATTCACTTAGCCTGTATGCTAGAATCAACGAGTTTGGTTTTATCGAAACACCTTACCGCAAGGTTGTTGATGGGAAAGTGACAGATGATGTCGAATATCTGAATGCAGACCAGGAAGAGCCTCATATGATTGCGCAGGCAAACTCCGAACTGGATAAAAGCGGTAAGCTTTTGGGGCGTGTTACTTGTCGTAAACGCGACGAAGTTCTTGAAGTTGAGGGTAAGGACGTCAACTACATGGACGTGTCACCTAAACAATTGATTTCTGTTGCGGCAGGGATTATCCCGTTCCTGGAACATGACGATGCCAATCGTGCGCTCATGGGCTCTAACATGCAACGCCAGGGTGTACCTCTGCTTCAGTCCGAGGCACCATTTGTTGGCACCGGCATCGAAGAGCGTGTGGCGATTGACTCAAAGACAGTCGAAATAGCTGACATTGATGGTGTCATCGCACAGGTTGATTCCAGACACATTATTTTGACAAAAGATGGTGAATTACCTGCAAAAACACGCAATAAGCCATTAAAAACAGATTCCAAAAAGGACATTTTCGTTTACAATTTGCGTAAGTTTATGCGCTCAAACGCAGGTACCTGTTTTAATCAAAAACCGATCGTTTCCAAGGGTCAACCGGTTAAGAAAGGTCAAGTCATTGCTGATGGAGCCTCTACGGATGACGGGGAACTAGCGATCGGACGCAATATTCTCGTGGCATTTATGCCATGGAATGGCTACAATTTTGAGGATGCGATCCTGATTTCCGAGAAGATTGTCAAGGATGATATCTTTACCTCCATTCATGTTGATGAATTTGAAGTGACGGCTCGTGATACAAAGCTCGGGCCTGAAGAAATAACTCGTGATATTCCAAACGTTGGCGAAGAAGCGTTGAAAGACTTGAACCACGATGGAGTTGTCCGTCTTGGTGCAGAGGTCAAACCGGGTGATATTCTGGTTGGCAAGATTACGCCGAAATCGGAAACAGAATTGGCGCCAGAAGAAAAACTGTTGCGTGCAATTTTCGGTGAGAAAGCCGCTGACGTTAAGGACACTTCATTGGTTGTACCCTCGGGTGTCCGTGGTATCGTCATGGATGTAAAAGTCTCGGCTCGTGTCGATGGCGATTCTGAGGAGCTTTCAGCATCTGACCGCCGTCGTCACGTCAAAAAGATCAATGAAGAATATCGCTCTCAGAGCGACAGACTTCGCGAAGATCTGACTGAGGCACTTTCAAACATTTTGCTGGGCGAAAAGATTCCACTTGATGTTAAGAATAGCGATACGGATGAAATAATCATTCCTGCAAATCGCAAAATCACCAAAACATTGCTTCGTCGCCTGGCTGCCGTCTCCAGATACATTGAAATTGACCCGTCACCGGTCAAAATCAAGATCATGGAAATCGTCAGCAACTATCAGGGCAAGTTCGATGAACTAGACTATGATCGTGAGCGTAAAATAGAAAGTGTTGAGTCTGGAGAAGATGCAGATCAAGGCGTTGTTAAGAGTGTAAAGGTTTACATTGCCAAAAAGTGCAAGATGCAGGTTGGTGATAAAATGGCAGGTCGTCACGGTAACAAAGGTGTTGTTGCCAAAGTGGTACCGGAAGAAGACATGCCGCACTTGCCAGATGGTACACCAGTTGAAATTTGCCTGAATCCACTGGGTGTTCCTTCACGAATGAATGTCGGTCAGGTTCTGGAAACACACTTGGGATGGGCTTGTAAAAAGCTCGGAATCAAAGTTGCCACTCCAGTGTTTGACGGTATCAGTGAAGCACGTGTTCGTGAGTATCTTGAAGAGGCTGGGTTACCGTCGACTGGTAAGAGCGTGCTTTACGATGGTCAGAGCGGTGAGCCGCTGGCTCAGGAGGTTGTGGTCGGTTATATGTATATGCTAAAGCTAAACCACCTTGTTTCATCCAAGATTCATGCGCGTGCTGTTGGTCCTTACTCACTGATCACGCAGCAGCCTCTGGGTGGTAAAGCACAGTACGGTGGTCAGCGTTTTGGTGAGATGGAAGTCTGGGCCCTCGAAGCTTATGGCGCGGCTTACACCTTGCAGGAATTGCTGACAGTCAAATCTGACGATGTCGGCGGCCGGACGCGTATCTACGAGTCACTGGTCAAGGGAGATAACAGCCTGGAAGCAGGCACGCCCCAATCATTCAACGTTCTGATGAAGGAAATCCAAAGCCTCTGCCTGGATGTCCGTCTGCATTCAGAAGGCAAATTTTCCTCCACTAGCACGCTGGACGTATAAGTTGTTTTTTTTAATTTAAGCACAAAAGAGTTTTTATCTATGAGTACTGAAGTAGCACGCGACATTCTTGGCTATGAAGCCACAAAATCCTTTGATCAAGTAGGCATCTCGGTTGCCTCGCCCGATGTTATCCGCGAGTGGTCCCGCGGTGAGGTCAAGAACCCGGAGACCATCAATTACCGTACCTTCAAGCCCGAGCCCGGTGGTTTATTCTGCCAGCGCATTTTTGGGCCTGTGCGCGACTATGAGTGCTCATGTGGGAAGTATAAACGCATCAAGTACAAGGGTGTTATCTGCGACCGCTGTGGTGTGGAAGTTACTGTGTCACGGGTTCGCCGCGATCGTATGGGTCACATCGAACTTGCCGTACCTGTTTCTCATATTTGGTTTCTGAAGAGCATGCCGAGCCGTCTGGGCCTGCTGCTGGATGTTACCGCAAGAAATCTGGAACGCGTTATTTACTACGAGAACTACCTCGTCATCGACCCGGGTAAGACTCCGCTCGAAGAGCGACAGCTGCTAACTGAGCAGGAGTATCTCCAGGCTCAGGACGAGTATGGTGAGGACTCTTTCGTAGCCAGAATGGGTGCGGCCGCTGTCCGTGATGCACTTTCGCGCATTGATCTGGAAGCCACGATTGCCGAACTGCACGAGCAAATGTTGGCTACGCGCTCAAAGCAGATTAAGAAAAAGCTCTCCAAGCGCCTGAAGACAATTCAGGGATTCATGTCCTCGGGTACACGTCCGGAATGGATGGTATTGGAAGTACTACCTGTGATCCCACCGGATCTTCGTCCGCTTGTTCCCCTGGAAGGTGGTCGCTTCGCAACGTCTGATCTTAATGATCTCTACCGTCGGGTAATCAATCGTAACAACCGTTTGAAAAACCTGCTTCAGCTAAAGACACCGGATGTGATCATTCACAACGAAAAACGCATGCTTCAGGAAGCTGTGGACGCGCTGTTCGACAATGGTCGCCATGGCCGTGCAGTCACCGGCGCAGGCAATCGTCCTTTGAAATCGCTTTCAGACATGCTCAAGGGCAAGCAAGGTCGTTTCCGCCAGAATCTTCTTGGCAAGCGTGTCGATTACTCAGGCCGCTCGGTAATTGTTTCAGGACCATTCCTGAAGTTGAACCAGTGTGGCTTACCCAAGAAAATGGCTCTAGTTCTTTTTGAACCATTTATCATACGACGTCTCAAGGAGCTTGGCTTTGTGCATACCGTTCGCGGCGCGCGCAAAATGATCGAGAAGCAATCTCCCGAAGTCTGGGATATTCTCGAAGAAGTGACCAAAGGTCATCCGGTACTGCTTAATAGAGCACCTACATTGCACCGTTTGTCGATTCAAGCCTTTGAACCAGTGCTCATCGAAGGTGATGCTATTCGCGTTCACCCGCTGGTATGTACCGCTTACAATGCAGACTTTGATGGCGACCAGATGGCTGTGCACGTCCCACTTTCTCTTGAAGCGGTGATGGAAGCTAAGTTGCTGATGATGGCGACTCATAACATCTTTTCACCGTCGAGTGGCAAACCAATCCTGACACCATCCCAAGACATTGTTCTAGGTTCTTATTTCCTAACCCTGGATCCGCCCAAAAAACCTGTCGAAGGTGTACGCTTGTCGCTTCTGGTTGATAGTGATGAGGTTGAAAGTGCAGTTGCCGACGGGGCGTTCAAGGACCATGACTGGATTAACTTTGTAAATCCCGATTTTGGCAAAGGAGACAAGCCATTCGGAAATGCTGAGAAAAAAGTCATTCGCACCACCATTGGCCGCGTTCTGTTCAATACCATTTGGCCGGAAGAGCTCGGTTTCGTCAATGCGCCTGTTCCAAAGAACAAGCTCGGTGATCTCATCCTGCAAACTTACAATCTGGTTGGCAAGGCACGCACTGTTGAGACCCTGGATACGTTGAAGGATATCGGCTTTACGGTCGCGACTCGTGCTGGCGTTTCTATCGGTATCGACGATATGATCATACCGCCGAGCAAGGCTGAAATTGTCAAAGCGGCACGTAAGAAAATCGATGAAGTTGCAAGTCAGTACGGAAAGGGAATTATCACCGATGGTGAACGCTACAACAAGATTATCGATATCTGGACGGGCACGACGGATGAAATTGCAAAGGCCGTTTTCGAAGAGCTTAAGACTAACAGCAATAAAGACTCAGTCAATCCGGTCTATCTTATGATGGACTCCGGTGCTCGTGGTAACAAGCAACAGGTACGTCAGCTTTGTGGCACGCGAGGTCTAATGGCAAAGCCATCTGGTGAGATTATTGAACGTCCGATTCTCTCTTCATTCCGCGAGGGGTTGTCTGTTCTGGAGTACTTCATTTCGACTCACGGTGCACGTAAGGGCCTGGCCGATACCGCACTTAAGACTGCGGATGCTGGATATCTGACTCGTAAACTCTGCGATGTTGCAATGGATTGCACTATTGAAGAGTATGATGACGGTAATCGTGACGGGGTATGGAAATATGCGATCTTTGAGGGTGATGACGAGATCGTCAGCTTACATGATCGTATTGTCGGGCGCTGTTCTTCAAACGATGTTAAGAACCCGCTCAGCCCAGATGAGATCATTGTTAAAAACGGTGAATTAATCTCAGAGGAAGCCGCACAAAAAATTGAAGAACTCGGAATCGAGCGCATCAAGGTACTTTCTTCACTGACGACACGGAAGAAAGTTGGTATCACTGCGCTTGAGTATGGTATCAATCCAGCGACAAATGCTATGGTCGAGCGTGGTTCGGCAATTGGTATCATCGCGGCTCAATCCATTGGTGAGCCAGGTACTCAGCTAACCATGCGTACATTCCACATCGGTGGTATTGCCAGCGGCGTGTTGAAGAATCCTGAAATCAAGGTTCGTTCAAGTGGTATTATAAAGTACCAGGGGCTTCGTATTGTAAAGACAGCAGATGGTGCAAATATCGTTCTTAACAAGACTGGTTCTGTGCAAATTCTTGATAGTGATGATCGCGAGATCGAAACATACAAAATTATCGTCGGTTCTGTACTGACGCATAATGATGGTGCGACAATTAAGAAAGGCGCCATCTTAGCGATGTGGGATCCGCACAATATCCCAATTCTTTCCGAGAAAGCTGGTCGTATAGGATTCAATGAAATGATCCCTGGTGTCACCGTTAAACGTGAGCTGGACGAATCGACTGGCCGTATTGCAACGGTTGTTATCGAGCATAAGGAAGACCTGAATCCTCAGGTCGAAATTCTAGATGAGGCAGGCAAAGTGATTGCTACCTATGCAATTCCAACCGGTGCTCAGGTCTCGGTCAACGAAGGTGATGAGATTGCGCCGGGCACCATGCTTGCTAAGACACCCCGCCAAGCATCCAAGACTCAGGACATTACCGGTGGTCTCCCCCGTGTTGCTGAACTCTTCGAAGCCCGTCGTCCAAAAGAAGCCGCTGAAATGGCTAAAATTGACGGTGTTGTTTCGCTCGATGGCACGATCCGCGGCAAGAAGAAGTTGCTAGTCACCGATTCTGAAACCGGACAGGAAGAAGCGCATTTGATTCCGCATGGTAAACATCTGGTGGTACAGGTGGGTGACATGGTACACCGTGGTCAGCATCTCACAGAAGGTGGCGCAGATCCGCACGAAGTACTCGACATCCTCGGTCCATCTGCTGTTCAGGATTACCTGATTGCTGAGATTCAAAAGGTGTATCGTCTGCAAGGTGTTACGATTAATGATAAACACATTGAGGTGATTATTGCCCAGATGCTGAAAAAGATCCGTATCACCGATCCCGGTGATTCCGATTTCTTCTGGGGTGAGCAAGTAGATCGCTTCACATTCATGAATGCAAATGAGCACATTGAAGATGCCGGTGGCATGCCTGCCGAAGGCGAACCAGTATTGTTGGGCATCACAAAGGCATCCATCGAAACCGAGTCCTTTATCTCAGCAGCGTCCTTTCAGGAAACAACACGTGTTCTTACCGATGCTTCAACGCTCGGTAAAGTGGATAAGTTGAAAGGGTTCAAAGAAAATGTCATCATGGGTCACTTGATCCCAGCCGGTACTGGCTTGCCAGTGTATCGCAACCTCCGAATCGATACTCTTGGTGCTGAGGTTGAGAAACTCTCACCTGAAGAGGCTTCAAAGCTGATTGAGGGTGTTTCAATGCCAACGCCTGAGGTAACAGAGGTGAGCGAACCAGAAGATTCTTCGAAGACTGCTGACGCATCCGCTGATAAGGAAGCTGGTTAAGAGTCAAATAGTTCTTATCCGCTGATGGACTTGTGTGCCTGCATTGATATGCTGGTCACTTGCCCAAGCTGTTCGTGCGTACACGCGTATGAACAGCTTGTAAACTTACTTGGTAGTTTCTAGGTTCTTTGTTTCTGGGCCATGTTGACAGGAACGGTACACTTTAGCTGTTCCTGTCAGCGTCTGTAAAAAGAACTCCCCCCTGTAGCGCGAAGCTGCTTAGGATTTAGGCTGAATCCAAAGATGAATATAAGAGACGTCTACACAAAAAAAAGTCAGCGTTTCCGCTGACTTTTTGAAGTAAATATTTTAAAAACTAAGGATTCGAGCCTCGGCTTTAAAAATGAGTTTGGGCTTAGTAGCGTCCGCCACCGCCGCCGCGATTTCCGCCGCCGCCGCCGCGATTTCCACCGCCGCCACCACGGAAGTTGCCACCACCGCCACCTTGACGTGGACCTTGTGATTCGCGCTCGCGTGCTTGGTTAACTTTCATTGGACGACCACTGAAATCAGTTCCATCCAGTTCCTTAATGGCAGCTTGGGCTTCTTTGAAATCATCCATAGTAACAAAAGCAATGCCACGGGAGCGGCCTGTTTCACGGTCTGTCAACAATTTGACTCCACTCACATTGCCATGTGAGGAGAATAGTTCCTTGATAGCGTTTTCCTCAACTTCGTAAGATAAATTACCTACATATATATCCATATTCTTTTATTTTTCTTGTCATTATTTATTTGTATTGCAGGACTAGGGTGAATGACATCACACCCTGTCCAGCTGTATTGCCTTCGGATATATAACTACCTTCGGGCTAGAAATTATTACTGAGGTTAGTTTCCCGTTTTCCGATCTAACGGTTTCATTTGGTTGGGAGTTGATCGGAATAATTATAATGTTTGTCGACGAGCTTCAGAATTTTGACGAACCTCTCATCGGTTTTAGGTGGGCCAAAAATACATTGTCGACTGCTTTTTGCAGCTTAAAATCGCCAATGCATTACAAGTACCTTAAAATTAAGCTCACAATGCAAGATTTTAATTCAATTTCTTGGGGTTGAATTTGTTCTGCATATTTAAAATGATGCCCGCCTTGATTTTTCAACGCTTGAAGATCCAGATTCAAACAAATGCCAGACAACTATGAACCTTATTGGCTTCGTAGCGCGATTTCGAGTTAAACTACATAATAAATCGGTCACTACAAAATTAAATTGCACCCACTTTGTGTGCAAAAGCATAAAAAGCCTATACATCGGCATCTTTATGTGTATCTTTATTAACCTTACGGGTGTATTTCGTGTCTACACCGATAGTTAATGCGTTAGTTTCTGATATGAAATTGCGCCACACAGAATATACTTACGCCTGGACCGCCCCAAATGCTTTACCGTATGCGGGCAGGCTGATTTCCGAAACACACACACTCCTATGTCATTTGAACATCTTGGCCTAAAGGCTGAACTTATCCGTGCCGTATCCGAAAATGGATATGATACGCCCACCCCAATACAAGCACAGGCGATTCCGCTGATTCTGGAAGGTCGCGATGTGATGGGGGGCGCACAAACCGGAACCGGCAAAACTGCAGGTTTCACTTTACCGTTATTGCAACGCTTGATGGCTAATAATAAACCACAGGGCCGCCGTGCAATTCGCGCACTGGTTCTTACTCCCACACGGGAGCTTGCAGCCCAGGTAGGTGAAAGCGTAGAAACATATGGCAAGTACTTCCCGCTGAAATCGGCCGTTATTTTTGGTGGTGTAAAAATCAATCCACAGATAAAAACGCTCCATTACGGCGTGGATATACTGATCGCGACCCCAGGTAGATTGCTCGATCATATAAGCCAAAAAAATGTCGATCTTTCGAGCGTTGACATCTTTGTGCTCGACGAGGCGGATCGTATGCTGGACATGGGATTCATCCGCGATATTCGAAAAATAATCGCGTTATTGCCGGAGCAAAAACAAACCTTGTTATTCTCTGCTACCTTTTCCGATGAAATTAAAGAGCTCGCCAATAATTTGTTGAGATCACCTGCCTTAGTGGAAGTTGCGCGACGCAATGACACAGCAGAAAAAATAACGCAAGTGGTACACCCGGTAGACCGGAGTCGTAAGCGTGCGCTTCTGTCTCACCTCATCAGTACCAATGACTGGAAACAGGTACTTGTGTTTACGCGCACCAAGCACGGAGCCAATCGTCTTTCAAAACAGCTCGATGATGATGGTATCAGTGCGGCCGCCATTCATGGCAATAAAAGTCAAGGCGCGCGCACTCGGGCACTAGCTGATTTTAAATCCGGAAATATGCGCGTACTGGTTGCAACTGATATTGCTGCCCGCGGACTCGATATCGATCAATTGCCCCACGTTGTGAATTTTGAGCTACCTAATGTGGCGGAAGACTACGTGCATCGTATCGGTCGTACCGGTCGCGCCGGTAATGAAGGTGAAGCCGTATCACTTGTCTGCGTCGATGAGCTGAAATTACTGGCCGGCATCGAAAAACTCACTAGGCGCGAGATACCCAAAGCAATCATCGAAGGCTATGAGCCAGATCCATCGATCCAGGCAGAGGCAATCAATAATGGTCGTGGGAATGGAAAGGCCCAACAACGGCAGGGAAACAGAAAATCATTTTCCTCTCGAAATGGTGCGAAAGGAAATACCCGCTATCGATCGCGCAATTGATTTCCAGAGTTAGCCCGAAAAACGCTGTCCTTTCAGTATCAGTGACAAGTTAGGATACTACATTCACTGCCAGATCATTCTTCAATGTGAATTCCAAAGAGTGTGATGACCAAAATGGTAGCGCAGGCGCGTCCCTGCGCCGCACGAACGTTTGAATGCTCAGG
>CAWUII010000019.1:0-33617 GCA_963922575.1 uncultured Opitutia bacterium
ATGCCGGAGGCACCCATCCCTCTCTCTCCGCCATTCGACGCAGTCGAATAAGGTTATAGAGAGGCGAGTCGAACCCGAGCAGAGGGTTTGTTTAGCGAAGCAATGCCGGAGGCACCCATCCCTCTCTCTCCGCCATTCGACGCAGTCGAATAAGGTTATAGAGAGGCGAGTCGAACCCGAGCAGAGGGTTTGTTTAGCGAAGCAATGCCGGAGGCACCCATCCCTCTCTCTCCGCGTTGCTTCGCTTGCTCATGGCAGGCCTTGACTAGCTTTATGAACTTACACCAAACATGCACATCTGATGTCTTTTTTAAGCTAAAGGGTTTAATAAGACAGTTGCATCTGGGATCGCCGGACTCTTGTCTGGCACCCCGTTTGATGGCCGTTGCCTGTTTTTCTGTCTGGACATCACTTTGAAGCTAACTGTGATGTTACCAATGCGGGAGATTGGCGATACCGGGCACTGGATCTGTACTGTCGATGAATAAATAGATTCAATATTAATGTTACTTTGTATTATAGCTTTCAGATGAGTTAAAAATCGGTTGTGCCTCATTAATCGAAACAACAACCGAGTCATGCAACATAGCATGATGTCTGAAATAGAGCCGATTGGGTTCTCCAGCGCACTTTTTTCTTTATAACACCTCGACAGTCAGGAGCGGATACGCTAAGCATGTGTATTCTGACGGGTACAAGCAAAACATGAGCTTATTATAGTTAATTATCTCGAATGTGTATCTTAAAGAAAACGGGGTCATTAGATGGAGGGGATAGGCTGTACTTACCATACATCCGCTACTGTGAGATTTACGTTATTAAACAGATGGTTTTCAGGAGAAAAAATTATGACCCAAGAAATCCTTCAAAATTCTAAGGACGCCCATCAACGCTGTAAGGAGAAACTTGCAGACGTAACTCAGCGTTACAATCAACTGCTCACAGAATCGGAACAACTTAAACTCGAATCACAAAAACTAGCCCATCAGATCCTCATGGCACATGAAGAGGAGCGAAAGGAAATCAGTAGGGAATTGCACGATGAATTAGCCCAGATACTCGCTGGAGTCAATGTACGGCTTGCGGTCATCAAAGAAACCAGTTCGATCAATGATCGGCATATTATAAAGAATATTCTCAAAACCCAGAAGATGGTGGAGGAATCGGTCGATATGGTGCATCGCTTTGCATTCCGTTTGCGCCCGGCAATATTGGACGATCTAGGACTGATTCCGGCACTGCGATCCTACATAAAGGGGCTACGAAAACGTAAAGGATTGGACATACACTTCTCAGCACCTGAAGAAATTGAAGCCTTGGACAACATGCGCCGCACGGCGCTTTACAGGGTTGTTCAGGAAGCACTGACGAATGTAGCCCGCCATGCTGAGGCACAGCTCGCTACAGTAAAAATAGAAAAAACCCATGCTCAAATAAATTTGGAGATACATGACGACGGTAAGTCGTTTCAGATAGATTCCTTGCTGCAGCCAACATCACATCAACATCTCGGGCTTCTTGGTATGCGCGAACGGGTGGAAATGGTCGGTGGGAAATTTTCTATCGAATCGGAAGCTGGTAAAGGAACAACGGTGCGTGCGGAGATACCCTTTCAGTTAATGGAGGATTAAGTGTATGAAAAAGATCACCGTATTACTAGCCGAAGATCATGACATTGTCCGCGAGGGCTTGCGCACACTCCTGGAATTAAATGAGAATTTCAATGTAGTTGGAGAAGCAAAGAATGGCCGCGACGCCATACAATTGGCACGACAATTCCAGCCCGACGTTATTGTCATGGATATCGCAATGCCGATACTCAACGGCTTCGAAGCCACTCGGAAAATCCGTATCGAAGCACCTGATACAAAGATTTTGATCCTTTCCGCCCACGCCGATGATGAATACGTCGATCGCATGCTCGCTGAGGGTGTCGCAGGCTATTTAGTCAAACAAAACTCCGGGCAGGTACTCATCGAAGCCATTAATAAAATTGCAAAAGGACAGTCCTTTTTTAGCCCATCAATTGCGAAACGTCTCCATCAATTAAAACGGAGAGCCCATGAGCGCGGAGGTGCGGCGACTGCACGACAAGTCCACCAACAATTGACTACGCGAGAAGCCGAAGTCTTGCAACTGGTGGCAGAAGGCAACGCCAATAAACAAATCGCGGCCTTACTGGGCATAAGTATCAAAACGGTCGAGAAGCACCGTCAGCAAGTGATGGATAAACTTAATATCCATGAAACAGCAGGTCTCACCCGATATGCCATCGCGAACGGCGTGATCGAAAGCTGCACCCAAGAGACGACCGAAAAGTCGTACCTGAGTAACACAACTATTGATTGATTCGACGTTGGGAGATTTTACTTAAAAGATTGCTGACGCTTGCTCAAATTTATTACATTATCTGGATTCAGTTTCAAATTTCGTATTATAACAAAACACTTTACCCGGAACTGCGACAGAACATGGGGGCCTACCATGAAAAACAAACCGTCACGGCAAAATCAGCGAAAAGTCCGAGTCAATTATGAAACGTAGCCTGATCAATTTGACCGTCGATATAGTGGCGGCTGCCAGCCTTCTTGTCATGGTCGTTACAGGCTATATTTTAAGATTTCCATTGCCGCCGGGAACTAACCGTACCTACGAGTTGTGGGGAATGTCGCGCCACGAGTGGGGGACGATTCACGCATGGGCTGGAGCTTGGTTTGTAGGAGTGGTGTTACTCCATCTAATTCTACACTGGGATTGGATTTTCACGATGATCCGCCACTGTTTCACAAGCACCCGGGCCACACCCAATGAGCGTCGTCGCATTGAATTGATCATAGTTTTATTCTTCATAGCTGCAGGCGTATTATTTGCCTGGGTGGCGCAAACCAGCGTGCGGGTTCTTGAGACTCCACGACATCCTTTAGATCTTCCTGATCAATCAGATAAAAACCCAACAAACCGCACCACCATCATGCAGGTAATTGATTTTCAACGAGACATCTGGCCCATATTCGAAACCTCCTGCATTGGCTGCCACGGACCGGGAAAGGCCCGCTCCAATTTTCGTGTGGATCGACGCGAAGACTTCTTCATGGAAGCAGATGCAGCTCCATTGATCGTACCGGGTGATTCTGAAAAGAGCCGCCTCATAGCTATCGTTTCCGGCGAAGTGAAGACAATGAAATCAGCAGAGGCCCATCTTCTGCCGTCCCGCGAACTGACATTGCTGAAGACTTGGATCAATGCAGGCGCCGACTGGGAGGAGAACGAATGAAAGCCGACAGCAACCTCTCGTCGCCAGATAACGGTCCAAAACCCGCGAAGCTAGAGCCAGACTCCGAGTCTTCGCTTTCCCGACTCTGGCACCATAAGACAACAATCATCGCGGCTCTTGCCATAGCCAGCATCGCAGTTCATCTCTTGCTGCGCTTGGGATTTCGCTCGCAGCCGAATGTCATAGACATTCCACTTCTCATAACTCTCGTTATCGGCGGCCTGCCTCTGCTCTATGACTTAACTCGAAAGCTCCTAAAACGGGAATTCGGCTCCGATCTGCTGGGCGGCATTTCCATCGTGACTGCGGTTCTGCTGGGAGAATACCTGGCAGGCTCGATCATCGTCCTAATGCTCTCCGGAGGTGAAGTCCTTGAGAACTACGCGTTGCGCAGTGCCTCTTCAGTGCTGGCGGCTCTCGCTAAACGTATGCCTTCGGTCGCGCACCGGAAACGCGGTTCGGAAATCACGGACGTAGAGCTTCAGGATGTTGCTGTAGACGACACGCTTGTGATCTATCCGCATGACATTTGCCCCGTAGATGGCGTGGTGATTGAGGGGCACGGCGTGATGGACGAATCCTACCTGACGGGAGAACCGTTTCAGATTACCAAAACCTCCGGCTCGACGGTAATTTCGGGAGCGATCAACGGCGAGTCAGCCCTCACTATTCGCGCAACCCAACGCGCTGCCGACTCGCGCTACGCCAAGATCATGGAGGTGATGCGCGAGTCTGAAACGAAGCGGCCTAAGTTGCGGCGTTTGGGGGATCGCCTGGGAGCAATTTACACTCCTGTAGCACTGACGGTTGCCATCCTTGCGTGGGCCATCAGTGGCGAAGCGCTTCGCTTCCTTGCGGTACTGGTCATTGCTACGCCCTGCCCGCTTCTCATTGGAATACCCATCGCCATCATCGGTTCGATTTCTCTTTGCGCACGCCGGGCGATCATCATTAAAAGCCCTGTCGTCCTTGAGCAGATCGCTGAGTGTCGCACCGCGATTTTCGACAAGACCGGGACGCTCACATACGGCGAACCGAAGCTGACCGAACAACTCATCGCCTCAGGGTTCGAGCGCAAGGAGCTTTTGACCCTGGTAGCAAGTCTGGAGCGTTACTCAAAGCATCCGCTGGCTCATGCTATTCTGGCGGCGGCAAAGGCAGATGGGATAACGCTTCCAGAAGCTACCGAAGTTAATGAGCAACCAGGGCAAGGACTACGTGGCACGGTTTCCAAACATCAGTTGCTCATCACCAGTCGCAACAAACTGGCCGCTCTAAAAATAGCGGGTGCAGATCAACTTCCTCCGCTTGCCGGCGGACTCGAGTGTGTAGTAGTAATCGACCAGCGCTACGCAGCGACCTTCCGCTTTCGAGACGCGCCCCGCGCCGAGAGCCTTTCTTTTGTGAAGCACCTCGGCCCCAATCACGGCTTCCAGCGAGTGATGCTCGTATCGGGCGATCGCGAGTCGGAGGTCAACTACCTGGCCGAACAGGTTGGCATCACTGAAATCCACGCCCAACAGAGTCCTGAAGAGAAACTTGCACTCGTCCGCGCCGAAACCGCGAAAGCCAAAACGCTCTATGTAGGTGACGGTATCAACGACGCCCCCGCCCTCATGGCCGCCACCGTTGGCATGGCAATTGGACAAGGTAGCGACGTGACCACGGAGGCGGCAGGTGTTGTGGTCATGGATAACTCTCTGGAAAAGGTGGACGAGTTCATGCACATCAGCCGGCGAATGCGGAACATTGCACTCCAGAGTGCAGTGGGCGGCATGGCGTTGAGCATTATTGGCATGGCCTTCGCCGCCACCGGACATTTGACCCCGGTGGCCGGCGCGATCACCCAGGAAATCATTGACGTACTGGCCGTGTTGAACGCCTTGCGGGCCGCCTTTCCACCCAAGGTAATCCATGATCTCTGACCAACCAATATCCAAACCAAACATGAATATAACGCCACCACTTAACTCGAATCTACGCGCCGCCTCGCTCGGCCTGGCGCTCGCCGTCCTTACCCTCCTGTTCGGCCAGGGGATGGGCATCGTTTTCGGGCTTAACGAGGACGCCATCAAGGAACGCTTGAGTGCTTCCGCCAACGAAGTTCGCGAGACGGTTTACAAGTCCGATGATGCCGCCATCAAAGCCGTGCTGGATAAGTCGTGGACCTATATGAAGCGCGCTCACCTGCACGCTGGCGGCATGGGCACGACAGCTTTGGCTTTGATCCTCGTACTTTGTCTGTTCGGCGCTTCACAGCGCATGACAGTCGCCATCGGCGCCTGTCTTGGAGCGGGTGGACTTGGCTACTCCATCTTTTGGATGTGGGCCGGTTTCCGAGCACCCGGACTCGGCAGCACCGGTGCCGCGAAGGAGTCGCTCAAATGGCTGGCGATGCCCTCGTCCGGGGCCTTTGTCCTCGCGACGATTGCAGTGCTGATCCTGCTCATCGTCACCCTCGTCCGGCGGCAAACAAATCAATGATTAGAAAAAGCTACCACGAACTCAGTGGTCGCGACACAAGCATCCTATGATCAATACGAAGACACTCTTCCCGAAACCTCTCCGCAAAATTGGGAACGGCAAAACGGAAACCCGTTTTTTGACTATTTTGTGGCAGTCCAACAAACTTCTCGATCCCATTAATGATCACGAGAAGATGACAAAATGAAATCCCCACAAGACGATCCCGGCATGACCAGGAGCCCGACTTCGGCTGCTCCCGGGCAGAAAGGCTTGCGGATATACCTGCTGGAGGGCGTCGCTGGTTTGCTGATTTGGTGGCTTGTCTATCAGCGCCTTGCGATGTTTGCGGCTTGGTTCACGTATTCATTGCTGCCATTGAAGCGCGGTTCACATCTGGGCGCGGCGGTGGAGTTTTTCATCTATGAATCCCCCAAGGTTTTGCTGCTGCTCACGTTGATCGTGTTTGCGGTGGGCATCGTGCGATCGTTTTTCACGCCGGAGCGGACACGGCGCATTTTGTCAGGCCGACGCGAATCCGCAGGTAACGTTTTGGGCGCGCTGCTGGGCACGTTGACGCCTTTCTGCTCCTGCTCAGCGGTTCCGCTGTTCATCGGCTTCGTGACTACCGGGGTACCCTTGGGCGTCACGTTTTCTTTTCTCATTTCCGCGCCGATGGTCAACGAGGTCGCGCTGGTGTTGCTCTTAGGTTTGTTCGGCTGGAAAGTGGCGGCACTATATCTGGCCACCGGACTGGTTATCGCCATCGTTGCCGGTTGGATCATCGGACGGCTCGGTATGGAAAGACATGTTGAAGAGTGGATCTATACAACGAAAACAGGCCAAGCGGAAACCGACGAAAATTTGAATTGGCCTGCCCGGTTTCGTGCTGGCCGGGAGGCGGTCAAAGACATCGTCGGGCGCGTGTGGCTCTATGTGTTAATCGGCATCGCAGTGGGCGCAGGGATTCACGGTTATGTGCCGGAGAATTTCATGGCGTCCATCATGGGTAAAGACGCGTGGTGGTCGGTGCCGTTGGCAGTGTTGCTCGGCATCCCGATGTATTCGAATGCAGCCGGCATAATCCCCATCGTTCAAGCCCTACTCGGCAAAGGCGCGGCGCTCGGCACGGTGCTGGCGTTCATGATGTCCGTCATCGCGCTGTCGCTGCCCGAAGCGATCATCCTGCGAAAAGTCCTCAAGCCCCGGCTCATCGTGACCTTCTTTGGGGTGGTGGCTCTCGGCATCATACTCGTCGGATTTCTCTTCAACTGGATCTTCTAAACATCACAAACCAAACTAAGCTATGAAACTCCAAATCCTCGGTACCGGCTGCGCCAGGTGCAAAGCCCTGACGCAAGCCACGGAACAAGCCGCCCAAGCGCTCGATCTCCACTACGAACTCGAAAAAGTCACCGACCTGAAAGAGATCATGACCTTCGGCGTGATGCAGACGCCTGCACTGGTCGTGGACGGCAAGGTCAAGCTCGCGGGCAAAGTGCCGTCAGCAGACGATATCAAAGCACTGCTCGCCCAGGCAAACACACCCTGAAGCTCAGTCCCATGAACCAAAACCCAACTCGCTCATCACCAACCCGCGCGACTCTGTTTACAAAGGCAATGGCGTCACCATCAAAGTCGTGGTGAACCTAAAACCTGCGGGTTGTGCCTCAGGAGACCCTTGCTACTTGATTGAAAATACACTGCATTGATCACGATGAACACATACTTCGTTTTTGCGCTCACTACGTTTACGGGCTTTTTTGCCATTATGAATCCGTTGGCGAATACGCCGATTTTCATGGGGCTGACTGAGGAGGAGGATTTGCGGGCCCGGAAGCTAATTGCGCTGAAATCGCTGGTCATCGCATTTGCTATCATTCTCGTTTTTACGGTCGCTGGGAGTTTGATTTTTAAGCTCTTTAGTATCAGCCTGCCTGCGTTTCGGATTACGGGCGGCATCCTGGTTTTCATGATCGGCTACCACATGTTAAATGGGCGAAGGTCGCCGATTCAAAAGCCCCATGTGGCGGAGCCCATATATCCGGCTGCAGTCGATGCCGAGATGTCTACCACAAGCCCGGTCGACGGAAAAATCGATGACGCTCAGCTTAGCATCGCGGTTTCGCCTTTGGCGACTCCGATTCTAGCCGGCCCAGGCACCATTGCGACGGCAATGAGTTTCGTAGCCGGCGGAAAACCGAGCGATATCCTAATCACCCTAGCCTCGTTTCTTGTGCTCTGCGTGATTACCTATTTTTTATTCATCAATGGGCAGCGCATCGTTGGATTTATGGGCGACGAGGCCCTGCGCGTAGTCACCCGTATGATGGGGCTCCTGCTCGCCGTCATGGGGACTCAAATGGTGATCCACGGAATTCACTCAGCCATTCAGATGACTTTCTGAAGAGTACAGTTATTGGTCGGAACGACCCTCATTTAAGGCACGCGAACTATTGCAGTGAGCTCGGTACGAGCGCAGCACACAAACTTTTAGTGGCTTCTAAATATTATTTATCGACTGAGTCATAACTGTTCCAACGCTGTCAGGTCAAACAAACCTGCGGGTTATACCCCATATCTTAAATGCTACGATTCTATATGATCGGTTAAGTACAAAAATGGAATGATCAGTTGATCATTCTATTGAAGATAACAATAAAGAGAAAGATACCGATGAATACGATAGCACACTGGAATCCGTTCTGCGATCTTGAAGCATTCCAAGATAGATTGGCGAAGGCATATAACAGCCCTCCCGCAAAACTGGCTCATGATAAAAGACAAAGCGATGTCCCGAGTGAATTCTGGATGCCGTTAGTCGACATTACCGAAGATGAAAAGGAGTTCACGATTATGGTGGAGCTTCCGCAGATCAATAAAGAGGATGTTCATGTTGTAGTGGTAGACAGTGTGCTTACTATTTCCGGTGAGCGCAAAGTGGACAAAGACGAGAAAGATAAAAAGTATCATCGAATCGAGCGTTCTTATGGGCGCTTCTCTCGTAGTTTCAGCTTGACTGACAACGTCGACGGGAGCGAAGTTGAGGCTAATTTCAAAAACGGCATGCTCAGAGTGATCTTGCGCAAATCAGAAAAAAGTAAACCAAAAACAATTGAAGTAAAAGTGGGTTAACAACAGAAATAAAAGGCGTAGGCTTTTTGCTGTGGGCTCCGGCGGTATAGGCTGAGAAAGAATAATAATTATGGAGGCTGGTTTTCGCCAAGATCCTGCACAAAGAGCTTAAAGTCCTTTATTGGTCTATTCTCCAAGAAATTAATGCTTTCAATCCTTTCAATCCTTTCTGGCATACTTCTACTCTACATTGGATCGGAAAGCCTTGTCCGAGGAAGTTCGTGTCTTGCCGCTCATTTCGGAATTCCACCGCTGATCATCGGCCTTACGATTGTGGCATTCGGAACGAGTGCTCCTGAGTTGATTGTAAGTATCTATGCCGCATTCAAGGGCGCAAGCGATGTCGCTCTTGGTAATGTGGTTGGATCCAACATTTTTAACATCGCAGTGATTCTAGGAATTACTGCATTGATTCGACCACCCAGTGTCCACATCGACCTAATCAGACGCGAGATCCCTCTCATGATTTGCGTTTCGATCATCGGGTTCGGTTTGATTTCCTATGGACAGATAACACGGATCGCCGGATGCATTCTTTTTCTCGGATTGTGTGCCTACATTGTTTTTTCCATCCGAGCCGCCCGAAGGCAACCAAGTGAAGAGCCAGAAGCCCCTTCGGCTAGGCGGTCACCTGTTTGGGTCTATGGAGTCCTGATCGTTGTCGGTCTTGGAGTCTTGATCTTTGGATCCAATCTATTTGTAGCTGGCTCCGTTGCCATGGCTCGTGATTTTGGATTTTCGGAGGCGGTCATTGGGCTGACCATCGTGGCAGCCGGAACCAGTCTCCCCGAGCTTGCTACAAGCCTCGTGGCTGCGATCAAGAAGGAGTCCGATGTAGCGATTGGAACTATCGTCGGATCAAATATATTCAATATTCTCGGTATTCTGGGGCTCACTGCCTCAATTCATCCAATCGAAGTTGAGAACATCGAGATTAGAGATGCAGCTTTCATGTTGGGACTTAGTATTCTCTTGCTGCCATTTGCCTTCAGCCAGCGATCTGTTTCACGGGTTGAAGGCGGTGTTTTCTTGGCTATCTATGGACTCTATTTGTATCTGCTATGGCCGACCAAGCTTTTCTAACCGAGTGTTCAGGCACACTCTAAAACAAGATTGAAAAATATCTAGAGGCACCTGCCACCGAGCCATACTCAAGTCCAATTTCATCCTAAGGCTTATCCGTTATGATGCATTCGGTCGTTAACAGCAACCCGGATACAGAAGCTGCGTTTTGTAGTGCTTCACGCGTGACTTTGGTTGGATCGATGACTCCTGCAGCAAAGAGGTTCTCGTAAATGCCAGTGCCAACATTGTAGCCCATATGAGCTTCTTTATAACTCATGACTTTCTGAACGATGACCGAACCCTCGGCACCTGCATTGAAGCAGAGTTGGCGCAGTGGCTCCTCTAGCGCTTTTCTTAGAATCTTGGCTCCGCTTTTTTCATCGGGATCGGCCAATTCCTCAATTAATTTATCGAGTGCAGGAATCGTGCGTAACAAAGCCACACCGCCTCCCACGACAATTCCTTCTTCGACCGCCGCATGGGTTGCACAGAGGGCATCATCGACACGGTCCTTCTTCTCTTTCATTTCCACTTCAGAAGATGCACCGATTTTAATGATCGCTATGCCACTAGACAACTTGGCCATGCGTAACTTTAAATTTTCACGGTCATAGTCAGAGGTGGCATCGTCAATCTGTCGGCGTATCTGGTTAAGCCGTGCTTCAACGAGCTCCTTTTTTCCAACGCCCTCGATGAGGGTCGTAATATCCTTATCAATGACGACACGCTTAGCCGAACCAAGGTCTTCCATCTTTACCTTATCCAGATTGAGTCCGAGATCTTCCGTGATAAATTTCCCACCGGTAAGAATGGCGATATCTTCCATCATGGCCTTACGCTTGTCACCAAAACCAGGTGCCTTCACAGCGCAAACATTAAGACTGCCCCGCAGCTTATTTACCACCAAAGTCGACAAGGCTTCACCGACAATATCTTCAGCAATAATGAGTAAGGACTTACCCGCTGATGACACTTCCTGAAGTAGTGGGAGGACATCGCTCATGGTACTGATCTTCTTTTCAAATAGCAGTATCAATGGATTTTCCATTTCGGTTTCCAGCGTCTCTTCATTACTCGAAAAATAGGGACTCAGATACCCCTTATCGAACTGCATGCCCTTGACCAATTCCAGACTGGTATCCATGGATTGTGCTTCTTCGACGGTGATTGTTCCGTCCTTGCCGACCTTGTCCATCGCTTCCGCAATAAGATCTCCTATAGCCGTATCCCAGTTGGCGGATACGGTGGCTACCTGCCGGATTTCTTCGTTGTTATCGACCGGTTTAGAAGCGCGGCGCAGGTCCTTCACGACTACTTCAACGGCCTTGTCGATACCCCGCTTAAGATAAACAGGGTTAGCTCCCGCACCCACATACTTTAAGCCTTCCCGGAACACGGCGTGGGCCAACACAGTTGCTGTGGTCGTGCCATCGCCTGCATTGTCAGCCGTTTTGGATGCTACCTCCTTTACCATCTGTGCACCGAGATTTTCAAAGCGGTCCTTCAGTTCGATTTCTTTGGCTACCGTTACCCCGTCGTGTGTAACGCGTGGTGCCCCAAAAGGTTTGGAAATTAAGACACAGCGGCCACGTGGCCCCAGTGTAACTTTGACCGCATTGGTCAGTTGCTCGACTCCACTTAGGATTTTATGACGGGCGTCTTCATCGAAAAGTAATTGTTTTTTGGACATAGTGATTATTTGAATGAGGGTTATTGAAGGATTCCGAGGATGTCGTCCTCGTTTACGATGAGATAGGTCTCGCTTTCATAGGTAATTTCGGTGCCCCCGTACTCAGGGAGGAGAACCGTGTCTCCGACCTTCACCACGAGAGGAACCAATTTCCCTTTTTCATTTCTCTTGCCAGCACCGATAGCAATGACCTCGGCCTCCTGGTTCTCTTTACGGGCGGAATCCGGTATGTAGATTCCCTTTTGAGCATCTTCAGAAATGAGTTTCCGTTTGAGTAAGACTCGGTCTCCTAATGGTTTAATTTTTATTTTCATGGTTTGGTTCTAAGATTTTTAAACAGCCGCTACTTAATTCACTCGTTCGAGTGAAAGACACTGGTTGATAGTCCATTTTGTAGAAAGTGTCCGTACTCGCCGAACTATAGCTCCTTCACAAATAAAACGCTACGGGGTGTTAACCTACCTAAAGGCCGCCGCAATTCAAAATTGGACTTTGGACTTTGGACGTTCGGTGTTCGCTTCGGAGCCGCACCCCCTCGGAAAAACCATCCAGATATTTCTCCCAGGCGGGAATTCCCGTGGTGTGAAGATTCTGTAATTTGCAGTCGAATTTCGATTATTTCTATAAATTAGAAATAATCCTTTACAGAAACTAGAAATAGTGGCAATTTATGCTACATGATAAAGAGCTTTCGTAGCAAGGAGACGGAAAAACTATGGAGCCGTCAGCGCAGCGCAAAGCTCCCACCGAATATCCAGATAAAGAGTCGCGATAGGTTAGCTCAGATTGATTCTGCCCAGCAAATCGACGACTTGCGCTTCCCTCCTGGCAATCGCCTCGAAGCCCTCAGTGGCGACCGCGCAGGGCAACACAGTATCCGCATAAATCAACAGTGGCGCATTTGCTTTCGCTGGGAAGGCGGCAATGCTTACGAAGTCGAAATCACAGATTACCATTAAATTAAAGGAATGACTATGAATCCAAAAGACACACTCCCACCCATACAGCATCCCGGCCTTCTACTTAAGGAAGGGATTGATGATTATGGCATCAGCCAATACCGACTAGGCAAAGAGCTCAGTATCGCCCACAGCACTATCAGCGGCATCTGCCATGGCCGCCAAAGTATCACTGTGCCAATCGCATTGAAACTCGGAAAATACCTCGGCACCAGCGCCGAATATTGGATAAATCTCCAACGTCGTTACGATATGGAAACAGAGCAGGATCGCATCGCCGATGAACTCACGAGAATTCACCCTGCTCCCGAGCTTGCTCGGGCAAGTTAGATAATTAGCAGTCTCCCTATCACAAGACATGGGCTAAGCATACACTCCTCCAGTGAAGTCAATCAGACACCAAAACCACGAGGTAACCTTTCTGCAAAACCATTCAGAAATTTCTCCCAGACGGGAATCCGCGTGGCGTGAAGATCCTGTAATTTTCTAGCCGGAGTAAAAAAAACAGCGTTCGCACACGGCCTGTTACAGTTGGGCCAGCGTCGAAAGATGAACCAGTAAGAGTTCCAAAATTAGGAACCGTTCAACTTCCCTTCGCATAGGTATTCACCCCATTGCGCGATACATCTAAAGAAAGTATTTTAGACTAATGTTATTGGGCCGACTTCAGTTGCTGATGCAGACCTTCCTTGTCCGTCGCATCAAGGCTCAGGGGTTTATTATCTTCGATGACTACGGCCCGCGCTATAGGGAATTTACTGCCAAGATGGCTCCTTGGGTCAAGGACGGAAAGATCAAGTATTTGGAAGACATCGTCGATCGGCTGGAAGCGGCACCCGACGTCTTCATCGGCCTACTCACAGGCAAAAACCTCGGCAAGCTCGTCATTCGAGTCGGAGCCGAAGAGTAAACCGCATGAGGCATGAACTTTACGCAATTAACTCTGAAACAGACCCATCCTATACATTATGAAAAAAGCAAAAACACTAAAAAACCAAGAAATCATCAATGAACTGTGTGTAGCCTACGCCATGGAACTGGAAACGGTGCAAAACTACATCGCCAACTCGGTGCATCTTGACGGCATTCGCTCGGATGTGATTAAAAAGGCGCTGGCCGCAGACGTAGCGACCGAGATCCTGCACGCCCAACAGCTCGCGATGCGCATCAAGACCCTCGGCGGGCGCGTGCCCGGTTCGCTGGACAATAAACGTGACCAGACCTACCTGCAGCCACCAGAGGATACGAGCGATGTAGTCTTCATCATCAAAGGAGTGATCCGTGCCGAAGAAGGCGCAATTGTTCAATACAACAAGATCATTCAACTGTGCGAGACCCACGACTATGTCACCCAGGATCAAGCCATTAAAATCCTTGGAGACGAGGAGCAGCATCGCCGTGAGTTCCTCGGCTTTCTCCGAGAATATGACTTATGAAATTACAACTCTACCTCATTCGGCATGGCGAAACCGAGTGGTCGCTCTCGGGGCAGCACACGGGCACCACGGATATTCCGCTAACCGCGCGCGGCGAAGCGGAGGCGAGCGAACTTTCGCGGCGTCTCCGGGGCATTCCATTCACCCATGTGCTGACCAGCCCACTTCAGCGAGCGCGGCGAACTTGCGAACTGGCCGGCCTCAGACTGACTCCCGAAGTCGAACAAGATCTGGCGGAGTGGAACTATGGCGACTACGAAGGCCAACGCTCTGAAGCTATTCTTCGGACGCAACCAGACTGGAATATTTTCCGGGATGGCGGGCCAAACGGCGAAACGCCTGCGCACGTTTCCGAACGGGCGGATCAACTGATTGCACGCCTGCGTAAGCTGAAAGGCAATATCGCGCTCTTCACTCATGGACATTTCGGGCGCGTCATGGCAATGCGTTGGATCGGTTTGCCTATAGCTGAGGGACAGCATTTTGAACTTGGCACCGCATCTCTCAGTATTTTGAGCTACGACCCGCATTGCTTTGAAGTGCCCGTCATCGCACTATGGAACGCGAACTCGCCGGTAGAATCTAAGCCGGGGACGACTCGGGCAATCGAACGATGGGAGAATGAGGGCGGCTCGCGACGATGAACAAAACTGGCCAAAACAGGATACATATGAAATCGTAAGCCAAATACAATTATGAATACATATCCGAAAACGTTCTCCCACATTGGTTTATCTGTACCAAACCTTGAAAAAGCCGTGGCATTCTATAAAGAAGTTATGGGCTGGTATACGATCATGAAGCCCACTGTTGTTACAGAGGAGTCGGATTCCGCGATAGGCAAGATGTGTGTCGACGTCTTCGGGACAGGCTGGGGGTCTTTCAAAATTGCCCATCTATCCACTGGGGACCGGATCGGGGTCGAGATGTTTGAATTCCAAAACAACCAAAAACCAAGTGAATTCGAGTATTGGAAGACTGGGACATTTCACTTTTGCATCCAAGATCCACAAATTGAAGCACTTGTGGATAAAATAGTCGCTCATGGAGGAAAACAACGAATGCCGATCAGAGAATACTACCCGGACGAGAAACCGTATAAGATGGTTTATGTCGAAGATCCATTTGGACTCGTGTTCGAAATATACACACACAGCTATGAGCTGACCTACTCTCAGGGGGCTTACTAGACAGGCTAATCGGGGGGTAGTTTACACAATCGCAGCAAGCTCCTCACGTTTGGCTTTGGCGATATCTTTAAATCACCTTCAACAATGAGTAGTAATGATGCAAGTATTAGTTGAATATCCGTATTTGTTAGTGCCGCTCATCTTTCTTGCCAGAGTCGCAGACGTTTCGCTCGGAACCTTTCGAACCATTGTTATATTTCGCGGCCATAAGTTTTTGGCATCATTTATTGGTTTTTTTGAAATCATTATCTGGTTAGTTGCAGCCGCCCAGGTCTTAACAAATCTTGATCAGTGGTATCTTGCATTGGCCTATGCGAGTGGCTTTGCCGTAGGTAACTATGTTGGTATTTCGATTGAACGCTATTTTGCTATTGGCGATGAACTTGTTCGTTGTATATCGTTCAATCGTGATATCCTAGCAGACAAATTGCGTGAAGACGGGTATAAAGTAGTTTCCTTTGATGGCGACATGGGGAAAGCCCATCCGGTTGAACTACTGCTTATTATTGAAAAAAGGCGGAACATCCAGTCACTGATTCAATCAATTAAGAAGCTGGATCAGACGGCAATCTATTCGGTTTCCGATGTAAAAAGTGTCTACGAAGGTCCGGATATTTTGCCCCGGCGTAGTTTTTTACGTCGTACATTAATGCAGTTGGGAAAGCGTTGATAAGGGTGAGATATGTAGGGAAACACCCCATAGTGCCTTGCGACGTTTCAGTGTAAACTTACCTGATAAAAAAGTCACCTTTGCCCAAATCGATAAAATCAATGACTGCACTCCACTCGAAAACACCGCAGGCACAAACGATTCCCGTACTGGGATAGCCGAAACCTGTTCACAAAAAGAAAGACTCTATTATGCCGATTAAAATCAATGAAGAAAATGACGGAAACCTTATCGTCGTTAATGTTAGCGGGAAGCTGACCAAGACGGATTATGACGACTTCATTCCAGAGTTTGAGCGAGTCGTCGGGCTGAAGGGTAAGCTGGACGTGCTATTCGATATCACCCATTTTCGCGGCTGGGATGCTGCGGCTTTGTGGGAGGAGATTAAATTCGATTTTAAACACTTTTCCGATATAGACCACCTTGCCGTAGTTGGTGAGAAGAAATGGCAGGAAGCGGTGGCGACGTGTTGCAACTCGCTTACGGAAGGGAAGGTTCGCTACTTTGATCACGATGATAAGGCAGAAGCTCTTAAGTGGTTGACCGATGCACTTCAATCTCAACCCAAACAATTATTTCTTTTATGAAATGGTCACTTAAACTCGGTAAACTGCTCGGCATTGACGTTTATCTTCATTTCACGTTTTTGCTGCTGATTACCTTCTTTGGATTCTATTACTGGAGCGCCACTCATGATGTTGAGGCAGCGTTGCGAGGTGTCGCATTCATTGCCGCCCTGTTTGGCTGCGTAGTTCTGCATGAACTGGGGCACGCCCTGATGGCTCGCCGTTATGGTATTAAGACCAGCAGCATCACTCTGCTACCGATCGGTGGCATTGCCCTTCTGGAAAGGATGCCGGAGAAACCGAAGCAGGAACTCTGGGTCGCACTAGCCGGACCGGCGGTGAACGTGGTCATCGCGGGCATACTATTTGTTGGGCTGGCAGTATCCGGCGGCTTCGCTCCGGTCGGAGAACTCAGCGTGACCAATGGCTCTTTCTGGCAACGGTTGCTGGTGCTGAACCTGATCCTGGTCGCCTTCAATCTCCTGCCAGCCTTCCCGATGGATGGCGGCCGCGTTTTGCGTGCTCTGTTGGCATTGCGTCTGGGGCGGCGGCAGGCAACGGCTATCGCCGCCAATGTCGGACAAGGTATGGCCATTCTGTTCGGGATCGTTGGATTTTTCTACAATCCATTTCTCATTTTTATCGGCATCTTCGTTTATTTGGGCGCACAAGCTGAGGCGGGCATGGTTGAGATGCAGTCTGCTCTGGCGGGATTGCGCGTGGGCGACGCGATGATGACACGCTTTCGCACACTCAGAGCGCACGATACCTTGGCTAAGGCGGTGGATGAATTGCTCGCGGGTTCTCAACAGGATTTCCCGGTGCTCGAAAATGACAAACTAATCGGCATTCTCCGCCGCAACGACCTGGTCAAAGCACTTTCCGAGGGGCGCGGCGATGACGCTGTCACGGTGGGAATGTCTCGCGATTGGGAGACCGTAGACGAAACAGCCTCGTTGAAAAGCGTGGTGGAATCGATGCACGCAAAGCAATACGCAACCACGCCGGTTGTGTCGGGCGGCCGTATTATCGGCCTGCTTACGCTCGAAAATATCAGCGAGATGATCATGGTCAATGCCGCAATAGAACACCAAGGCACAACACATTCGCAGCCATTAAAACTGCATACTAAACCACAATTATTATGAACAAAACTCTCTTTATTGTTGCCGATCTCGGCCTGCTCCGCGCCTATCATGAAACTCAGAACAACGCCGACCGAAAACCGCATCTGGAACTGGTAGAGGAATTGAAACCAGAAAGTGCCCACCAGAAATTTTCCGATCAGGTGACTGATCAGGCTGGCCGTTTTCCCAGAGGTGGTGGCAATAAAAATACCTCCGGAGTTCTCTCGGCAGGCGAAAGCCTCCACACGGAAGCCGAACAAAACCGTCAGATTATCAGCCAATTGGCCGAGAGAATCAACGCACTGCTGGCGGACGACGCAGTCACCCGTTGCTCCATTGCAATCAGTGGCGCGATACATAATCAACTACTCGAAGCCATTGATCCGAAAGCACGCGCTAAGATTGGCCAAATACTGGCGTCAAATCTTACGAAGACCAATCCGAACGATTTACTGGCGCATTTTACAAAAACCTAACCCGGCACTTAAAACTTATGAAAGACAAAGTATATAAAATCATCGAACTCACCGGCACCTCGACCACAAGCATCGAGGAGGCCGTTAACAACGCACTCAAACGCGCCGGCGAAACCATCAAGGACTTGAGCTGGTTCCAGATAGTCGAAACCCGCGGAAGTATTGAGGAAAATCAGGTCAGCCACTGGCAGGTCACGATCAAAGTCGGGTTTGAAGTTACGCAAAAACCGGAAAAATAATCGCTTATGAACATCAAACTTATCTTAGGTGCTATCCTGTTGCTGGTGGCGCTGGTCTTTAGTGTGCAAAACGCGAGCGTGGTTGAGGTGAAGTTTCTCGTCTGGAATTTTTCGCCATCGCTAGCGTTGATCCTTTTTAGCGCACTGGCTGCCGGTCTGCTCGGTGGCTGGGCGATTACCAGCGCGCTTCAGCACAAGCGCAAAATCCAAAAAAATTCCCTCGAGCAATGAGCACTTCTGGAATAGATCGTCCGCGGGCTTTTGCCGAAAGCGAAGATGTAGCGCAAAATTCAGGCACCGTCGTTTCTGTGCGCCGGGCCTTTGTCATTGCATTGGAGCACCTCAAAATGCAATCACCAAAATCTTTTCGCCAGCCCTGAGCATAGTCGAAGGAAGGACATCACTCTACGTTTCGAAACAGATCCAGACCTGATCAGCGGAATCGAACATACTACAAATAGCCAGAAAGTGGCCTGGAGCATCAGCCGATGGCCACAACCTTGACGTGATAATCTCTACTTTGAAGCAAGCCTTAGTCGTGGTAGAACCAGTAGCGATCACGACGTAGGCAAGATCAATTACACAAGTGATGCAGGTCTCGTAGGTTGTAATTATTTGATCGCTCCTAATCTGACCGCCGACGGCTTCTTTGAATACACCGAGTCCGACTCAGATCTTGGTTCAAACAGATCCGAAACAAATATAGAAGACTTGATGCTCGGCGGTCGTATTGCCTTGGTAAAAGAGACCTGGTTCGCGTCAGCTACATTCGAATATGGTGTCCAGAAGCTTCGCGCTACGGTGTACGATTTTGGGTTAAACTACATATAAATGTTCACCACAAAAAGAAATTACACCCGTTTCATGGCATTGACAGTTACGCTATGGCTTACTTAATCATTCCTAATCACTATGGAAGACATTACTTACACGCTTGAATTTGAAAAACCTCTGCGCGAGTTGGAGAAACAGTTGATCACTTTGCACCAGGTCTCCAAAGAGTCCAAGGTTGATGTGAGCAGTGAAATCAAGACTATCGAGAAGAAAATCGAACAAACCAAGGCTGACATTTATTCAGACCTGGGTGCCTGGCAACGCGTCCAGCTCTCGCGGCACCCAAAACGTCCCTATGCGCTTGATTACATCAAAAGTGTATTTACGGACTTTGAAGAACTCCACGGCGACCGTCGCTACGGTGAGGACGCTGCCATTGTGGGCGGTCCGGCTTTTCTTGACGATCAGCCAATCATGGTGATTGGTCAGCAAAAAGGCCGCAACACCAAGGAAAATCTGCTGCGCAATTTTGGCTGTCCACACCCGGAAGGTTATCGGAAAGCAATGCGCCTGATGCAGATGGCTGAGAAATTCAAAATGCCGGTTATTACTCTGGTCGATACTCCGGGAGCCTATCCGGGAATTGGTGCTGAAGAACGCCACGTCGCTGAAGCGATAGCGGTTAACATCCGCGATATGGGGGTGCTTGAGGTACCTATTATTTCGATTATCATTGGTGAAGGTGGCTCTGGCGGTGCTCTGGGTATTGCGGTTGCGGATGTCGTAATGATTTTTGAAAATGCC
Source organism: uncultured Opitutia bacterium (assembly GCA_963922575.1). Taxonomy (GTDB): domain Bacteria; phylum Verrucomicrobiota; class Verrucomicrobiia; order Opitutales; family Coraliomargaritaceae; genus Lentimonas. Next base: position 19,869 of record CAWUII010000019.1, read on the forward strand.
TACTACTCGGTCATTTCGCCTGAAGGCTGCGCCGCTATACTCTGGAAAGATCGTGCTGCAGCGCCACAGGCGGCAGAGGCGTTGAAATTCAGTCCGTCTCATCTGAAGGGGTTTGGGATTGTAGACCAGATTTTGCCTGAACCAACTGGCGGCGCCCACCGGGATCCTGAGGTAGCGGCTGTAACTCTGAAATCCGCAATACTGGCTGCCCTCAAAAAGCTGAACAAAAAAAATACGGAGAAACTGCTGAGTGATCGGTACGCAAAATATCGCAATTTAGGCCAATACGAAGAACTGAGCAAGTAGGCGAGTGGTGCTCTGTCGTTGCTCTGTCCATCCAGGTGCGCACCCCTAAAGACTCACCCGCAGCCCATCATAGGCAAGGCGAATGCTCGCCGGTAATTCCGCTTCGGTAGTTTTCTGGTCAACGCTGTAAGTCATATGCGTTAAGAAAGAGCATTTCGCTGCGATATCGCCTGCCGCATCCACGGCTTCGCCAACAGTCATATGCGACGGGTGTACGTTCGGACGTAGCCCGTCCAGAACAACGACATCGGCACCTTCGGCAAGTTTGCGCGCTTGTGTCGGTACCTCTTTACAATCTGTGTAGTAGACAAATTTTTTGTCTGTTTCAGCTTCGGTAAACACGAGCCCCAGTACCTGCATCGGTCCATGTGGCAAATGAACGGACTGCACTGTACCTCCGGGAAGCTCTAATTTCTCAGACATCAATTCCAATCTAAATGCCGGATAGCCACTTACCTTGGGTTGATCCATAATTGCGTAATGAAAAATTTCACGTATTCGCTGCAAGCCGATTTCACTGCTGTAAACCGGCAATGCCTGACCTCCGTTAAGATCACAAAAGCGACGCAGATCATCCATTCCCATAATATGATCCGCATGTGGGTGCGTCAGGATAAACGTGTCAATCTGAGTGATTTGATTCTGGATGCATTGCATCCGAAACTCCGGCGCTGCATCAACCTGGATATGGTGCCCGCCCATCTCAACATGGACTGATGTCCGGGTACGCCAGTTTCTGGGATTTCTGAGGTCGCAACTCCCTTCCGGCTGTGCAATCATCGGAACCCCCTGCGATGTCCCTGTGCCTAAAAAAATGATTTCCATAGGTTTCGGCTATAGTTTAGAGACATCCAGATAGACCATCCTGTGGTCACTGCCTTCGAGGACGCTTGGTGTATCCACAATATGACCGTGCTGGTTTTCGATTCTGGGAAAAATCGGCTTTGAAGCGATAAATCCGTCGACCAGTGAGTAGACCACTTCTCTTCCGTAGTAGTGCGTCCAGCGCTCTCCTCTGGAATCGAAGGCGGGAACCAGGGTTCCGATTTCCAAATCACCGCGCTGATAAAATCGTTTCAAGGGTGCACTTCTGGGATGATCGTTGAAATCGCCCGCAATTATGAAATCGGTGATTCCAAGATCAAGAGTGCGTTCAATAATTCGATTTCGACAAGCCTCTGCTTCGAGCGTACGGCGTTCCAGAGATTGAAGATCTGATTTTACAGTGGTCCATCGGCTTTTTAAATGCACGACGAATAATTTGAACACAGTTCCGTCTGGCTGGGCGAAGGAGAGCTCCAGCATCCCGCGTTTTACAAGCGAACGTTCTTTTTGGTAACGGATTTTCAAATCCCGATGGCGAACCACTTCAACGAGAGCTACCTTGGAAAGTACTGCCAGGTGTCGTACCGAGTCGTCCCCCTGCATATGGGCAAGGTGCGAGTATTCGATGCCTTCCTGTATTAGGTCTGCCTTGAGCTCTTTCAGGAAGGGCAGCGGCCCGATCTCCTGAAGTATCAAAATATCTGGAGCTGTCTGCCGGATGACTTTACGGATAACTGCCTTCTCAGATTCTGGTTTTGGATATGATTTGCGCCAGACACTGTCTGTGTAGCGATCCATTATCAGATAATTTTCCAGATTGTAGGTTGCGATGCGAACTGACTCCCCGAAAAGGAGGCTTTGGAATAGTAGTAATACGATTATCCCAAAGCACCGAAATGGATAAATACGTGTGGCTCTTGGACTCATTGATCTTAAACAGAGAATTTAGTAATTGTGTAAACTTGAGATTTGAAATCTCAAGTTTACTGCCGGGCAAGTAGTGCGCTGTCACGCTCCAGTAATGTTGGATGCGAGTAGTAAAACCGACTGTACACTGGGTGTGGCGTTAGATTGCTCAGATTTTCCTTATGCAACTTGCGGAGCGCTTTTATCAGGGGCTCAGCGGAATGCATTGCATCCTGTGCAAAAGCATCCGCCTCGTACTCATATTTGCGCGATAAGCCGCTGCTCAACGGCGACAACCAGAAGGTCAGCAGTTCTTTTGAGAGTAGAAACAATAACAGGATCGGCACAAAATAGGTTGCTGCCTCAGTATCAAATAAAAATGCCTCGGCAAACCAGGTTCCACTCGCCAGCCACCCCAACAGTGCAAACATACCAAACATCAGTAATGTAGAGAGCATCATTATCTTGGGGATATGGCCCCTTTTATAATGGCCGATTTCGTGAGCCAATACTGCTTCCAGCTCCTCACTGTCCATTTGCTCAATCAAGGTATCGAAGAGAACAATACGGCGAAATCGACCAAATCCTGCGAAGAAAGCATTGGAATGTCCAGAACGTTTGCTTCCATCCATAACCAGAATGGTCTCTGCCTTAAATCCAGTGCGGTTTGCCAGATCAAACAGACGCTTTTTCAGTGTACCCTCTTCGAGTGGTTCCATTTTGTTAAACCATGGCATAATGAGCATTGGGTAGACCACTAACATCACCAATTGAAATATAAACAATACAGCAAATCCCCAGATCCACCAGAGAGTACCGGCGCTGTTGACCAGATAGATAAGCAATGCGAGCAGTGGCAGCCCAATCACAAAACTTAGAGCCAGGCCTTTTAGTTTATCAACGATCCAGAGCGTCTGCGTACTTTTGTTGAACCCAAATCGCTCCTCCAGACGAAAGGTGCTCCACCAGCTAAACGGCAGCCCCGGCAGTCCCAGTAGAATAACTATCAGCAACAGAATCAACGCCTGCCCCCAGACCTCGTAGCCCAGGAAGCCACTTAGCCCGGAATAAAGCCAGGGCAGGAAGCCGGACAGGACAACCAGAGCAAGTATCAGTGAATCATATACCTCGGTGACAATACCAAACCGTGTTTTGGCGATTGTATACTCAACGGACTTCGCGTACGTCGACGGATCAATGAAGTCACGAAAGCCCTCGGGCACTTCAGCAGCATGTGCCTTTACGTATTTCAGGTTGATCCAGTCCAGAAAGATGCTGGTGCCCAGCTTTAGCAGAAGCAGGAGCGTAAAAAATATCAAAATTGTGTTCATCTATAATTGAACACACAACTTTATGACCAATGGTAAAGCAAATCCTAAGGAATATTCACAGGTGCGTATCTTACGTGTTCTTAGCAACCAGGTTATAAAAATCGTCAAACAACGCATCCGCGTCGTTAGGGCCGGGAGCGGCTTCGGGATGGTACTGAACGGAAAAAACAGGACGATCCTTAAGACGCAGGCCTTCGACTGTATTATCGTTAAGGTTGATTTCAGTCACGATAGCACCGACTTTTTCCAATTCCTCACGTGTAGAAGCAAAACCGTGATTCTGAGACGTAATCGATACTTTGCCGGTTTCCAGATTCTTGACTGGCTGATTGCCCCCGCGATGGCCGAATTTGAGCTTAAAGGTTTTTGCACCGAGTGCATGCGTGATGATCTGATGCCCCAGGCAAATTCCGAAAGTCGGGTAGTGGTCAATCAGCGACCGTACCGTTTCATGCGCATAGCCAACTGCCTCGGGGTCACCCGGGCCGTTGGATAAAAATACGCCATCCGGGTTGAATTCCTTAATCTCGTCAGCTGTGGTTGCTGCCGGAAATACCTGCACATCGAACCCATGCTGATGCAATTTACGATAGATCGAGAGCTTTGCACCAAAGTCGAGCGCTGCAATCCTGTAGCGCTTTTCAATCGACACTGCTGGAGAGAGTTGGGTGCCGGGGACGCTGAACGGTTTGGATTGTAGGGCTTTCGGGTCCCACGCGTATGTTTCTTTGGCGGTAACCTCTTTCACAAAATCAACACCCAGTAAACCCTTAAAGGCGCGTGCGCGTTCAACGGCTTCTTCCTCCGAAATACCTTCCGTGCTAATGCATGCATTGAGTGCTCCGGTAACGCGTAGTTTTTTTGTAATCGCTCGGGTATCAACACCTTCGAGGCCTGGGATCTGTGCTTCAGCCAGATAGTCCTGAATTGAAATCCGGCTGCGCCAGTTGCTGGTGACCGGGCTGATTTCACGCACGACAAATCCTCGAACCTTCGGGCCATCGGACTCGACGTCTTCAGGACTGATTCCATAGTTGCCGATCTGCACAGCTGTCATTGTGACAATCTGCGAAAAGTAGGAAGGGTCCGTTAAGATCTCCTGATAGCCAGTCATACTGGTGTTAAAACATGCTTCGCCGACACAGGTTGCCTGTGCTCCGAATGCACGGCCGTGAAAAACCGTACCGTCTTCAAATGCGAGTAGACCTGATTGAGTTGAATTTGACATTATCCACTGTTGAAAAAAGAAAGAATTTGCGCACTTGCAAGCTTTCGGTTTTTAAATTTGTAGCTTATCTAGAGCTTTTAACATTTTTTCAATGTATCCTAAGGATTCCATCACCAACTGGTTCACCGGTCAGGGCCATTGGTCGGACGTAACTTCCGAAAAATGGCTAGACTGGAAGTGGCAACTCAGAAACCGTATTACTTGCCTGGAGCAGCTCGAAACTTATTTGAACCTGACGCCTGAGGAATACGATGGCTGCAAGCTTACAGGCAATAGACTTGCACTTGCAATAACTCCGCACTTTTTCAACCTGATTGATCCAAACGACCCGCAGGATCCATTGCGCAGGCAAGTCGTACCAAGAATCGATGAAGCGCGCACTGCCCCCGAAGAAAAGCTCGATCCTTTGGGTGAGGATGCGGATCAGGCAGTTGACGGTATTGTACACCGGTATCCGGATCGCGTACTTTTTCTGGTAACGGACCGCTGCGCAACTTACTGCCGCTACTGTACACGCAGTCGACTTGTGTCCAATGCACAGAGCTACAACTTCCATCCACAGCTTGAAAAAGGCATCGATTACATACGGAAGAATACGGAAATTCGCGACGTATTGCTCAGTGGCGGCGATCCACTGCTGTTATCCGACAGTAAGCTCGACTATCTGCTGGGTGAGTTGCACAAGATACCACACGTTGAATTTATCCGTATCGGCTCGCGCATTCCTGTCTTCTTACCACAGCGCGTAACCGCAGGACTTTGTAAAGTGTTTCGAAAGCATGGGCCCATTTGGCTCAACATCCATACCAACCATCCGAATGAATGCAGTCTCGAACTGTATGAAGCCTGCGAACGACTATCGCTCGCGGGTGTGCCGCTTGGTAATCAGTCGGTACTGATTAGAGATGTAAATGACGATGCCGATGTCATGAAATCACTCATTCATCGTTTGCTGATGATGCGCGTCCGGCCTTACTACCTTTATCAGTGTGACTTGATCAGCGGCAGTTCGCACTTGCGCACAGATGTGCAAAAAGGCATCGAAATCATCCGACATTTACGCGGGAACACCACTGGATATGCTATTCCTCAGTTTGTCATTGATGCGCCTGGTGGCGGTGGCAAAATTCCACTCAATCCGGATTATGTAAAGGAAATCAATCCTACAGAGATTGTTATGCGTAATTTTGAAGGCAAAGAATATCGCTACCCGCTTGTAGTAACCAAGACGGATCCGGTGAATCAAGCTGCTCCCAACGTCGAACCTCTACTCTTTTGAGAATGTCGAACCCGGATTATGTAATCGAGTTTCCCAAACTGTAGTTCGAATTCATCAATCATTTTCATATATAGCTAAGCCTATAATTACTTGTACAGGTCGCATTCAGGTAGCGCAGCACCATCCCTGGTGCGCACCCGCCTGGGGGGCTTGAGATTGTCGAAATGGCGTCGCGTAAGCCTGAGCATTCAAACGTTCGTGCGGCGTAGGGACGCGCCTGCGATACCATTTTGGATAAGAATCATGTGTCCAGATGATTACATACTTAGCTATAGACACATCTACAATGCATTGCGGGTCCTCGCTATTTTCTGTGGAAGAATGGTCGGATCGAATGTTTCATTTTAATCAAGAGAGGCAGGCACCTGCGCTACCTTGTGTTTCAGCTGTAAATCACATACCTGCATAAACCGTATTCAACGTTCAGCGTTCGACGTTCAAGGATTGCCAATGATTAGCCGTACGCTGTCCAGTCGCAGATGAGCCTTGGCGATCTGCTGGGCAACTTCCTCGACGACGCGTTCAGCAATCTTAACCTCCTCAAGACGTACACTCGGATTCAGTTTGCGCAATTCTTTGAGTCGCGTGGCTTCTCCGTCCAGTCGAGCGTGAGCCTGTTCGATTGCCGACGTCAGAAAATCCGATTTTTGCTCACTGGCATATTTCAGAGTAGATTTCAGCATTTCCGGAAGCAGCGATCTTAGCATTTCCGGATTCTGCTTAATACGAAATGCCTCCTCGTCATGAGTCTGCCGGTTAATCAGTGCGTGGCTAAACTTTGCTGAATAGTCCTGGCCTTGCATATCAACCAGCACGCGAACAGGTGTGGGCGGCAGGAAGCGGTCTACATGCAATCGAGCAGGAGCAACACTTTCCAGTATATATATCGCTTCTATCAGGATCGGCGGGGCTTCCTCGGGCATCGACGACCAGACGACCATGGAGCTATTGCCTTTTTCCGTACTTAAGACGAGATCGATAGCGCCTCGCACCATTGGGTGATCCCAGGTTAAAAACCCAATATCTTCTCGGCCCAGGGCCCGTTTTCGGTCATATGTCGCCTGCATCCCTTCTTCAGGCAATCCTGGAAATGAATCGGTAAACAGCTGGCCGGGTGACAGAAAAACAGTGCGTTCGGCCAGATCTTCCACGCTTACACCGAAGTGGTCGTATATCCGGTTCATGAATTGATCCAGCGTTTTTTCTGCATCCTGTTCACGTATCTGCTTTACCAACCGCTCTGCTTCGTCCGCTCGAAACGAGTTGAGTGCAATCAGACGATCCTGCCCATTACTCAACTGTTTCTCCAGATCTTTACGAAACGTGCAACTCGCCTTAACTAACTCATCTGCTTCACGCAAAACGGCCGGATCACTCTCGTGGTAGATAGGCCCCATACGTCGCAAGGTTTCGCCAAACTTATCCAGATAGGCATGCCCGCCTTTCAACGAGTGCTCTACACTATTTAACCCTTCGTGATGCCAGCGCAATAGCAGTTCGGTGCAGCTGTGCTCCAGATAGGGCAAATGTACCTTGATTGTCTCTGTCTGCCCGATGCGATCCAGACGGCCTATACGCTGCTCCAGTAATTCAGGATTAAGTGGTAGATCAAACAGTACCAAATGATGGGCAAATTGGAAATTGCGCCCTTCGCTACCAATTTCAGAACACAGCAAAATGCGGGCGCCATCCGGCTCAGCAAACCAGGCCGCATTCCGATCGCGCTGCAGCAAGTTCAGCCCTTCGTGGAAGACGGCTGCTTTTACGTTTAATTCTTCCATCAGTGCATCATAAATTGCCTGTACTTTTTCCAGAGTACGACAGATCAGCAGTACTTTTCCTTCGCCCAGGTTGCGCAAAAGGTCGGCGAGCCATTTGATCCGAGGGCCTTGTCGATAGCTTAGTTGCTCATCAGGCTCCGGGGCCCCTTCAGTGCCTGCCTCCATGTCAAACTCACGTAGAAGTCGTGCCTGTAGGGCCTCAGGTGAAAGGATACTGGTTTGTTCCAAAGCTTTTGGTAATGCCTTGCGCCCGGGGAATCCACTCAGGCAATCGCGCGTATTTCTGAAGATCACTCGACCGGTGCCGTGTCGATCGACCAGTTCATCTAAAAGTGTTTTGGGGTCTTTTGAATGCTTTTCAAACTCTTCATCGGTGAATTCTTTAAAAACAGCGCGTAAAAAAGCCTGATCTTTCTTTGATAGTGGTTTGCCGCTTATCAGTTGTTTGGCCGCCGAAGCGACCTTCGTGTAATCCGACTGTTCCGACTCAAAAGTCTCCAGATCCGGATAGCGTTCCGGATCCAAAAGGCGTAATCGGGCAAAGTGACCGGCCGCGCCGAGTTGCTCCGGTGTTGCAGTCAGTAACAAAAGTCCATGGCTCTGCTTCGTCAACGATTCGATCAGTTGATAGCCCGGACTCGCGGCTTCGGGAGTCCATTCGAGGTGATGTGCCTCGTCCACGACGAGCATGTCCCACTTGACTGTGGTTGCGCAGTGTGCAAGCGTTTCATTTTCTAACAATGATCGAATGCTGCAGATGATCAGTTGCTCTTCCAGGAAAGGATTTGCGTTCGGTTCATCGGTGTTGAAGTCTTCACAACGATCACTGTCAAACAGCTTAAACCATAGATTAAATCGCCGCAAAAGTTCGATAAACCACTGATGCACGAGCGATTCAGGTAAAATAATTAAGATACGTTCGGCCCGCCCGGTCAGGTAAAGTCGTTGCATTATGAGGCAAGCTTCGATCGTTTTTCCCAGTCCGACTTCATCCGCCAGGAGCACACGTGGCGCGTATCGATTCGCCACTTCTGACGCGATGTAGAGCTGATGCGGGATCAGGTCAATCCGGCCTCCGGCAAAGCCCGCTATTTCTGATTTTAGCATCTCATGTTGATGAACCATGGTTTCATAGCGTAGCGAAAAACTGCTGCTGGTGTCAGTCTGTCCGCCAATCAATCGATCTTCCGGCTTACTGAAGCTGGTCGAGTCGGCAACTACCGCTTCCGGTATTTCGATACCCTCGCCGATGTACGTCAGTAAACCACTCTCTTCTCGAACGGTTTCGATGGTGATGGATTGATTATCCTGCGTTTGGATCACATCACCTGCGCAGAATTTCACGCGATTTATCGGTGCATTGTCCGACGCATAAATGCGAATTTCATTTGCAGCTTTAAAAGCGAGCTGTATCTGGTTTTTCTTGATAGATTCAATAATACCCAGCCCTAGTTCCGGCTCTGTTTCGCTGATCCAGCGTTGCCCAATCTTAAATTTTGTCATTTTCAACTTTGATAAATAATACAATGCGGAGAACAATTCCGAAATGGATCGTTGTAGGAAAGGTGCTTTGTCGCCGTTCCTGTAAACGTCTGTAAAGAGACCTCCGATAGAGCGAGATAGCTAAAAACCACTTGGAAAAGTCACAGGTTGGTATCAGTACTTGGATTTATTGCAGATTCAAGTTTAGCGTTGCTTAAACCCGTGCAACCCGACTGGTTCTCCTAAAATTTCTTTGTAGATAAAGGCAGTCCGGAGAGTTCTGGGGTCTTTTATGCCCGATCGTATTGATCCGGCATAAATAGTTTCCCGTGGCTCAGCGTCGCTCTTCGAATCACCATTGCGGCCAGTCTTTGTCTTCTGCGTTAACTTCTTCTTAAGCGCTTCAGCCTGACGTTTGGTTTCCTCGAGTTCCTTGAGCCGTTGCTGCATTTCCTTCTCATAAGGACTGGTTTCGGCGGCCCAGGAAAACCTCTCTTCAGGTGCTTCCTCTTCGACAGACTCTTCATAGGCAAGTGGTTTACTTGCTTGATCCGGTTGTCCAAAGGTCTGCTTATACGGCTCTTGCTTTAAGATAACAACCGGTTCGGCATCGGACTGCTGACGACGTTCCGCGATTTTACGACGGATCGCGTCACGGATCTCCTGCTGGTGAGTCTGTTCGTTCTCGTTTGAAGACGGCTCACTTGTCCTGCTTTTCTGTGCTGCCGTTGGCGGGGCAGGATCTTCCTCACGTTTCCGGAAAAGAGAACCGCCGAAAAGCCAGAAAAAGCCGGCAACAATTGCAAAGATTAGTTCAACGATGTCGTTCATGACACTGGGATTTGCGGCATGATCCGGGGTGGATCATGCCGCTGCTAAAACAAATTATTTTTTGCTATCTTCTTTTGAAATCGAGTCGCGCATATTTGTATCCGCTTTTATGTTGTTCAACCGATAGTAATCCATAACACCCAGGTTTCCTTTGCGGAAGGCCTCTGCAAGGGCGAGTGGGACCTGAGCTTCGGCTTCGACTACCTTTGCCTTCATCTCCTCAACCTTTGCCTTCATTTCCTGCTCGAGAGCAACCGCAGCGGCACGGCGCATTTCTGCCTTTGCCTGGGCCACATTCTTGTCGGCCTCAGCCTGTGACTCCTGCAGCTTGGCTCCGATGTTTTCACCGACATCTACATCGGCAATATCGATCGATAAAATCTCAAAGGCCGTTCCGACATCCAGGCCGCGATCCAGCACGACCTTGGAAATCGAGTCCGGTGATTCCAGTACCGATTTGTAAGAATCTGCCGAGCCAATGGTCGTCACGATGCCTTCACCAACACGGGCGATAATGGTTTCTTCCTGCGCGCTGCCGACGTAATTGTCCAGATTGGAACGTACCGTCACCCGCGCACGCGCCTTGACCTGTATGCCGTCTTTGGCAACGCCGTCTATAGTCACACGTCCTCCGCTGGTAGCCGGACAGTCAATCACCTTCGGGTTAATGGATGTACGCACCGCTTCTAGGACCGACTTTCCGGTGCCCTTGGTCGCCAGATCAATTGCACAGGCACGCTGCCAGTCGAGCTTGATATTGGCCTTATCGGCTGCAACAATTGCCTGCACGGTTTGGATGATATTTCCTTCTGCGAGGTAGTGCGCTTCGAGTTCTTTAGCACTGATGGAAATGCCAGCCTTTACTGCGGCGATTCGGGCATCGACAATTAGTGAAGCAGGTACTCCTTGAAGACGCATACTAATCAGCTCGGAATAACCAACGTAGGCCTTTGCGAGGAACGCACGAAGCCATGTCATGAAAAAGGTGATTATTACCAGAAATAACAGAGCGACGGCGAGGCCGCCAAGAGCAAACCAGCCTACTTGCCAGCCAACCGAAGCGAGGGGGAGTATTGATGTATTCATAGTTTTTTTATGGTTAGTTTAAAATTATCTTGGGCGATGACGGCAATTTCCTGACCATTTTCAACGAATCCATCCTGTGAGTATGCATCGTAGCTTTTGCCATTAATGGATACCTTGCCCGACGGATTCAAGCGAGTCAATGCGAGACCCTTTTTTCCGATGATCGAATCGTCGGCCTGAGTTTTTCGAGCGCGTCCTTCGACAACTGCATCTAAAAAGAACTGTTTGCCATAAGCTGTCCCGGACAATAGCTTGAATTCCAGCAACAAGGTTACAGCGACTAAAAGAAACGTTCCTAGAAAAACAGTGAGTGCTACAGCGAATCCATACTGATCAAATGCAAGCCAAGTCGCAACCAAAGTACAGACAAAGGCGATGACACCAAGCACTCCTCCCGGTAGGATGACCTCAAATGAAACCAGCAGTAGTGTAGCAACAATGAAGAGTATTATTATCATGAACTTTTCTCCACAACTAAATCAAAGTCGCTACTATTAACGACTTGAATGTTTTCGCCACGATCAATTGCTCCAACACCACAGCGCGCATCATACCGTATACCTGCAATCTCTACCCGACCAACAGGATGTAGTGGTGTGATTGCAACACCTTTGCTACCCGGTTTCGGCAATTGTGCCTCACGCGCTGCACGTATTGCCTGACTATCGCCGCCTGACGTATTTTCAAGTACTAGTTGACGCTCGATCCAAGAGCCGCGCAGAAACCGCGCTACAATCAATGCTCCAATAAATGCGATCGTGATGGCCAGCGCGAATTGCATCAGCGGTTCGGTCACCATTTCCGGGGTGATGTTAAATCCGCCGGAGCCGTCCTCACCACCTTCACCGCCGGACGGCCAGTAGTCGATCATCGTCCAGAGCAGAGAGCCGACGATCAGAAGAATGCCGGACAGGGCGAAGATCAGGAATCCGGGTAAAACAAACAATTCCAGAATGATCAGTAAGACGCCTAAAGCGAAGAAAAGGATCGGCTCGTTACCGGCCAGGCCCGCGATGTAATGGCTGATGAAGAAAATACCCAGCAGTACCAGGCCACCGATACCAAATATGCCAAACCCGGGGGTCTTGAATTCGATAAAGAGCAGTAACAAGCCCAGCCCCATAAGTAGCGGCGCGATGGTATTCATCCATTTTGCGATCTCCTCCGAGTAGGTGATTTCAAAGTCGCTTATTCGGTAATTACCTTTGCCTAGTCGGGCATCCAGCAGGGCATCCATCGATTCGTAAATACCTTCGGCGAGAAGCTTGTTCGGTGGGTCTCCGTATTCCCGAAGGGCCTCCGCAGCGGTGAGGGTTAGCAGCTCGCCGGCTGGCTTGATCACTTCGTCGTCGATTTTCAGTTCAAACTCCGAGTCCAGCATCGCACGGATTACGTCGGATCGATAGGGGTACTGTGCTGTCATTGCGCGGATATTCGCACGCAGGTAGCTGTCTATTTTTTGCTTTGCAGTCTCGCTGACGTCTTCGCCGGTGCCCTGAATTACTGCTGAAGCGCCCATTTTTCCCTGCGGCGCGAAGTAAATCTCCTGTGTGGCCGCTGCAATGAAAGAACCGGCTGAAATGGCATCATCGTTTACATAGGTGGCCGTAATCCCGTCAAAACGATCCAGCATCTCCATCATTTCAAGCGTGATGTCGAGTCGTCCGCCCGGAGTATCCATATCGAGGATCACCATTTCGACGTCGTTTGCAATCGCCTCTTTCAGGCCGCGCCGCAATATGTACAGGTTTGGAGTATTGATGACATCGACAATAGGTATCACATACACATCGATGATGTCTGCTTCGGAGGGTGCGGACTCGATTTCTTCGGAAAATCCGGTAACGGCTGACAGGCAGAGAGCTACCGTGAATAGCTGTAAACAACGGAAATATTTCATAGTTATAAGGGGTAATTTTTTAGATTGGCTCAATTTGTACTTAGGTGTGTATCGATGCTGACGTCGCGGCCGTCCTTGAACACTTTGACTATATCGTCGCTTCCGTCACCATTAAAGTCACCGGCGCGCCATTCCTGTTCCACCCAGAAACGCCCTTGCTGTTGAGCCCAGTTGCTGAATACAAAACCTTTTTTATTAGAGCGATAAAGGTCGAAACTAGCAGTGCGATTATCGTTATATACCCGAGCTATTTCCTCGATACCGTCACCATCAAAGTCACCGGCAAACCAGTGTTGATCGGTCCAGAAGCGCCCCTGCTGTTGCGCCCAGTTTTCCATCACAAAACTCTGTTTGTCAGAGCGGTAGACATCGATACTGACGTTGCGGCCGTCTTTGAATATGCGGGCGAGATCATCTACGCCGTCGCCGTTGAAATCACCTGCTCGCATGTGCTGCTCGGTCCAGAAACGTCCCTTTTGGGTGGTCCAGCTTTCCAGGGTAAAGTTTTGTTTGTTAGAGCGGTAGACATCGATGCTGACGTTGCGTACGTCGTTGAACATGCGTGCTATGTCTTCCGCTCCGTCGCCGTCGAAGTCACCTGCTCGCCAGTGCTGCTCGGTCCAGAAGCGGCCCTTTTGCTGGACCCAGTTTTTAAGGACAAAGCCTTGTTTGCTGGAACAATAGACGTCGATGCTGACGTCGCGACCGTCTTTAAATATGCGGGCAATATCATCTGCTCCGTCGCCATTGAAGTCGCCGACCAGCCAGCGCTGCTCGGTCCAGAAGCGGCCCTG